>JANMWB010000075.1:0-4277 GCA_031393705.1 Thermoleophilia bacterium | reverse complement strand
TCGGTGCACTTCGGGCAGACGCTGCACGTGGCGGCGCCGGGCGTGCTCGGCAACGACACGGATCCCGAGGGTGATCCACTGACGGCCAGCTCGATGCCGCAGCACCCCCAGCACGGTCAGGCGGCCCTCGCGAACACGGGTGAGCTGATCTACGTGCCCGACGCGGGCTTCGTCGGCGACGACAGCTTCACGTACACCCCGGGCGACGGCTTCGCCAACGGGCCGCCGGTCACGGTCACACTCCACGTCACAGACGCCGCACCGGTCGCGGGGCCTGACAGCGCGACCGTGCTTCAGGGCGACTCGGTCAGCGGCAACGTGCTCGCGAACGATTCCGATCCGGACGGTGATCCGCTCTCGGTCGCACTGTTCTCCGGGCCGGCCCACGGCACCGTCTCGCTCGCGCCCGGCGGCGGCTTCACCTACGCGTCGGCTCCTGGC
Organism: Thermoleophilia bacterium; assembly: GCA_031393705.1. Lineage (GTDB taxonomy): Bacteria > Actinomycetota > Thermoleophilia > Gaiellales > Gaiellaceae > PALSA-600. The sequence goes on along the minus strand of JANMWB010000075.1, from coordinate 3,836 downwards.
TTCTTCGGTGTCGAGACCTTCACCTACCTGTTGTCGGACGGCGGTCTTTCGGTTCCGGGCACGGTGACGATCGACGTGCAGCCGCGCAACCATCCGCCCGTCGTCTCGCTCGCGCCCGCGGGCCCGGTCAATGAGGGGACATCCCTCCCGCTGACGGCGTCAGGCTCCGATCCGGACCCCGGGCAGACCCTCACCTACACCTGGACAGTCACCCCGAACGCCTCCCTCGTCCCGGCCGGTGCCACGGCGTCCTTCTTCGCCGACGACGGCCCCACGACTGCGCTCGTCACCGTCCGCGCGTGTGACGACGGCGCGCCTGCCTACTGCGCCGTGGCCTCCCAACCGATCGACGTGCGCAACGTCGCCCCAACCGTGAACGCGGCCGCGACCCCGTCGCCCCAGTACTGGGGGCTGCCGGTGCACTTCGCGGGCGCCGCCACCGATCCGAGCAAGGCCGACACACTCGTTGGTTTCACCTACCAGTGGAGCCTCGGCGACTTGCTGTCGCCCGCCAGCGAGCTCGATCGCAGCTACGCGCTGCCCGGCAGCTACGCCGCCACATTCAGTGCCACCGACAAGGATGGCGGGCTCGGGTCGAAGACTGTGAGTGTCTCGATCACGAAGCGGCCGACGTCGATCGTCTTCACTGCTCCGCTGTCGCAACCGTTCGGCCCGACGCAGCTGTCGGCGCGCCTCGTGGACGGCGCCTCCCCGGCAACCGCGCTGCTCGCGGGCCGGCTGCTGACGTTCGCCGCGGGCGGGCGTACGTTCACTGCGACGACAGATGCGACCGGAAGCGCCACCGTGGCGCCGCCGCCGTTCCTGCTCTCGGGACCGGTCACCGTGAGCTTCGCCGGGAACGCGCTCTACACCCCGAGCGCGACGACGGTTCAGCTCGCGATCACGAATGCGTTCGGCAACGGGCCCGGATTCTTCACCCTCGGCGACCGCACGGTGACGAGCGGCACCGTCTCGTGGTGGACGTCACAGTGGGAGAAGACGAACGTCCTTTCGGGAGGCGCTGCGCCATCGGCCTTCAAGGGCTTCGTCGACGCGCCGTCCCTCACCGGCTGCGGCGGCACCTGGACGACGGCTCCCGGCAACAGCTCAGGGCCGCCGGCCTCGGTCGGCCCCTACCTGGCGGTCATCGTCGCGAGCCGGATCACGAAGTCCGGGTCGACGATCTCCGGCTCGGTCGTCCACATCCTCGCCGTGAAGACGGCCCCAGGGTACGGCCCCTCTCCGGGACATGACGGAACGGGACAAGTTGTCGGCACGGTCTGCTGAGGCTAGAACTTCTCTTCGTGCGCGACCCACGGATCGACGACTACGCCCGCCTGCTCGTTGAGCGCTCCGTCGGCGTTCAGCCGGGCTGGCAGGTGCAGGTGCGCGCGACGCCGCTTGCCCGGCCGCTCGTCGAGGCGGTGCTCGAGGAGATCGCGCGCCGGGGCGCCTATCCGTTACTGCAGATGAGCTTCGAGCTGATCGGCGGCCCGTTCGCGCGCGAGGCGCCGCTCGAGACGCTGCGCGTCGCCGCCCCGCTGCAGCGGCGCATCTGGGAGGAAGTCGACGCGTTCATTGCGATCTGGGCGCCCGAGAACTCGCGTGAGGGCTCCGAGCTGTCCGAGGAGCGCAAGGCGGCGTTGCAAGAAGCGAGCGCGCCGATGCGCGAACGGACGATGTCGATGTCGGCGCCGTGGGTGATCGCCGAGTACCCCGTCCTCTCCGGCGCGCAGGACGCAGGCATGACGCTCCCCGAGTACGAGCAGTTCATCTTCGACTCTGTGCTGCTCGACTGGAACGCGGAGGGTGAGCGCATGCGCAAGATCGCCGACGTCTTCGACGCGGCCGAGCAGGTGCGCATTGTCGGGCCCGGCACCGACCTCACACTCTCACTCGCGGGTCGCCTCGGGGCGGTCGACGACGGCCATGTGAACATGCCGGGCGGCGAAGTCTTCTACTCGCCCGTCGAGGACTCGGCCGAGGGCGTGATCGAGTTCTCCGAGTTCCCCGCCGTGTACTACGGGCACGAGGTCGACGGCACGCGCTTCGTCTTCGAAGGCGGACGCATCGTCGAGGCGACGGCGCGGTCGGGCGAGGCGTTCCTGATCCAGACGCTCGACACCGACGACGGTGCGCGCCGCCTCGGCGAGCTCGGCATCGGCTGCAACCCGGGCATCCAGCGCTTCATGAAGAACGTCGCGTTCGACGAGAAGATCGACGGCACGGTGCACCTGGCGGTCGGCAACTCCTACACGTTCACCGGCGGAAAGAACAAGAGCTCGATCCACTGGGACATCGTCAAGGACCTGCGCACGAACGGCGAGCTCCACGCCGACGGCAAGGTCGTACAGAAGAACGGGGCTTGGATCATCTGAACCTGATTCGGTGTCAGCCGAACCAGATTCAAGCGTTTCGAACTGCGGCGATCTCGCCGGCGAGCCGCGCGTTACCGACGATCAGGTCGCGGTTCGCGGCGAGCGTGCGCCCGCCGCTCTCGCGGTGCAGATAGGAGAGGACGAACGGCGTCACGGCTTGACCGCGCACGTTCTCGGTCGTCGCGGCGGCGAGCGCCTGCTCGATCAGCGGCTCGATGTCGTCGAGGCTCTCGTCCGGCGGGCGGCCGACGACAAGGCCGCCGCCCTGCAGCTCCCAGTGCGCGGCGGCGATCCGCGCGGCCTCCTCCGCCGACTCGACGCGCGCGGACACCGGCGGCCCGCCGCGCGCTGCATAGAAGAGCGGCAGCTCGTCGGTGCGCCAGCCGAGCACGGGGACACCGAGCGTCTCGAGCAGCTCCGCCGTCGCCGGCACGTCGAGCAGCGACTTCACGCCGGAGGACACGACGAGCGCGCGCGTCTGCGCAAGCACGCCGAGATCTGCGGAGACATCCGGCGGCGTCGGCCAACCGCGATGCACGCCGCCGAGCCCGCCGGTCGCCATGAACCGAATGCCGACGGCTTTGCAGACGGCGAGCGTGCCGCCGACCGTCGTCGCGCCGGGCGCGCCCTGCACGACCGCCGCCGCAAGGTCGCGCGGGCCGAGCTTGCGCGCCGACGCGTCGAATCGCTCGAGCTCCGCCGCCGTCAAGCCCACGATCACCGTTCCGTCGAGCACGCCGATCGTCGCGGGCACGCCGCCGCCTACGCGAACCGCCGCTTCGGAGCCAAGACCGACCGTGACGCCCTCGCCCGGCGGGAAGCCGTGTGCAATCAGGGTCGTCTCGAGCGCAACGACGCCGCGCTGCTCCTGCAGCGCCTGCCGGACTTCGTCGCTGACACGGATCACGGCATTGCCCCCAGTTGCGAGCAGCAACGTGCAGCGGCTTCGAGCCCGAGCTCCGCGCCGCCGATCAGGTAACCCGCGGCGAGTGCGTCGCCGGCTCCGGTGGTGTCGATGACGTCGGTCGCGACGGATGCATACGAGCGCCCTTCGACATCGAGCCCGCGCGCACCACGTTTCAGGACCCAGCGTGTGGCGAGATCGCCGAAGACATCGCGTTCGGCTTCGGTCGCGAATACGAGGTCGGGTGCGATCGCGCGCACTCGCTCCCGGAACGTCTCGTCGACGAGCGTCCACGTCGAGAGGTCGACGGCGACCTGCGCGCCGCGCTCGCGCGCGAGCGCCGCTGCTGCGACAGACGCGGAGGCGATCGGATCGCGCATCAGTGAGTAGCCGGAGAGGTGCAGCACGTCGCAATCGAACCACGCGGGGTCGAGGTCGCGCGGTTCGAGGTCAGGGCAGACGCCGCGGTCGGATGCCATTGTCCGGTCGCCGGCCGACGCGATCGAAACGACGACGCCTGTCCGGCCACCGGCAGGGCCGACGACGTCCACGCC
>JANMWB010000044.1:0-2591 GCA_031393705.1 Thermoleophilia bacterium | reverse complement strand
GTCAGCGCAGAGATCAGCGCGCACGCTTCCGACGCGCCAGCTATCTCCTGACAGTCGTCGACGATGAGCCACTGGACACCCACCTCGTTCATCTGCTTTGACAACTTGACCGCGACTCCGTGGGCGGCACGTTGCGGGTTGCTCTGGGCTCGGAGGTATTCCCTGATGAACTCGGTGGAGCCGCCTCCCAGCAATTCGATGCCGGCTGCGACGTCCTCTGCCAAGGTCACTACGTCGCGGTGGGCGGGCGTCAGAGTCAGCCAGATGGTGCGATTCAGCGTCCTCGTCCACTGACGCGCAAGCGTTGTCTTGCCGTAGCCCGCAGGGGCCAGGAGCAGGATCGTCTGAGCCTCGGATTCGTCGAGGAGCTTGGTCAGCCGAGGCCGCTCGATGATGCGGCGTTCTCTTCCGACGTTCGGTTCGTGCTTGCCCGCCGTCACCATGCCTGCCCTCATCCCCTGAGAGGCGCGCCGCTCGCCTTGCTTCACGCTACGCCCCGACCTCCGCTTTGGGAAGGGGCTGGACGCCCGCGGCACGAGGGTGTCGCCGCGGGCGCCTCTTCGCCGTCAGCCCCCGTTGTCGGCTCGCGCCGACTCCAGGCGGCTTGCCAACGGGTCCTCGCCCGTCAGCAATCTGAACGCGACGGGAATCTGTCGCCGCCTCGGAACGCCGAGCTTCTGCCGGAGCACGTCGCAGTGAGCCTTGGCTGTCCGCGGCGAGATCCCGAGCACAAGTCCGACCTCGTCGTTCGACAGACCCTGGGCGATCAACTCCACGACCTGTTTCTGCCGCGAGGTGATGCCTGATGAATCACGTAGTGCCTGCATGGATTGGAGAGTACGAGCCGCACCAATCGCGAGCTATCGGCCGAAGGGTGTATCCGCGGCATCTAGGCCGCAGCGCGGGCGCGACGCCCGATGAACGACGCCTCATGACCCCGCGCGTTCGCTGCGCGTGCCTCGTCGTCGTCCAGCGCGCCGATGCGGAGCAGCAGCTCGAACTCGTCGCGCAGGTGCGTGCGCATCATCTCCGGGCCGTCCGTGGCGATCGTGAACGGCACGCCGTGCTCGACGAACGTGCGGAAGATCGCACGCACCGCGTCCTCGTCGGCGAGCGCCTTCGTCAGCAGGTTGCTCGTCGGGCAGATCTCGAGCGTGATGTCGGCAGCGCGAATCGCAGCCATCAGCTCCGGGTCGCGGGCGGCGAGGATGCCGTGGCCGATGCGATTCGGGCGCAGCGACTCGACCACCTCGGCGAGCTCCTCAATGCCGTGCTCGGCTCCCTCTTCGCCGCAGTGGATCGTCACGCCGAGGCCGGCGTCGCGCGCGAGCTCGACGTGCTCGCGGATCTGCGTGTAGTCGTACCGCGCGCCGCCGGGACGCGGGCCGGCGATGTCGACGCCGACGATCCCGCGCGGTGCGTAGCGGATCGCCTTCTCGATGATCACCATGTTCTGGTCGGCGGTGAACGTGCGGTCCATCATCAGCAGGAGTCCCGCCCGCACCTGCGGGTACTCGAGCGATGCGAGGTCGAGGCCGCGGATCGCGGCGAGAATGATGTGGTCGAGGTCGCGCTCGCCGCCGCGGTTGCGCTTCATCGGGTTGAAGCGCAGCTCGAGCGTCGTGATCTGCTGCGAGCGGTACGCGCCGCCGATCGCCGCGTGCACGCTCCGCTCGACCGCGAGCGGCGAGCTCTGAATCAACTCCGTCAGGTGGTAGATGCGGTCGAGCGAGTCGAGATCGGGCACGCCGCGCGGGTCCGACACCGTGACCAGCCGGTCGAACTCCCAGAAGTCGCGCGTCGGCAGGGCGATGCCCTGCTCGTGCGCAAGGCTCCACATGATGTCCGTGGCGACCGAGCCGCCGAGGTGCGTGTGCAGCTCGGCAAGACCCTCGTCGACCATGCCCCGAGTCTAGAGACCTCAGGCGACCTCCACCTTCCAGTCGGGCTCCCGGAACACGTAGTCGGCGCCCGGGTGCGGGTCGCCGCGAAAGCGCACGCGGGCGAGGAGCGCCGTGAGAGGACGGCCGAGCTCGCCCGTGATGCTCGCCGGCACGTCGATGGCGCGCCTCCTGCTTGCAAGGTACGGGGCCGCGGCGCGCGGTCCGAAGAGGATCACGTTCTTCGTTCCCGGGAGCGCGGCGCTCGGCACCACCAGGCCCCCGACGCCCGAGTGTCGGAACTTCTCGGCCAGAACTCGGCACGGCTCTGCGTCGTCCGAGACGTACTGCTCGGCGAACGGGATCTCGAGCAGGTCATCGAGAGGGACTTCGAGCGCCCATGTGCGAAGACTCAGCCTGCAGGCCTGCTCGGGCGTCCGTGCGTCATACCGGCGGAGTGCCTCCGCGTGCGGGCCGAGTGGGTGCAGGCAGAGATACTGCGTCGGCTCCGACTCCGTCCCCCGGTGATAGCGCGCGCCTTCCCGCTGGGCTTGGAACGTCGAGCGGAGCGGAGTCCGGTAGTCGCAGTGGCGGTAGCAGATCACGTCGCCGTCGTCGCTCGCATTCCCGCCGCCACGCGGATGAGATCGGGGAGCCGGCCCGGTTCGTCAAGCAGGTCGGCCGGCCGGCGGCCGTCGAGATCCGGGAGAG
>JANMWB010000042.1:0-8213 GCA_031393705.1 Thermoleophilia bacterium | reverse complement strand
GCGTCCTCGTCGACGATGATCAGCGTGCGCTCGAACTGGCCCATGTTCTCCGCGTTGATGCGGAAGTAGGCCTGGAGCGGCAGCTCGATGCGAACGCCCTTCGGCACGTAGATGAACGAGCCGCCGGACCACACCGCGCTGTTCAGCGCCGCGAACTTGTTGTCGTTCTGCGGGATGATCGTCCCGAAGTACTGCTTGAAGATGTCCTCGTGCTCGTGCAGCGCGGTGTCCGTGTCGAGGAACAGCACGCCTTGCGCGGTCAGGTGCTCCTGGAGCTTGTGGTAAACGACCTCGCTCTCGTACTGCGCACCGACGCCGGCGAGGTACTTCTTCTCCGCCTCCGGGATGCCGAGCTTGTCCCAGGTGTCCTTGATGTCCGCGGGCAAGTCCTCCCACGAATTGACCTGATTCTCGGTCGGCTTGATGTAGTAGAAAATGTTGTCGAAGTCGATCTCGGCCAGCGACGGCATCCCGCCCCACGTGGGCATCGGGCGCGCGTTGAAATAGTCGAGCGACTTGTGGCGGAACTTGCGCATCCACTCCGGCTCGTTCTTGTGCGCCGAGATGGCGTCGACGAGCTCGTGCGAGAGGCCGCGGCCACTCTTGAAGAAGTAGTCCTTCGCCTCGTCGGGGTTGGAGAAGCCGTACTTGGTGCCGTAGTCGGAACCGATCTCCTGGACGATTTCAGATTCGGTCTGAGCCATTAGGCGGGCACCTCCTGGGTCTCCCACTGTTCGTAGCCGGAGACTTCGAGCTTCTCTGCCAGCTCCGCGCCACCCTCTTCGACGATCTTGCCGTCGACAAAGACGTGCACGAAGTCCGGCTTGATGTAGTTCAGGATCCGCTGATAGTGGGTGATCACGAGCGCGCCCATGTCGGGGCCGACGAGCTGCTGCACGCCCTCGGCGACGATCTTCAGAGCGTCGATGTCGAGACCGGAGTCGGTCTCGTCGAGCACCGCGATCTTCGGCTGGAGCATCGCCATCTGCAAAATCTCAACGCGCTTCTTCTCGCCGCCGGAGAACCCGTCGTTCAGGTAGCGCGACGCCAGCTCGCGGCTGACCTTCAGGTCGTCCATCTTCGCGAGGAAGAGCTTGCGGAACTCGGGCACCGGCATCGGGTTGTCGACACCGCCGTTTCGGGCCTTGCGCACCGCGTTCATCGCCTGGCGCAGGAAGTTGGTGACGGTGACGCCGGGAATCGCGTGCGGATACTGGAAGGCGAGGAAGAGCCCGGCCTGGGCGCGCTCGTCCGCGCCGGCCTCGGTCATGTCCACGCCGTCGAGCAGGATCTGCCCCTCGGTCACCTCATATGCCGGATGTCCGGCAATGGCATACGCGAGGGTCGACTTGCCGGAGCCGTTCGGGCCCATGACCGCATGCACCTCGCCGGACGAGATCGTGAGATCGACGCCCTTGACGATCGGGGTGCCGTCCTCGAGGGCGACGTGCAGATTCTTCAACTCCAGTGTTGCCAAGATCGCGTACTCCTCAGTCCTTGATGGCAAGGCGCAGACAGGCCTCGCTCGTACCGCCCATGGTACCCGGACCCTGTTCGGCAAACCCGGGGGCAGCGGTTCCGGGCGCCGGGCTGGAGAACCGCAGAAACACTGGTACGCTGGCCCTATGCCCAACATCGGTCCTCTCGAGATCGTCGGCCTGCTGCTTTTGGCCCTCCTGCTCTTCGGAGCCAAGCGCCTGCCGGAGATCGGCCGTTCGCTCGGTTCCGGGATGCGCGAGTTCAAGGACTCCGTCAGCGGCAACTCGAAGGACGAGCCGCCGGAGCTTCCGGTCAGCACGATGCAGGACACGACCGCACACTCGCCTTCGCGCGAGAACGAGTCAGTTCACTAGCGAGGCTTGATGAGGCGCCTGCCGCGTCGCCTGGATCACGGCGAAGAGGCCACGCTCGTCGAGCATCTGGAAGAGCTGCGCCAGCGGCTGTTCGTGTGCATCGGCGTGGTCGTCGTGGCGTGGATCGCTGCGTTCATCGTCCACGCGCGCGTCGTGCGGCTGCTGACCGACCAACTGCCGCACGAGCACCGGAAGTTGCTGACGCTCGGGATCGGCGAGCCGTTCATGACCTCTCTCTGGTTGAGCCTCTACCTGGGCTTCGCGATCTCGCTGCCGGTCCTCCTCTGGCAGGCCTGGGCGTTCTTCATTCCCGCCTTCGAGCAGGGCCACGAGCGGATGCTGAAGGCGTTCGTCGTTCTCGCCACCGGGCTGATGGTGGGCGGGCTCTTCTTCGGCTACTACGTCGCGTTGCCGGCGGCCGCGAAGTTCCTCACGCACTTCGACTCCTCGATCTACAACGTCCAGGTTCAGGCGCGGCCGTACATCAGCTTCGCGACGATGGTGCTGCTTGCGATGGCGCTCGTCTTCGAGCTGCCGCTCTTTGTCGTCGGGCTCACCCGCCTGGGCGTCATCACGACGAAGCAGCTGCGAGCAAACCGCAAAATCGGCTACTTCATCGTCGCCTGCATCGGTGTCGCGCTACCGGGCATCGATCCGGTGACGACCTTCTTCGAGACGGTCCCGCTCGCGATCCTCTACGAAGGGTCGATCTGGCTCTCCGTGCTGCTCGACAAGCGCGCCGCGCGCAACACCGAGGCAGTTGTCACCTAAAAGCGCCGTCACGTGACAGAAGTCTCAGCCGATTGGGTCTTACCCGTCGACGGGCCGCCGATCGAGGGCGGGCTTGTCCGCTACGAGGGCGGCGCAGTCGTCGAGGTGACGCGGGGCCACGCCGATCGCCATTACGCAGACGCGGCGATCGTGCCGGGCTTCGTCAACGCGCACTCGCACCTCGAGTACGCGACGTACGCCGGGTTCGGAGACGGCCAGGCATTCGGCCCGTGGATCGCCACGCACGTCGAGCGAAAGAACCGGCTCGAACGCGACGACATGATCGCGATCGCCCGCCTCGGCGTCCTCGAGTCGCTGCGCGCCGGGATCGCGACCACCGCCGACTACAGCTTCTCCGGGGCCGCGGCGCCCGCCGCCGCAGAGCTGGGGCTGCGGGCGACCGTGTACCTCGAGGTGTTCGCGAACGATCCCGCGGACGCCGAGCGCCAGTTCGACGAGAAGCGCGCGCTCGTCGAGGAGTCCGACCTCGTGCGGATCGGCGTCTCGCCGCACGCGCCGTATACGTGCTCGCTCGACACGTACCGCTGGTGCCTCTCGCTCGGGATCCCGGTCGGCACCCACCTCGCCGAGAGTGCAAACGAGAACGAGTGGCTCGAGCACGGCAGCGGCCCGCTGTACGGGATCCCGATCCTCGTGCCACCGACCGGGAAGCGCGCCGTGCCGACCCTCGAGCCGGTGCTCGGCCCCGACCTGCTGTGTGCGCACTGCGTCGAGGTGAACACGAAGGAGATCGCGCTGCTGGCTGAGCGGAACGTCCCGATCGCGCACTGCCCGCGCTCCAATGCCCTGCTCGGCTGTGGCACCGCACCGGTGACCGAGCTCCGTGCCGCAGACGTGCGCGTCGGCCTCGGAACAGACTCGCCCGCCTCGACTCCGTCCTTCGACATGTTCGAGGAGATGCGCACCGCGATCTACATGGCTCGCGCCCGCACGAAGCGCCCGGAGGCGCTTCTGGCCTCGGATGCGCTGCGCATGGCGACGCTCGACGCCGCCCGGGCGCTGCGAATCGAGGATCAGGTGGGTACCCTGACGCCCGGCAAGCGCGCCGACCTGACGGTCGTGTCGCTCGCGGGAAGCCCGTACCATCCGGTTGAGGATCCCGCAGCGGCCGTCGTTTTCGGTGGCTCGCCTGAACGAGTGCTCGAGACAATCGTCGACGGCCACACCCGCTACGCAAACGAGGACACCGAACAGTGGCGAGAGGTACGCAGCACCGCAAGCGCCGCCCGGCAGCGAATGCTCGCCCCGCAGCGGTCGTAGCACCGAAACGGCAAAAGCCGCCCGAGTGGCAAGAGCAGCTGTTCTTCCAGCGGCTGCGAAACCACGCGAAATGGGCGTACGTCGGCCTCGCTGTCTCGTTCGTGCTCGGCTTCGTCCTGCTCGGCGTCGGCTCGGGGTCGACGGGCATCAGCGACGTGCTCGGGAACATGTTCAGCTCGGGCTCGAGCGGCGGCACGTCGATCTCGAAGCTGCAGAAGAAGGTCGACAAGGCCCCGGCGAACGCCAAGGCGTGGCGCGACCTCGCGACCGCCCTCGAGCAGAAGCAGCGCACGCAGGACGCGGTCAACGCGCTCGAGCGCTACGCCGCGCTACGCCCCAAGGACCAGAACGCGCTCGCCGAGCTCGCGTCGCAGTACGGGACGCTCGCGACCACGTACGCCACGGACTACCAGAACGCCCAGGCGGAGGCCTCCCAATTCGCCTCGCCGGGCGCGGTCTTCGCGCCCGCGTCGACCACCCCGTTCGGGAAGGCCTTCGCCGACCCGACCGCGCTCCAGGATCCGATCGCCGCCTCGGTGCAGTCGCTCGCGTCGACCAAGCAGAGCACCGCCTACACGAACTTCCAGACCGCCCAGAAAAGCGCCGAGGGCGTCTACGAGAAGCTCGTGGCCATGAATCCGAGCGACGCGACGACACAGATCCAGCTCGGCCAGGCCGCGCAGGCCGCGGGCGATTCGAAGACGGCGATCGCCGCCTACAGTGCGTTCCTCAAGCTCGCGCCAACCGACCCGCTCGCACCGCAGGTGAAGCAGGCCATGAAGCAGCTCGAGCTGCGGTCGGCTGCCGCCACCTCGACGTCGAGCGGTGGTTAGACTCTCGCGGCAGTCAGGCGTGCCATCGACCCGGGGGAGAGAGTCATGAACTTCGACATCAAGACCGAGCAGCTTTCTGATGACGCGTACGTGATCTCCCTCGCCGGCGAGGTCGACCTCTACACCGCGCCCGAGTTCAAGCAGCAGCTGCTCGAGGTGATCGGCCAGGGTGGCAAGCAGGTCGTCGTCGATTTCTCGAACACCACGTTCATCGACTCGACGACTCTCGGCGTGCTGGTCGGAGGCGTCAAGCGCCTCCGGACGAACGACGGTCAGCTCTCGCTCGTGTGCAGCGACCGCAATATCACCAAGATCTTCGAGATCACCGGCCTCGACCGGGTCTTCGCAATCCATGCGACGCGCGACGAAGCGATCTCGAAGCTCGACGGCGCCTCCCAACCTTCGGCGTAGCTCTGAGGAACGCACTCGCACTGATCGCGGTTCTCCTCGTCGCGTTTCTCGCGACGGGCTGCGGTGCCGTGGGCCGCGTGACGAGCGGCGACACCAGCAAGGGCAAGCTGCTCTTCAGCCAGAAATGCGCGTCGTGCCACACGCTCGCCGACGCGAAGTCACAAGGGACGATCGGCCCGAACCTCGACGACGCGTTCTCCTCCGACAAGGCCCAAGGCTTCTCCGAGCAGACAATGGCGGACGTCGTGCGCGGCCAGATCGCCTACGCCGACCCCGAGGGGCCGATGATGCCGAACCTCGTGCGAGGAGGCGACGCCGACTCGGTCTCGCTCTACATCGCGAAGTGCGCAGGCAACCCGAACTGCGGCGTCACCGCTGCGACGAACGCGCCTGCGCCTGCTCCGAGTGGTGGTGGCGCGAAGCCGAGCGCAGCGCCGGACGGGAAGAAGGTTTTTGCCTCCGCCGGCTGCGGCTCGTGCCACACGCTGAAGGCCGCCGGGGCGACCGGCAACATCGGGCCGAACCTCGACACGCTCAAACCGGCCGAGCCGATCGTCGAGCGTCAGGTGACGAACGGAGGCGCGTCGATGCCTCCGTTCAAGGGGCAACTCTCCCCGGCCGAGATCAAGGCCGTCGCGAAGTTCGTCGCGTCAAGCGCCGGCAAGTAGCTTCTTCCCGAGCACGAGGTAGGGCGGGTAGCCCGACCCGAAGTCGACGCTCGCGAGCTCGCTCCAACCGTTCTTCGCATAGAACCCGCGCGCCTTCCGTGAGCCGGTCTGCGTGGAAAGCAGCGCCCGGTCGTGACGCTGGCGCGTGAGGAGCTGTGCGAGCAGCGCGCTCCCGACACCACGGCGCTGGTGGGATGGCCGCACGTGCAACTCGACGATCTCGAAATGCGGCGGTTCGATCCACTCGGCGCGCTGAGCGGCCGTGAGCGAACGCTCGACGCGGTCGGTCCACCACTGCCCGGCGCTGCCCGTGTAGCCGTAGCCGAAGCCCGCAACCTCGTCGCCTTCGCGCGCGATCAGGAAGATGAACCCGTCGCGGGTCGTGTGCGCGGGCAGCCGAGTCGCGGCCCACTCGTCGGAGAGCGCGCCCGCCCCGAGCGCCGACCGGTGCACCTCGCGCAGCTCGTTGGCGAGCGGCAACGGATCTACGACATCGATCAAGCGTCATCTAAGTCGACGACGACGTGCGTCATGGTCAGCTCGAACCGTTCCCGCGCCTTCTCGACCACGCCTCGCTCGAGCCAGTGCGAACGGCCGACGGGGTGCGTCGAGACGATGAGCTCGTCGGGCTGAAATGTCCGCACCGCATCCTCGATCGCCTGGATCGGGTCGCCGTCGCCGATTTCCCCGCTCGCGTCCAGACCGGCAGCGCGCATCGACAGGAGGCTCGCGTCGAGGCGGGCCCGGGCGGAGGCGCGTGCCTCGTCCTCGTCGGAGACCCAGTGCTTGAGCGGCGAATTGAGGGCGGGGCAGACAACGAGCACGCGCGCTGCTCGGCCCTCCGAGCGCTCGCGGAGCTCGGAGAGAAGCTCCCGGCCGCCGACGGTCTCGTTCGCGACCACGAGAATCCGGTACTCGCCGGGCGGGCTCGCGGCCGGCGATTGCTTGACGGGCACTTCCGGCGGGCCGCGCTTGAAGAGCCACCTGAACGCCACGACCGAGACAACGACAAACACACCTAGACCGACCCAAACGTTGATCACCGAGCCGATGAGAATCAGCGCGAAGTAACCGATCGTCAGCCAGACGAACCGGAACGCATCTGCTTCGCTCCGGAAAGGATTGCGCATTTCTCGCCTCTTAGAGGAGGTAGACCGTCACGTAGACGACGATCCACATCACGTCGACGAAGTGCCAGTAGATCCCACCGATCTCGACACCGTGGTGGTGCTCGGGCGAGAAGTGGCCTCGGAATGCTCGAATCGTCATCACGAGCAAGATCGTCAGGCCGATGAAAACGTGCGCCCCGTGCAAGCCCGTCAGCCCGAAGAACGTCGACGCGAAGGACGTGTCCTTCGTCGCGAAGCCGAGCCGGTGGTACTCGACGATCTGCGTCGCCAGGAACGTCGCGCCAAGACAGAGGGTGAGCACGAGCCCCGCCTGCAGCCCTGCACGATTTCCCTTCTTGATCGACGTGTCGGCCCAGTGCATCGTCGCGCTCGACGTGACGAGGATCAGCGTGTTGATACCGGCGACGAAGACCGGGCGATGCAGCCCCTCGGGCGGCCAGTGGCCGCCGAACGGCTTATTGACGACCCGATCGAAGAAGTAGACGGTGAAGAACGCGCCGAAGAGCATGATCTCGGACGCGATGAACAGGAACATCCCGAGCACCGACGGAGAGACGCGCGAGCTGTAGTGGATCGGCGGCGGGCCGTGATGCTCTTCGGCGTGCGCAGTCATGCGTGCGCCTCGACCTTCTGCGGCACCGGTGAGATTACGTGGTCGACCGGAAGCTTCGTGTCCTTGCGGAGACGCTCGACCAGGTCACGGCGCAACCAGCCGCTCCGTTCGCCCGGAAACGTCGAGACGATGATCTCGTCGACGCGCTCGTCGTTGACCACGTGCATCGCGGCGGTGTACGGGTCGGGGTGCACGATCTGGCCGTGAGCGTCAACGCCTTCGGTGCGCAAGTCCGAGAGCGCGCGGCGGAGCCGGCGGTCGGCGTCCTCGTGCGGCTCTTCGTCGCCCTGCGGCGAAACGATCAGGAACGCCGCCTTGTCCTGCGCGGCCCGCTTACGGATGCGCTCCAGCAGCTCAGTCGAGAGGACGGTCTGGTTCGCGATCACGAGAATATTGGTCGCCTCGTCCGCGTCGCGCGTGACGATCACATGCTTCACGGGGATGCTGCCGGCGGCGCGCTCGATGTCCTGGACGACGTCGCGGCGCATCCAGCCGGACCGCTCCGCGCCGTGCGTGGAGACGACGATCTCGTCGACCGCCGGCTCGAGTTGTGCGAGCGCGTCCTTCGCCGCCTGCACCGGGCCGGTGTCGACGACGAACCCCTGTGCGCTGAGCCCGGCCTCGCGAAGCGCCTTCAGCGTCCGCTCGAGGCG
>JANMWB010000245.1:0-4053 GCA_031393705.1 Thermoleophilia bacterium | reverse complement strand
CTCAGCTCTATGAGGAGGTCGAGCGGCGCGCTCAGGCGGCCCGCGCACTCGAGACGATCGCCGACGGCGTCGTTCTCCTCGACAACGACGAGCGGATCCTGCTCTGGAACAACGCGGCGGAAGCGATGACCGGACTTGCCGCCGCCGACATCGTCGGCCGGCCCGCGCGAGAGGCGCTGCCCGGGTACGCGGACCATGTCGTGGAGGTCGACGTCGACGGACGGCCGCAAACAGTTCCGCTCGAGATCAACGGCCGGGAGCTGTGGCTGTCGTTCTCCGCGGTGCGTTTCGACGAGGGGACGGTGTACGCGTTCCGCGATCTGACCGAGGAGCGTGTGCTGGAGCAAATGCGCTCCGACTTCGTCGCCACGGTGTCGCACGAGCTGCGCACGCCGCTCGCGGCAATCTACGGCGCCGCCGTGACCTTGCGCCGCGCGGATCTCGACCTCGGCGGCGAGATGCGCGACCGGCTGCTTGAGGTCGTCGCCGACGAGTCCGACCGCCTGGCGCAGATCGTCAACGACGTGCTGCTCGCGAGCCATCTCGATTCCGGCCAGCTGCAACTGCGGATCGAGACCGTCGACGCAACCAAGGTGACCGAGACGGTGATCGACGCGGCGCGCGCGCATCTTCCGGAAGGAGTGACGCTGACGTTCCAGGCGCCGAAGCGGCTCCCGCCGGTCGCCGCCGACGAACAGCAGCTACGTCAGGTGCTCGTGAACCTCGTCGAGAACGCGGTCAAGTACTCGCCCGACGGCGGCCCGGTGACGATCAAGGTCTCGCGCGGCGAGCGGGGCGTTCGCTGGGCTGTCTCCGACCAGGGCCTCGGCATTCCGGTTTCGGAGCGTCGGCGCGTCTTCGAGAAGTTCTACCGCCTCGATCCGAACATGACCCGCGGCATCGGCGGCACCGGCCTCGGCCTCTACATCTGCCGCGAACTGGTGCGCCGCCACGAAGGTCGCATCTGGGTCGAGGGGAACGACCCCGGCAGCAAGACGAACGGCAGCGGCCGGGGCTCGACGTTCTTCATGGAGATCCCCGTCGCCGACCGCCCTGCCCGCGAAAAGCCGCCCGTCAAGACGGCCGCGTAGTCAGCTCGAAGGTCACGAATCTGGTTCGGCTGACACCGAATCAGGTTCGAGCGCAAGAAGAGCCGGAGAGGGGACTCGAACCCCTGGCCACCTCATTACAAGTGAGGTGCTCTACCAGCTGAGCTACTCCGGCGCAGCTCACATGGTACGCGGCGCTGAACCTGATTCGGCAAGGCCGAACCAGATTCAAGGGTTCCCGGACGCGCGCGACGGGACTTACTGAAGAACCTGGCGGCCTTGCTGGTGCGTCAGGATCTTCCGCTTCACCCGCTGCAGTGCGTTGTCGATCGTCTTCGTGTCGCACTCGAGCTCCTCTGCCATCTGCTCGTAGGACGAGCCTTCGAGATAGAGGCGCAGTGCGTCCGCCTCGAGCGGTGACAGCGTCGAGGAGAGACAGCCGACGAGCGACTGCAGTTCCTCCGTCGAGATCACCTTGACCGACGGGTCGTTGACTGCGGGGCCCGGCAGCGCGTCGCCGAGCGTGCAGTCGTCGCCGTCCTGGCCGGCGGGGGTGTGGCTGAACGACACGTACTGGTTCAGGGGAGCGTGCTTGAACCGCGTCGCCGTCTTGATCGCCGTGATGATCTGACGCGTCACGCACAGCTCGGCGAACGAACGGAACGACGTCTCCTTGTCCGGGCGGAAGTCGCGGACTGCCTTGTAGAGGCCGACGAGGCCCTCCTGAATCAGGTCTTCCGAGTCGCCTCCTGCGAGGAAATACGAGCTCGCCTTCAGCCGGACGAAGGACGTGTAGCGGCGCATCAACTGATCCATCGCGACGGTCGAGCCGTTGCGCGCTTTCAGGACGAGCTGCAAATCCTCAAGTTCTCGTTGAACCTTCTGTGGCGACTTCGGAGCGTATGCGGTGCGGACGGACAAGGCGGAACCCCCGGTATTTGGGTGTTTTGAGGTGAGACCTCCGTCCTGCAACCGCCGAAGTCTCACCCTGAGGTTGAGGTGAATCTAGCAAGGACCCGCAAGGAGCACAACCCCCAATTGCACAGGACCCGCTTACTCGCCTCTCCGCAGCTTTTCCAACAAGTCCCGGGTCGCCTGGTCGAGCTTGCCGGCGAGGCCCTCCGGGTGGTCGTCGCGGTGCTCGGTGGCTTTCACGTCAGTGCGCTCGAAGTCCCTGAGGAAGGTCTGGGATGAGAGCTTCGCCACCTCGATCCCGGAGGCCCAGCCGACCGTCGAGTCGCTCGTGACGAGTACGACCTTGTCCCGGTCGCGGTGCTCGGCCGCCAGCCGCTCGAGCAGCGTGTCGGCATCTACGGCGTAGCGCACCTCCAGTGGCCCGCGCGTCACGTCCTCCCCCACACCGTCGAACACGACGACGCCGCGTGCGCCGCGGACGGCGACGTAGCTCGCAAGCAGGTCGACGAGCTCGCGCGCGTCCGCGAAGGGCCCGGCGTGCAAGAGGTTGTAGCCGTCGAAGAGGTAGAGGTCAGCCACGCTGATTTTCGGAACGTTGCCGGCGTGCCTCGTACAGCAGCACCGCTGCAGCGACGCTGACGTTCAACGACTCGATCGCTCCCAAGAGGGGAATCGACACGAGCGCGTCGCACATTCTTTTCACAAGAGGTCGCAGTCCCTTGCCCTCGGCGCCGAGCACGATCGCAACGCCGCCGGTGAGATCCGTCTCCCACATCGACTGCGCAGCCGGCTCGCCCGACGCGCCGTAGACCCAGAAGGCGCCGCCCTTCACTTCCTCGAGGTAGCGCGCAAGGTTCGTGACGACAGCAATCGGAATGTGCTCGACGGCCCCGGCCGAGGCGCGCGCCACGGCAGGCGTTACGACCGCCGATCCGTGCGCGGGGACGACGATCCCCGTCGCGCCCGCGCCCTCGGCCGAGCGGGCGACGGCACCCAGGTTGCGCGGATCGGTCACGCGGTCGAGCACCGCGAGCAGCGGCTTCTCCGCTGCGGCGAGCTCGTAGGCGTCGGCGTAGGGATACGGCGAGACGAGGGCGAGCACACCCTGGTGGTCGCGTGTCTCGGCGCGGTCGGTCAGCTCCCGGTCGGCCTTCAGCTTCGGCCGGGCCTCGTCCAGCCAGTCCTCCGACTTGACCGCCCGCTCGGTCGCCCAGATCTCGAGCACCTCCCGCCGGCCCCGCAGCGCCTCGCGCACGGCCCGCCGCCCATAGACGAGGTCGGGGGTCAAATCCGCACGAGGTCGTAGCCGTCGGGGCGGTCACGCATCTGCCAGCCCGCTGCAGCAAGCTCGTCCCGGAGCCGGTCGGAGGTCTCGAAATCGCGCTCGGCCCTGGCCCGGACGCGTCGCTCGGCGAGCTCGACGACTTCCGCAGGCGCCTCCGCCCGCTCGGCGAGCGACTCCAGCCCGAACACCGCCAGGCCGCGCCGCAGCAGCTCGAGCTGGCCGCGCGAGGCCCAGTCATGAAGGACTGCGAGTGCGGCCGGCGTGTCGAAGTCGTCGTTCAGCGCGTCCGCGAACGCCTGCCAGCCGCTCGCGTCTTGCTCGGCCGCGTCGCGGGTGAACGCATTGCGCAGCGTCTCGAGGCGCGCGCGAGCTTGCGCCATCGTCTCCTCCGAGTAGTCGATCGGCTTGCGCCACGACGCGGTGAGGAAGAAGACGAGGATCGTTTCACGTCCCCACGTGTCGATCGCGTCGCGGATCGTCTCGACCTTCCCGGAGGACTTCGACATTTTCTCGCCGGTGAACTGGAGCATTCCGTTGTGCGCCCAGATCTGCGCGAACGGATGCCCGAGCGCGCGTGACTGCGCGACCTCGTTCTCGTGGTGTGGGAACACGAGGTCGAGCCCGCCGCCGTGGATCTCGAACGCAGGCCCATAGATCTCCTCGGCCATCGCGGAGCACTCGATGTGCCAGCCCGGGCGGCCGCGGCCCCAGGGCGAGTCCCACCACGTGTCCTCGGTCGCCGGCTTGTTCGCCTTCCAGAGCGCGAAATCGCGTGGATCTTCCTTGAGCGCGCTTGGTTCTTCA
>JANMWB010000239.1:0-6717 GCA_031393705.1 Thermoleophilia bacterium | reverse complement strand
CGCTGCTGCGCCGCGTCTCGGCGACGATGCTCGATCCGGGAGACAAGCCGCAGGGCCTGACGTTCGCCGTCGCGCCCGCACGGCGAGGCTTCGTCTGGCGCGAGCTCGGCTTCGCGCTCCTCCCTGACACACAGGTCTTCCGCAAACGGCCGCCGCGCGCGACCGCTGCGCCGGGCCGCGCCCTGCAGAGCTTCTCCGACCTGCGCACGGGCGACTACGTCGTGCACGAAGACCACGGCATCGCACAGCTCCTCGGCTTCGAGACGAAGGAGGTCGCCGGCGTCACGCGCGACTATCTGCTGCTCGCCTACCGCGGCGACGACCGCGTCTACGTCCCGCACGAGCAGATCGGCAAGGTCAGCCGCTACATCGGCGCCGACTCGAAGGCTCCGGTGCTCTCGAAGCTCGGTGGCAAGGCGTGGGACAACCTGAAGACGCGTGCGCGCGCTCACCTCCAAGAGATGGCGGGTGAGCTGATCCAGCTCTACGCACAGCGGCAGACGCAGCCGGGCATCGCCTACAACGTCGAGCACGAGTGGGTCGAGAAGCTCGAAAGTGAGTTCCCGTATCGCGAGACCGACGACCAACGGACCGCGATCGAAGCCGTGATGGAGGACCTCGAGTCCGCGCACCCGATGGACCGCCTCGTCTGCGGCGACGTCGGCTTCGGCAAGACCGAGGTCGCGCTGCGCGCTGCCTTCACCGTCGCCGTGAACGACAAGCAGGTGCTGCTGCTCGTCCCGACGACCGTGCTCGCCCAGCAGCACTGGAACACGTTCCGCAACCGCTATCGCGACTACCCGGTGCGCGTCGAGATGGTCTCGCGCTTCCGCAAGCCGTCGGACGTGAAGAAGGTGCTCGCCGACTTCGCCGATGGAAAGGTCGACGTTCTGATCGGGACGCACCGCGTCCTTTCGCGCGATGTGATCTCGAAGGATCTCGGCCTGGTGATCGTCGACGAAGAGCAGCGGTTCGGCGTCAGGCAGAAGGAGCTGCTGCGGCAGTTACGGCTCGAGGTCGACGTACTCGCGCTCAGCGCAACGCCGATCCCGCGCACGTTGCACATGTCGCTCGCCGGCCTGCGCGACATCTCGGTGATCGAAACGCCGCCGGAAGGGCGGCGGCCGATCCGCACGTTCGTCGGCGAGTACGACGAGCAGCTGATCAAGGAAGCGCTCGAGCGCGAGATCGCGCGCAACGGCCAGGCGTTCTATCTCCACAACCGCGTCGACACGATCGACGAGGCTGCGGAGAAGCTCCGGCAGATGTGCCCGAACCTTCGCTTCCTCGTCGCGCATGGCCAGATGCCTGAACGCGAGCTCGAGGACAAGATGATCACGTTCCTCGCCGGTGATGCGGACGTGCTCGTCTCGACGACGATCATCGAGTCGGGGCTCGACATCCCGCAGGCGAACACGCTGATCGTCGAGCGCGCAGACCAGCTCGGCCTGAGCCAGCTCTACCAGATTCGTGGGCGCGTCGGCCGCAGCGATGCACTCGCACACGCCTACCTCTTCTATCCCGACGCACACGAGCTGACCCCCGAGGCACGCGCGCGTCTCGCGACGCTCGCCGACCACACCGAGCTGGGCGCGGGCTTTGCGATCGCGATGCGTGACCTCGAGATCCGCGGCGCCGGCGACCTGCTCGGCGCGGAGCAGTCCGGACATGTCGCCGCCCTCGGCTTCGAGCTCTACGTCGAGATGTTGCACGAAGCCGTCGCCGAGCTCTCCGGACAGCGCCGTCTCGCGGCGAAGCCGGTGCGGATCGACGTCCGCGTCGACGCCTTCGTTCCGGCGGCCTACATCTCGGCCGAGGCGCTGAAGATCGACCTGCACCGCCGCATCGCGCTCACCGAGACGGAGGACGAGCTGCACGAGCTGCGGGTCGCGACGGAGGATCGCTACGGCCCGATGCCCGAGGCGGTGGAGAACCTGTTCGCGATCCAGGAGGCCAAGCTGAAGCTGGCGCGCCTCGGTGCGGACTACCTCGTCTTCCGCGGCGGCCGCACGTCTGTGGGGCCGGTCGTCCTCGGCTCCGGGGAGCTCCGCGAACTGCGAGCCCAGGTCGAGACCGCTGTCTACTCCACGGGCAACCGCGAGGTCACATTGCGAGGAGATGAATTCTCAGGAGCCCTGCAGCTTGTCGATGCTATGCTGGCCGCGCGCCAGGCGGCCTAGCCGGTGCTCCCTCTGCAATGAAGAAGACATTCCTCTTTCCGATCGTCCTCGTGGCGGCCCTCCTCGCAGGGTGCGGCGGCGGCGGTGCGAGCCTGAAGAAGGACGACGTCTCCGTCGTTGGCAAGGTCCACGTGACCAAGGCCCAGTTCGACATCCTGCTCACGCAGGCGAAGCGGAGCTTCCAGCAGCAGGGGCGTCCGTTCCCAAAGCAGGGCACGGCGGAGTACGAGACGGTGAAGAGCCAGGCGGTCACGCTGCTCGTCCAGCAGGCTGAGCGCGAGTCCAAGGCTGACTCCATGGGCATCAAGATTTCGAACGCCGACGTCGACAAGCGCCTCGCTCAGATCAAGAAGCAGTACTTCCAGAACAAGGAAGCGCGCTACCAGGCGCAGCTCAAGAAGCAGCACCTGACGGATGCCTCGGTGCGAAACGACATTCGTTCGCAGCTGATCTCGGAGGCGGTCTTCAACAAGGTCACCTCGAGCGTCAAGGTGTCGGACACTGACGCGCACGACTACTACACGACGCACCCGCAGCTCTATTCGCAGCCGCAGTCGCGCGACGTCCGCTACATCCTCGTCAAGAAGAAGTCGGACGCCGACTCCGTCTACACCCAGGTGAAGGCCGGAGGCGACAAGGCGTGGTGCACGCTCGCGAAGAAGTACGCGAAGGACGCGAGCGGCCAGAACTGCGGCAAGGCGACCTTCACCAAGGGCCAGACCGTTGCAGCCTTCGACACGATCGCCTTCTCGCAGCCGACGAAAGTGGTGCACGCGCCGATCTACGACCCGACGCAGTACAAGTCGTGGTTCGTGATCGAGCCCCTCGGCACCGTCAAGCCGCGGCAATCGACGCCGGAGAAGCAGGTGGCGACCTCGATCAAGCAGCAGCTGCTGCAGACGAAGAAGAACCAGGCGATGACCGACTGGGTCTCGTCGACGACAAAGGGCTTCTGCTCCGGCTCGCAGATCAAGTACCAGACCGGTTTCACGCCGAGCCCGGACCCCTGCGCCGTCACGACGACGAACGCCACGTCGACCAAGTAATAGAGGCCGATGCCGCTCGCAGACGCGCTCGTCGAGCTCCAGGAGCTGACCGAGCGCCTACGGCGCGAATGTCCGTGGGACCGTGAGCAGACCGCGCGCACGATCGTCCCGCACACCGTCGAGGAGGCCTACGAGGTTGCGGACGCCGCACTCGCAGGCGACGACGTCAAGCTTCTGGACGAGATCGGCGACCTCCTGTTCCAGGCGTACTTCCTTGCGCTGCTGTTGCAAGAGAAGGGAACAGGAGATCTGGAGAGCGCTGCCCGCGGGATCCACGCGAAGCTCGTCGCGCGCCATCCGCACGTCTTCGGCGACGACGTGGCGAAGTCGGCCGCGCGCGTCAAGGACCGCTGGGAGGAGCTGAAGCGCGAGCAGGAAGGCCGCGAGGGAATCTTCCACGACGTGCCGGAGGGGCTCCCGGGGCTTTTGTACGCGCGCAAGACCCAGCAGCGTGCACGGTCGGCAGGCTTCGAGTATCCGGATCTCGCCGGCGCGCTCGCCGATTTCGAAGACGAGCTGCGCGAGTTTCGTGCCGAGTTGCCCGACGCGGATCCGCCTGGCGAGACCGAGCCGGAGGCGCGCGTCGCGTCTGAGCTCGGCGACGTGCTCTTCGCGGCCGTCAACGTGGCGCGCCGGCTGAACGTCGATCCGGAGCTGGAGCTGCGCGCGGCGACGAAGCGTTTCCGCCGTCGCGTGGAAACTGCTGCCGCGCTCGCGGCCGAGGATGGCAAGAATTGGGCCGAGCTTCCACTCGACGAGCAGGACGCGTACTACGACCAGGCAAAGGAGTCGATGTGACCACGATCGCTGAGGTGCGCGCACGGCAGGTGCTCGACTCGCGGGGGAATCCGACGGTCGAGGTGGACGTCATGCTCGAGTCAGGTGCACGGGGTCATAAAACCTATGGCCGCGCGATCGTTCCCTCGGGCGCGTCCACCGGCGTCCACGAGGCGGTCGAGCTGCGCGACGGCGGCACGGAGTGGGGCGGCAAGGGTGTCTCGCAGGCGGTCGCGAACGTCAACGGTGAGATCGCCGGCCTGCTGCGCGGTCGCGACGCGTCCGACCAGGGAGGCCTCGATCGGGCGCTGATCGAGCTCGACGGCACGCCGAACAAGGGCCGTCTCGGTGCGAACGCGATCCTCGGCGCGACGCTTGCCGCCGCAAAGGCGAGCGCAGCCGACGAAGGCGTCTCGCTCTTCCGCTACCTCGGCGGCGACAACAGCACCCTGCCGGTCCCGATGATGAACGTGATCAACGGCGGCGCGCACGCCGCGAACTCGATCGACCTGCAGGAGTTCATGGTCGTCCCGGTCGGCGCGGAGACGTTCTCCGAGGGCCTGCGGATCGGCACCGAGGTCTACCACGCGCTGAAGAAGGTGCTCGGCGACCGTGGGCTCGCGACGGGCGTCGGCGACGAGGGTGGGTTCGCTCCCGACCTCGAGTCGAGCGAAGCCGCGATCGAGGCGATCCTCGAGGCAGCAGAGCGCGTCGGTCTGCGCGACCGCATCGCGATTGCGCTAGACCCGGCGACGAGCGAGGTGTTCTCCGACGGCGTCTACCGCTTCGAGGGGCGCGAGAAGACGAGCGCGGAGCTGCCGGAGTTCTGGGCGGAGCTCGTCGACCGCTATCCGATCGTCTCGATCGAGGACGGCGCGGCCGAGGACGACTGGGAGTCGTGGGAGGGGCAGACCCGGCTACTCGGCGATCGCGTGCAGCTTGTCGGCGACGATCTGTTCGTGACGAACCCCGTGCGCCTGCAGCAGGGCCTCGAGCGCGGTGTCGCCAACTCGATCCTCGTCAAGGTGAACCAGATCGGGACGCTGACCGAGACGATCGAAGCAGTGCAACTCGCACAGGCGAACGGCTACTCGGCGGTCATGTCGCACCGCTCGGGCGAGACGGAGGACGCGACGATTGCGGACCTCGCGGTCGCGCTCGGCACGGGGCAGATCAAGACGGGAGCCCCGGCGCGGTCCGATCGCGTCGCAAAGTACAACCAGCTCCTCCGCATCGAAGAGGAGCTCGGCGCGCGCGCGATCTATCCCGGCTGGGACGCATTCCCGCGGGCTCGGAAGGGTGTCTGACACCTTTTGGCGGTTCGACCTGGGTACGTGGTTCGACGAGGTGTCAGACACCGGTGACTCGTCGCTAGTCTGGGAGGGATGGCAGTAGACAGGCGCAGGACGAAGATCGTCGCGACGATCGGCCCCGTCACTTCGACGCACGACGCGCTGCACGCGCTGATCGACGCCGGCGTCGACGCGATCCGCCTCAACCTCTCGCACGGCGTCCACGCCGATCACGAGGCGCGCGCGAACGTGGTGCGCGAAGTTCAGGCCGAGACCGGCAAGCCGCTGGCGCTGATTGCGGACCTGCAAGGCCCGAAACTTCGGATCGGTGACCTCGACGAGCCCCGCATCCTCGTGAAGGACGAGGAGGTCGTCGTTGTCGGCGACATGCATGCCTCGGACGGAGAGTTGCCGATCGCGCCTGCAGTGATCAGCGAGGTGCTGCGGCCCGGCCACGACATCCTGATCGACGACGGTCTCGTTCGACTATCTGTCCAGGAGGTCGGCAACGGCCGCGCACGGTGTCGCGTGATCGTCGGGGGCGAGATCAAATCGCACAAGGGCGTCAACCTGCCGGGCGTGCCGCTTCCGATCCCGTCATTGACCCAGAAGGATCTGGCCGACCTGGAGTTCGCACTCGGGCTCGGCGCCGACTTCGTCGCTCTCTCTTTCGTGCGGGCAGCCGCGGACGTCCGTGACCTGCAGGCGATCATTCGCCAGCACGGTTCGCCCGCTCGCGTGATCGCGAAGATCGAGAAGGCGGAGGCGGTCGAAGCACTCGAGGAAATATTGCTCGAGGCCGACGCGGTGATGGTCGCCCGCGGTGACCTCGGCGTCGAGATCGGAGCCGCGACGGTGCCGTTGCTCCAGAAGCGGATCATCCTGCGCTGCCTGGAAGCGGGCAAGCCGGTGATCACCGCGACGCAGATGCTCGAGTCGATGATCGAGCACGCCGAGCCGACGCGTGCAGAGGCGAGCGACGTCGCGAACGCGATCCTCGACGGAACCTCGGCGATCATGCTCTCCGCCGAGACCGCGACGGGCAACTATCCGGTCGAAGCCGTGCGAACGATGGACACGATCGCGCGGGCCGTCGAGCCGTCCATGGGTTACCGCCATCAGATGCCTGCGCCGGGCGAAGAGACGACGGTTGGCCGCGCGATGTCGAACGCCGCGTGCGACCTCGCCGAGGCGCTCGATGCACGCGCGATCCTCGTGCCGACCTTCACCGGACGCACGGCCTCCGCGGTCGCGCGCCTGCGACCGCGCCGGCCCGTGATCGGGCTCTCCCACCACCAGACCTCCGTCCAGCAAATGGCGCTCGAGTGGGGCGTCACGCCGGTCCTGATGCAGCAGAGCGACGACGTCGAAGACCTCTGGTCGCGCTCGATCGCATCAGCTTTGAGTAGCGGTTCGATCGAT
>JANMWB010000234.1:0-3114 GCA_031393705.1 Thermoleophilia bacterium | reverse complement strand
ACCTTCTCGGCGAGATCGCGCTGCACCGGCTGGGCGACGGGGTCTGCGTGCGCAGGCGCCGCACGTTGGACGGTCTTGGTCGGTGCGGCCGTCTTCTTGCTGCTGCGCGCGAGCATCGCGCCGATCGTCCCCAACGCGAGCGCGATCACCAGGGCGATCAGGAGACGCGGGAGAATTCGGCGGCGTTTCCGCACGCGACGGCGCGGGCGCCTTTCAGGCGGCATCACCCCGCCATCCTGCCGGACCGCCCTGCTGGGCGGGTGACTGAGATGTGAACGCCTGGGGTTCGGATCTCTCGCCTGAGGCACGCGAACTCTGCGATCCTCGCGGAGTGACCAAGCATCGCGAGATCAAATCCTGGTTGATGGACATGGACGGCGTGCTCGTGCGGGAGGAGCACCCGATTCCCGGCGCGGGTGAGTTCATCGCGCGCCTGAGCGAGCTGAAGATCCCGTTCCTCGTCCTGACGAACAACTCGATCTACACCCGACGCGATCTCGCGGCGCGGCTCTCGGCGAGCGGCCTCGAGGTGCCGGAGCAGTCGATCTGGACGTCCGCGCTCGCGACAGCGGACTTCCTCGCGGACCAGCGGCCACGCGGCACGGCCTTCGTGATCGGCGAGTCGGGGCTGACGACGGCACTGCATGCCAACGGCTACACGCTCACCGAGCGGGACCCCGATTACGTCGTGCTCGGCGAGACGCGGACCTACAGCTTCGAGCGGATCGCACAGGCGATCCGGCTGATCGCCAAGGGCGCGCGATTCATCGCGACGAATCCCGATGCGACCGGTCCGACGCCGGATGGCCCGCTGCCGGCGACCGGCGCGGTCGCCGCGCTGATCAGCCGTGCGACGGGTGTCGAGCCGTACTTCGTCGGCAAGCCGAATCCACTGATGATGCGATCCGCGTTGAACGCGATCGAGGCGCACTCGGAGAGCTCGGCGATGGTCGGCGACCGCATGGACACCGACGTCGTCTCCGGGATCGAGGCCGGGATGCACACGGTGCTCGTCTTGACGGGCTCGACGCAGCGCGATGAAGCGGAGCGCTTCCCGTTCCGGCCGTCGCGGATCGTCGACTCGATCGCCGACCTCCTGCCCGAACTCGGCTAAGCGAGTGGACGGATCGCGGGGTAGAGCGCGCGGAAGCGCTCATAGCCCTCGTCGTAGACGCTCGTCCACGACGCGTTCGGTTCGACGCGGCCCGTGACGCGCACGCATTCGGCGACCGCTTCGTGCGCGTCGGCGAAGCGACCTGAGCGAACACCGGCGAGCAGCGCAGCGCCGTACGCCGCACCCTCGTCGACCGCAGTCCGCTCGAGTGGAATGTCGAGGACCGTCGCGACGATCTCCGTCCAGAGCTCGCTGCGCGCGCCGCCGCCCGAGATGCGCCCGACGCTCGCGGCGAAGCCGAGCTCCTTCAGCAGCTCGAGCGAATCGCGGAGGCCGTAGGCGACGCCTTCGAGCACCGCGCGCGTCAGGGCGCCGCGATCGTGCCGCACCGTGAGGCCCGCGAATGCTGCGCGCGCGCCGGGATCCGCATGCGGCGTGCGCTCGCCGGTGAGGTAGGGGAGGAACAGCAGTCCCTCGGTACCTGGCTCCCAGGACGCCGCTTCGCCGACGAGCGTCGCCTCCTCCGTGCCGATGACGTTGCGCAGCCAGCGCAGCGAGCCTGCCGCGGAAAGCATCACGCCCATCGCGTGCCACGTTCCGGGGACGGCGTGGCAGAAGGTGTGGAGGCGCGCTTCGGGGTCGGCGCTGTAGCCGGGGAGCACGCCGAAGACGACGCCCGACGTTCCGAGCACGACGGACAGCGGGCCGGGCGTGTCGATCCCGACGCCGAGCGCACCGGCTGCCTGGTCGCCCGCACCCGCGACCTCCGTCGACTCGTGCGACGGCGGCAGCCACTCGGGCGGAATGTCGAGCCCGTCGAGCACTTCGTCGCTCCAGCGGCGATGTGCGACGTCATAGAGAAGCGTCCCCGACGCATCCGCCGCATCGATCGCAAGCTCGCCCTCGAGGCGTAGGCGCACGTAGTCCTTCGGCAGCAGAATGTGCGCGATTCGCCCGTAGACCTCCGGCTCGTGCGTGCGCAGCCAGAGCAGCTTCGGCGCGGTGAACCCGGTGAGCGCACGGTTGCCGGTCAGCTCGATCAGGCGCGCGAGCCCGATGCGGTCTTCGATCGCTGCGCACTCCTCGGCCGTGCGCTGGTCGTTCCAGAGGATTGCCGGCCGCAGAGGCTGCTTCGCCTCGTCCAGCGTGACGAGGCCGTGCATCTGGCCGGAGAAGCCGATCGGGCCGTCCGGCAGACGGGCGAGACAGGCCTGCGTTGCCCGCCACCAGTCCTCCGGGTCCTGCTCTGACCACCCAGGCTGCGGGGTCGAGAGCGGGTAGCTCTCTTCCGCGACCGCGAGCACGTCCCCGCGCGGCGAGATGGCGATGCCCTTGACGCCGGTCGTGCCGACGTCGACCCCGATCAAGGCTTCCGTCATGCTCCGAGTGCGGCGTACACGAGCTCGTAGGCGCGAACGGCATCCTTCTCGTGTTGGGCTTTGCGGAGCTCGTCGCCGTCGATCTTCTTGGCGACGCCTTCGATGAAGTTCCACTGCAGGACGGAGCGCTTGACGGCGCCGACCGCATCCTCCGTGTACGGATAGAGGTCGAAGCCGAGCCGCTCGCCGTTTGCGCCGTAGTTCGCGCGATGCAGCTCGATCGCGAGCTCGATCGTCTCCATGAACGCCGTTGCGCCGACCATGTTGTCGTCGTCGAAGGTCCCCCAACCCGAGTTCGCGTGTTGATGGCCAAGCAGGCCGTCCGCCGCGAGGAGAGCGGCGTACTCGGCGAGGTTCTCGCCGTTCATGATCAGGTGCTGCCAGTCCATGTTCACGCTGAGGTTGTCGACGCCCTCGGTGCGCAATTTGTGGATCACGTGCAGCGTCATGCCCATGTTGCGCATGAAGATCTTCATCGCGGGCTCCGAGTTCTTGTGCTCCAGGAACACCGTGACGCCTTTGGCTTTCGCGTGGTTGGCGGATTCGCCGACGCCGTCGATGAAGCGCTTCCACGATTCCGTGTACGGCGTCTGGAATGGATAGTTGTAGCCCTCGATCCCC
>JANMWB010000172.1:0-9653 GCA_031393705.1 Thermoleophilia bacterium | reverse complement strand
CCCTTCACCCACTCGACGCCGTTCGCCTTGAGCAGGCCGGCGACACCGCCCGTCATCTGCTTGACGACGCCCGCCTTCCACTCGTTTGCGGCGCCGAAGTCGAGCGTCGCGCCGTCGACCTTCACGCCGAGCTTCGCAAACGTGTCGTTCCCCTGGTGCAGGAAATGTGCGGTCTGCACCCACGCCTTCGTCGGGATGCACCCGACGCGCAGGCAGGTGCCGCCCAACTCGGGCTCCTTCTCGATCACAGCGACCTTCGCACCCAGCTGGGCTGCGCGAATCGCTGCGGTGTAGCCCCCGGGACCTCCGCCCAGAACGGCGACGTCGACTTCCATGTCAGCTCCTCAATTCTTCGGTTTCCGGGCGGAAGGGTACCGCGGGCTCAAGGGACGAGGACGATCTTCCCGAACTTGCCTCCCGCGGCGAACGCGTCGTAGGCCTCCTGCGCCTGCTCGAGCGAATAGGTCGCGTGCACCGGGACGACGACGCGGCCCTCTTCCAGCAGGGGCAGGACGTCTTCGCGGAGGCGCCGGATCACGTCGGCCTTCTCGGCCCGCGAGCGTGTGCGGAGCGTCGAGCCATGGATGCGACCCCGCGCGCGCATCAGATGATGGAAGTTCACCTCGGCCGTGCCGCCCGCGCCGAGGCCGATCACGGCAATGCGCCCCCTGTTGTCGAGCCGCCCGAGATTCTTGCGCAGGTTTTCGCCGCCGACCAGCTCGAGGATCACGTTGTACGCGCCCGACGCATTCGTGTCGGTTGCGCCGAGCTCGACGATCTGTTCCAGGTGGTGGCGGGCGACGCCCGTCACGGTCGCCCCCGCCTCGGAGCCGAGCTGCACGCCTGCGATTCCGACGCCGCCCGAGGCGCCGTTCACGAGCAGCCGCTCGCCGGGCATCAGCTCCGCCTGCGTGAAGAGCGCGTCGTGCGCCGTCGCGAACACCTCGACGAAGCCGCCCGCCTCCGGCCAGCCGACCGATTCCGGCACCGGCACGATGTGCGACTCGTGCACGACGGCAAGCTCCGCATGCCCGCCGCCGGCGAGGAGCGCCATCACGTGCTCCCCGCGCTCGGTTTCGCCCGCGCACTCGAGGCCGGGGATGTCCTGGGGCGCGCCGGGCGGCGCCGGATAGTTCCCAGCGCGCTGGATGATGTCCGCGCCGTTGATCCCGGACGCGCGCACGCGGATCAGGATCTCCCCATCACCGGGCACCGGATCGGGCCGCTCCTGAATCTCGAGGCGCCCGTCGACGATGACTGCTGCGCGCATGCGGCATGCTATGCCGATGAAGCTCGAAGGCGTCCACCACGTCACGTGCATCACCGGCGACGCACCGGCGAACGTCGAGTTCTACGCGGGGGAGCTCGGCCTGCGGATGGTCAAGAAGACCGTCAACCAGGACGACCCGACCGTCTACCACCTCTTCTATGCGGACGAGCAAGGCTCGGCGGGCGCGGACATCACCTTCTTCGAGTATCCCGGTGCGCCGAAGGGCCGCGCGGGTGACGGGATGGTGCACCTCGTGTCGTTCCGCGTCGGCTCCGTGGAGTCGCTCGACTTCTGGCAAAAGCGTGTCGGCGGCGAGCTCGGCGACCGGTCGCTCGTCTTTCACGATCCCGAAGGGCTCACACTCGAGCTGGTCGTCGACGACACCGGCGAGGAGCCGCTGACGGCGAACGCGCCGGATATTCCGGAGGAGCACCGCCTGCGCGGCTTCGCCGGCGTGCGCGCGTACTCCGCGCAGCCGGAGCGCAGCGAGCGGATGCTCCGAGCGCTCGGCTTCGAGCCGGAGTGGGTCGCGCGCGGTAACAAGCGCAGCGGCTTCTGCCACTACGACCCGCCGCCGGCCGAGCGCGGGCTGCAGGCCGCGGGCACGGTGCATCACGTCGCGTGGGCGTCGACGATCGAAGAGCACGAGGCGTGGCGCGACAAGATCATCGAAGGCGGCGGGCAGCCGACTCCCGTGATCGACCGCTTCTACTTCAAGTCGATCTATTTCCGCGAGCCGAGCGGCGTGCTGTTCGAGGTCGCGACGATCGGCCCGGGGTTCACCGCCGACGAACCGTTCGAAACGCTGGGCGAGTCACTTTCCCTCCCCCCGAACTACGAGCAGTACCGCGAGCAGGTCGAGCACATCCTCGCGCCGCTACCGAACCCACGCCTCGCGCGTTCGCAGTGATCGTTCGCGAGCGCCCGGCCGCAGGGAAGGCGGAGGGCGCGCTGGTGTTGTTTCACGGGCGCGGTGCCGACGAGCACGACCTCTTTCCGCTGCTCGACATCCTCGATCCGGAGCGAAAGCGTCACGGCTATTGCCCGCGCGGCCCTCTGTCGCTGCCACCGGGCGGCGCTCACTGGTACGCCGTCTACGAGATCGGCCGTCCGGATCCGGCAACGTTCGCGCCGTCGTACGCCGAGGCTGCTGGGTGGCTCGACTCGCTGCCGTACAGCAGCGTGTGGCTCGGCGGCTTCTCGCAAGGCTCGGTCATGTCGTACGCGCTCGGACTCGGCCTCGACCGGCCGCGCCCGGATGCGCTCGTCGCGATGTCGGGCTTCATCCCGCAGACGGAAGCGTGGGAACCCGATCTCTCGCCGCCGTTCCCGCCAATCGCAATCGCGCACGGGATCTACGACCCGATCATCTCCGTCGAGTACGCGCGCACGGCGAAGCGCGTGTTGGAAGCCGCCGGTGCGGAACCGCTGTACCGCGAGTACCCGATCGACCACACGATCGACCCGAGCTTCCTTTTGGAGGCTCGGGGGTGGTTGGCAGAACGGTAAGGCTCGTGGTTCGGGCTAGATGAGCTGGCGCACCATGACGAGCCCGCCCTGGGACTCGCCACTCGCGCGGAAGCCGTTGCGCTCGTAGAAGCCGACGGCCGGCGAGTCCTTCTCGACCGACAGCGACACCTGCGTATGGCCCGCGGCGCGCGCCTTCTCGAGTAGTCCATTGAGCAGTTCTTGCCCCACGCCGTGCTTGCGACGCGAGGGGACGACCGAGATCGAGAGCTCCGGTGTGTGCTCGTCGACGAAGCCGTAGCCCGGCTCCGAGGCGCGGAAGATTCGGAACCACGCGGCGCCGACACGGTTGCCGGTCTCGTGCGCGATCAGCACCACGTCTCCGGCGCGGCCCCAGTTCTCGATGTAGCGCGTCAGCGGGATGTCGGCGTCGAGCGCGTTCACGCGCCAGCCGTAGGAATGCGGCAGCATCGAGCGCATGAACGGCACGTCGGCAGCGGAGCCTTTGCGGATCATCAGTCGCAGGCGAGTGATGGTCGGTGGACGTGCCCGCAGGGAGGGCATGGGCCAAGCAGCGTGGTCGACTCGGTCGGTTCCGAGGCTGGACGCCTCGGTTCCGACCGAGGCGGGCGCGATGCGCCGCGCCCAGGCCCCCATCTGCGGGTGCGGACGCCGGCCATCACTCGCCTATGGACTGCGCGAGCTGGATGCGGTTTCCGTCCGGATCGAAGACGTCCACGATCCTCATCTGTCCGGCAAGCTCGATCACGACGCCCACTTCGACGCCTTCTCCCCGGAGCCTTTCGGCGTCCGCCTTGACATCGCTGACGTCGATCGTCGCCACACCGGCCTCCACCGGCTCACCCTCGCCGAGAGCGATGCGCATCGCCCCGTTCTCGAGCTTCGACCACTTGTCGTCCCAGTCGACGTAGGTCTCGTCGAAGCCGAGCATCTCCTTGTAGAACGCGCGGCCGCGATCGAAGTCGCGGACGAGGTACCAAACGCGCAGCGCGTTCACAGCGCCAGCGCGGGCTCTTCCAGGAACTGCTTCACCGTGCGCAGGAAATCTGCGCCGGCAGCTCCGTCGACCGCGCGGTGATCGACGGTCAGCGTCAGTGTCATCATCGGCCTCACCTCGACGGCGCCATCGCGGGCAACCGGCGTGTCGAGCGTCGCGCCAACGGCGAGGATCGCAGCCTGCGGCGGATTGATCACCGCAACGAACTGCTCGATGCCGAACATGCCGAGGTTCGAGATCGTGAACGTGCCGTCCTCGAGATCCTGGGCCGTCAGCTTGTTGTCACGCGCGCGGTTGACGATGTCGCCGCGCGCGGTGCCGACCTCGGCCAGCGACAAACGCTCGACCGAGCGGATCACCGGGACAACGAGCCCCTGCGGTGCGGCGACGGCAATACCGACGTTCGCGGTCGGGAACTTCAGCAGCGCATCCTCGGTGTACTGGACGTTGACATCGCGGTGGCGCATCAGCGCCTGCGCGCACACCTTGGCGAGCAGGTCGGTGACTGTCACGCGGACATCCGGATTCAACTCGCGGCTACGTACAACGAGCTCGTTGGCCCGCGTCATGTCGGCGCTCACCGTCAACTGGAAGACAGGCGCCTGCCACGCGGCTGTCAGGCGGCGCGCAATCGTCTTACGGATCTTCGTCAACGGCACCGACTCGATCTCGCCCGTCGGGACGGCTGCCGGAGCCGAAGGCTTCGCAGCCTCGCCACGCTCGACGTCCTCGGCGACGATCCTGCCCTCGGGGCCGGTGCCGGAAAGCGAGGAGAGCTCGATGCCGCGCTCGCGCGCGATCCTTCTGGCGAGTGGTGAGGCTTTGATGCGGCCGCCATTGCTGCCACTGGTGTCTGACACCTTGGCCTCGACAGGCGTCTCGCTGGGCGCGACGGTGTCAGACACCTTTGCGGGCTCCGACGCGGCGGCGGGAGCCGGCGCGTCCGCAACCTCCTCACCCTCCTTGCCGATGTAGGCAATGGTTTGGCCGACCGGCGCCTCGCCCGACTCGAGCGTGATCTTCAGCAGCACGCCTGCGTAGTCGGACTCGACTTCCTGCGTCACCTTGTCGGTGTCGATCTCGAACAGCGGCTCGCCCTTCTCGACCGTGTCGCCGGGCGCCTTCAGCCACTTCGTGATCGTTCCGGCTTCCATGCCCTGACCCAGGCGCGGGAGCTTCACCTCGTTGGCCATGGCTACTTCCCGACCGTGCGCTTGATCGCGGCGAGCACGTCCTCGGCGTGCGGGATGATGAAGTTCTCCATCACCGGCGCGAACGCGAGAGGTGCGAACTTTGCTCCGACGCGCTCGATCGGCGCGTCGAGGTAGTCGAAAGCCTTGTACTGCAGCACCGACGTGACCTCGGCGCCGAAGCCCATGCGCGTCACCGCTTCGTGCGCGACAACGGCGCGGTTCGTCTTCTTGACCGACGCGACGAGCGCGTCCTCGTCGAGCGGCTGCAGCGTGCGCGGGTCGATGATCTCGACGGAGATGCCCTCTTCCTCGGCCTGCTTCGCCGCTTCGACGGCGCGGTGCACGAGCGGGCCGATCGCGATCACCGTCACATCGGTGCCTTCGCGGATAGTCCTTGCCTTGCCGAGCGGAATCGGCTCGATCTCCTCCGGTACCTCGCCCTTCACCGGGTAGAGCAGGCGGTGCTCGAAGAAGATCACGGGGTTGTCGTCGTAGATCGACGTCCAGAGCAGGCCGCGTACATCTTCGGGCGTCGACGGATACGCGACCTTCAGCCCCGGCACATGAACAAGCCACGCCTCGAGCTGCTGCGCGTGCTGCGCACCCGGCGACCAGCCGGCACCGCCCTGCGTGCGAATCGTCAGCGGAACCTTGATCTGACCACCCGACATATAGCGATGCTTCGCGGCCTGGTTGACGATCTGCTCGAGCGAGAGCGTCAGGAAATCCTCGTACATGATCTCGACGACCGGGCGCATGCCCGCCATCGCGGCGCCGATGCCCGCGCCGACGATCGCCATCTCGGAGATCGGCGTGTTGCGCACGCGCTCCGGGCCGAACTCCTCGAGCAGACCCTGCGTGACCGCCATCGAGCCGCCCATCTCGGCGATGTCCTCGCCCATGATGAAGACGTCCTCGTCCTTGCGCATCGCCTTGGTGAGCGCGTCGCGGACTGCTTCGCGGTAGGTGATCTCAGGCATAGACGTTCTTGAGTGCGTCTTCGGGCTGCGGGTCGGTGCCGTTCTTTGCGAACTCGAGTGCCGCGTCGACGATCTCGTGGGCCTGCGCGTCGAACGACTCGAACTCGTCGTCGCCAAGAGCGAGGCGCTCGCGCAACCGCACGATCGGATCGTTCTGCGCCGCCTCGGCGCGGTCTTCCTTCGTGCGGTAGACCTGCGGGTCGCCAATGAAGTGGCCGTGCATGCGGTAGGTCTCGACGTCGAGAAACACGGGGCCCTCGCCGGAGCGCGCGAACTCGAGTGCTTCGTGCGCTGCGTCGAACACCGCCTGGATGTCCTGACCGTCGACCTTGATCGCGCGCATGTCGTACGCGAGCGCGCGCTTCGACATGTCGTCCCACACCGGCGAGTGCTGCCAGCCCGGCGTCGACTCTGCCCAATGGTTGTTCTCGCAGACGAACACCGTCTTCGTCTTCCAAAGCTGCGCGAGGTTCAGTGACTCGTGGAAGGTGCCGATGTTCGTCGCGCCGTCGCCGAAGAACGCAACCGCTACGCGCGGCTCGTCGCGCAACTTGAACGCAAGGCCGGCGCCGGTGACATGCGGGAGCCCGCCGCCGATCACGGCGTTCGCGCCGTAGTTGCCGCGCTCGACGTCGTACAGGTGCATCGAGCCGCCGTAGCCGTGCGAGCAGCCTTCCATCTTCCCGTAGAGCTCAGCCATGACGGCGTTCGGATGCGTGCCGCGCGCAAGCGTGTGGCCGTGCGCGCGATGCGTCGACGCGAACACGTCGCCTTCTTCCATCGCCTGGCAGACGCCGACAGCGACCGCTTCCTGACCGATCGCGACGTGCAGGAAGCCGGGCAGCTCGCCGGCACGGAACTGCTCTTCGACCTTTTCCTCGAAGCGCCGGATGAGAAGCATTTCGCGCAGGAAATCGCGCAAAGTCTCCTCGTTCAGGGCGCGTTTCTTCTCGACCTTGGCCACGACGCTCGGCAGTGTACGTTTTGCACCATGAGCATCGTCGAGCAATGGCGCGAACTGGAAGGTGCTCTTCCTCACGGTTGGGTGAAGGTTTCCGTCCAGCTCGAGATCCGGGATCCAGGAGTGGCGGCGCAGGCGTCCGCGCTGCTCGGCCCCGCCGGCCCCTACCGCACCGGGACGACGCTGCGTTTCTCCTCTGCACGCGACGGCAGCGCTCCGGGACCGGACGGAATCGCGCGGTTGCTGAGCCGTCTCGACGACGCGCGCATCGCCGCGACGCTCACCACTCTTGGATCCGAAAGGGCGGCGGTGCGCGCGGAACGCGAAGTGACGCCGCTTGCCGAATCGTGGGACGCGCTGCTCTCCGAACTGCCTGCCGACTGGAGCGATCTCGTCGCCGAGGTGCGTTTGCTCTCGACCGACTACGTCGAGCATGCGGCCGTGTTCTGCATCCAAATGAACCCGCGTCGCGTCGGCGACAGCGCGGTGTTCCGCTTCCGCGCCGCGCACCACGCGGGCTACGGCGTCGCGCCGCAGATGGCGCGTCGCTGCCTCGAGCGCTGCGACGCGGCGGATATCCGCGGCTCGCTCGCGCTCGTGCGCGTGCTCAGCGACACGCACCTCGTCTCCACACAGGGCCCCGTGTGGATCCTCGACGGGCAGACGATCTAATGGCCGATCCCGTCTCCTGGTTGATGATCGAGCGGGGCTGGGAGGTCGTCGATGCGAGCGGGCAACACGTCGGCAAGGTCGACGAGGTTCTCGGCGACAAGGAGACGGACATCTGGGACGGGCTCACCGTCTCGGGCGAGTACGTCGCCGCCGAAGACGTCGCAGGGATCGTCGATGGCCGCATCACGTTGAATCCTTGACCGACGCTCTCGACCTCGCGGCACAGGTTCGCGCAGGTGAGGTGTCCGCGCGTGAGCTGACCGAAGCGGCGATCGCTCGCATCGAAGCGACGAACCCGGCGCTCAACTACCTCGTCACCGACTGCTTCGAGCAAGCTCTCGCAACCGAGCCGAGCGACGGTCCTTTCACCGGCGTGCCGATGCTCGTCAAGGATCTGAACGAGACCGCCGGCGTGCGCACAACGTTCTCGTCGTGTGCTTTCGCCGACTACGTGCCGACGAGCGACGCCGCGGTCGTGCGTCGCATGAAAGACGCCGGCTTCGTCGTGCTCGGCAAGTCGAACACGCCGGAGTTCGGCAGCACGTGCGTCACCGAATCCGCGCTCAACGGCGCGTGCCGCAACCCGTGGGACACCACTCGCACTCCCGGCGGTTCGTCGGGCGGTGCCGCAGCCGCCGTTGCCGCAGGCGCGCTGCCGCTGGCGCACGGCTCCGACGGCGGTGGCTCCATTCGCATCCCCGCGTCGTGCTGCGGGCTCTTTGGGATCAAGCCGTCGCGAGGGCGCGTCTCCCCCGCGCCGTATGTCAGCGGCTCGCTCGAGCTGTCACAGAGCGGGCCGCTCTCGGTGACCGTGCGCGACGCCGCCGCGTTCCTCGACGTGATCTCGGGCTACGAGCCCGGCGACGCGCATTGGGCGCCGCCGCCGCCGCGTCCGTTCCTGGAAGAGGTCGGTGCCGATCCCGGGAGGTTGCGCATCGCGTTCACCGTCGCCTCGCCGATTCCGTTTCCGATCGACGACGCGGTGATCGGCGTTGCGCGCGAGGCAGCCGAAGCGCTCGCCGCACTCGGGCACGAGGTCGTCGAGCAGACACCACCCTGGGTCGACGACGTTCTGCTGAGTGCGTTCGCCAAGCTCTGGCAGGTCGGTCCGGCGTTGTACCCCGTGCCCGACCAGGAGCTGCTCGAGCCACTGAACCGCGCGCTCGCCGCCGCCGCGCACGAGACGTCGAGCGTCGCATTCGCGCAGAGCGTGGGCGGCCTCCAGCGGCTTGCACGCCGCATCGTCGCCTTCTGGAACGACGTCGACGTCGTGCTGACTCCCGGCCTCGCGAAGCTGCCGGTGCCGATCGGCTGGGTGTTCGGACCGGTGGATCCGTGGGAGCAATTCCGGCGTGGCGGTGAGTTCACGCCGTTCACGCCGATCGTCAACGTCACCGGCCAGCCCGCGGCGATGGTGCCGTTCGGTGTCGTCGACGGGCTGCCGGTCGGCATCCATCTGATCGGGCGTCCGGCGGACGAGGCAACACTTTTCCGACTCGCGTCGCAGATCGAACAGGCCCATCCGTGGGCTCAGAGCTTGCCGATCAGCCGATAGCGGCGCGCAGCTCGTCGGCAAGCTCCCGCGCGCGCTTGGCGTCGGCGGCGATCACGAGGCAGGTGTCATCGCCCGCGAGCGTCCCGATCACGAGCGGATGGTCGCTGCGGTCGAGCGCGCGTGCGATCGCCGGCGCACTCCCGATCTCCGACTGGATCACGACGACGTTCTGCGCGGCGACCGCGCCGCGACCGAACTGCTCGAGCAGCGCGTTGAGCGTGTCGCGCGGATCGGAACGGCGGCCCCGGTGGGGCAGCACGTACCGGTGCCGCCCGAGCGGGTCGCGGGCCTTCTCGAGCCCGAGTTCGCGGATGTCACGCGAAACGGTCGCCTGCGTGACTCGGCAACCGGCGGTGTCGAGCGCCTCGAGCAACTCCTGCTGTGTCCCGAGCCGCATCCGCTCGACGAGACTCGCAACGAGCCGCTGGCGGTCCGCCTTCGAGAGCTGGCGTTCGGTCTGCACAGCCGAAGCATCCCCTATTCGCGTTTAGAGCGGCAAGCAGGTAGGCACATCAAGCGCATGCTCCGGAAAGCACT
>JANMWB010000183.1:0-2892 GCA_031393705.1 Thermoleophilia bacterium | reverse complement strand
GGGGCATGGGCGTTTTCGCCTAGATCCGGCGTCTTTCCACATCGTCCACAGGGTTTTCAACGGGTTGTTATGCCCTTATGAACGCGTCGAGGCCCGCCTTGCAGCGGGCCTCGGGCGCCTAACCCCCCGTCAGGTGGAGAAGGTCCGGTGTTTTCTGTCCCGGCGAAATCGACGCCAAACTTCGTTCGGACGCAAGGTGTCTGTGGAAAAACGCCGAGCGGCCTCGCCCGAGGAGACCGCTTCACGTAAAGCTTCGTAGGTGAGCCTCAGCGAGTACCACCGCAAGCGCGATCCGAAGGTCACCCCGGAGCCGTTCGGCTCCAAGAAGCGGGGCAAGAAGCCGATTTTCGTCGTGCAGCGCCACGACGCCTCGCGCCTCCACTACGACTTCCGCCTCGAGAAAGACGGCGCGCTCGCCTCCTGGGCGGTGCCGAAAGGCGTGCCGCTCGAGCCGGGCGCGAAGGTGCTCGCCGTCCACGTCGAGGACCACCCACTCGAATACGCGACGTTCCACGGCGAGATCCCCAAGGGCCAGTATGGCGGCGGGACGGTCGAGATCTTCGACAACGGCACCTACGACCTGCTCGAGGAGAAGCCCAATGGTCAGCTCACCTTCGATCTCCACGGCCAGAAGCTGCAGGGACGCTGGTCGCTCGTGCCGACCCGCATGGACGGCAAGGAGCAGAACTGGCTCCTGATCAAGCGGCACGACGACCACGAGGACGCCGCAGACGTGGTGCCGCAGACGTACAAGCCGATGCTGGCGACCCTCGAGACCCACATCCCGCACGGGGACGAATGGGCGCACGAGGTGAAGTTCGACGGCTTCCGCGCGCTCGCCTACCTCCGCGGCGGCGAGTGCAAGCTCGTGTCTCGCAACGAGAACGACCTGACCGGGCGCTTCCCGGAGGTGGCGAAGGCGATCGTGAAGGCGGTGAAGAGTCCGAACGCCGTCGTCGACGGCGAGATCACCCGCCTCGACCCGACGGGCAAGACGAGCTTCTCCGAGCTGCAACAAGGAGCAGGCCCGCTCGTCTTCTACGCGTTCGACCTGCTCGAGCTCGACGGCGAGCCGCGAACCGAGCTGCCGTTGACCGAGCGGAAGGCGCTTCTGCGCAAGGTGCTCGACGCGCGCGTGCAGACGGTCGCGTACTCGGAGGAGTTCGACGACGGGGACGCGCTGTTCGCCGTCGCCCAGGAACGGGGTCTCGAAGGGATCGTCTCCAAGCGCACGAGCAGCGCCTACAAGTCGGGCAGGCGCACGCGCGACTGGCTGAAGATCAAGACGGAGAACAACGAGGAGTTCGTCGTCGCGGGCTACACACGGGGCGCCGGCCGTCGAGCGGGCACGTTCGGCGCGCTCGTGCTCGGCGTCAACGAAGGGAGTCAACTGCGCTACGTCGGGAATGTCGGCACCGGGTTCAACGACGCCGAGATCGACAAGCTCCTCGCGCTGCTCAAGCCGTTGCACCGCGACACGTCTTCGTTTGCGGTCGAGCCGAAGATGCCGCGCGTACGCAAGGGCGACGTCCAGTGGGTCGAGCCACAGCTCGTCGCCCAGGTGCGCTTCGGCGAGTGGACGCACGACAATCACCTGCGCCATCCCGCGTATTTGGGCATTCGCGAGGACAAGGAGGCGGGAGAGGTGACGCCGGAGCAGCCGCTGGCGGAGGTGATCCGCAACGGCAGGCGCGAGCTGCGCCTCTCGAATCTCGACAAGCCGTTCTGGCCGGACGAGGGGATCACCAAGGGCGACCTGCTGCGGTACTACCAGTCGGTCGCCGACGTGCTCGTGCCACATCTCAAAGACCGCCCGTTCACGATGCGGCGCTATCCCGACGGCGCCTACGGCAAAGCGTTCTTCCAAAAAGACGCGCCGAAGCACATGCCCGACTGGATCCCGCGCTACAAAGCGCTCGTCTCGACGCGCGAGACGTCGCCCGCAAGCGGGGCGACCAAGAAGTCAGTCGAGTTCCCCGTTGTCGGCGACGAGCTGGCGCTGCTCTGGATGGTGAACATGGGCTGCATCGACATGAACAGCTGGTACTCGCGGATCGACAGGCCGGACCGGCCCGACTTCGTGCTCTTCGACCTCGACCCGACGCCGGAGGTGCCGTGGTCGCAGACGATCGAAGTGGCGCTGATCCTCAAGCAGCTGCTCGACGCGCTCGGGCTCGAGTCGTTCCCGAAGACCTCCGGCGGCAAGGGCTTCCACGTGTTGGTGCCGATCGACCGGCGCAGTACGTTCGAGGACACGCGGCGGTTCGCCGAGCACGTCGCCGGCGCAATTGCGCGCACGCACCCGAAACTCGCGACAACGGAGTGGTCGAAGGCGAAGCGTCGCGGCGTGCTGATCGACGCGAACCAGAACGGCGAGGGCAAGACGATCGCCTCGGTCTATTCGGTGCGCCCGAAGCCGGGCGCACCGGTGTCAACGCCGCTCAACTGGGACGAGGTGAACGACAAGCTCAACCCGTCGATCTACACGATGGCTGTGGTGCTGGACCGCGTCCGTCAGCACGGCGACCTGTACGCCGGCGTGCTGACAACGCGTCAGTCTCTGAGCAAGGCGCTCAAGTCGTTAGGGACATGACCTCGGGCTCGGGCGCACCCGGATGGTGGCTCAGACGCGGCGCATCTCGCCCGGGTCGGGCTTGAACGTAGGCACCGCTATGCCCTGCGCCCGACCCGTGCGACCTGCTTGGTCTGAGCCATCCCCGCGCACACCCCATCCCGAGGTCATGCCCCTTGTTTGACCGGCCTCGTTCTCGCTGCTTCCTTCGCAACCGTCAGCTCCCTGCCGTCGATCACCGCGTAGCGCATCGCGATCGCGCTCAGCTCGTCGGAGGCCTCCTTCGCAGCGTGGCCGAGCTTCGCGTCGAGCGTCTCCGG
>JANMWB010000171.1:0-15571 GCA_031393705.1 Thermoleophilia bacterium | reverse complement strand
CGCGAGATCCGCGTGCTCGTGAAGCCGCACGAGATCGACGACGACGGCGCGGTGTTGCTCTCCCACGAGATCGCGCGTGAGATCGAAGAGCATCTCGAGTACCCGGGGCAGATCAAGGTGACGGTGATCCGTGAGAGCCGTGCCGTCGACGTCGCGTCGAACAAGCTCGAGCAGCGCCGCAACGGCACTGTTGCGACCGGCACTGTTGCGACCGGCACGGTCGAAGACGGACCGATCAAGCACGTCGACGCGGCCTGAAACCCCCGAATCTGGTTCGTCCCTAACTCACGCCAGGTCCGGCACCCAGAAGTGCCCAGGGTGGACCTGCTCGATCCACCCGGAGAGGAGTTGACGCCGCTCGGCGCTCAGGTGCGGCAGCACCGCGGCGAGATCTGCCTCGTCCTTCGGCCGCGAGTGCTTCGCCTTGAAGAGCAGCACCACTTCCGGCCGCTCGTAGGGAATGCCGTCCGCCGTGTGCTCGATCAGCTCGTCGTAGGGGAGTCGGATCGTCTCGTCGCGACGAGCGAGCCAATGGTCGCCGTCGTGTGGTTCCCGGAAGACGTCGATCCGCCAGACATTCGCCGCACGGTCGAGGCCCCAGGTCTGGTGAACCGTCTTCATCAGCTCGACCGCGTCCTCGACCGGCTCCGCCACACCTCGGGTGACGACGTGAAACTCGAGCTCAGCGAGCGCAGCGGCAATCTCGTCGAACCGATCGGCGGGCACGCCGATCTCGAGATCCTCGTGCTCGCGCCGCTCCCGCCCGAGGAAGAGGTCGATCGCCCAGCCCGCCGAGACGCGCCAGGGGACGTCGACGCCGGCCAGCCGGCGCGCAGCCTCTTGCGGTGTCCACGCGTCCCATTCGGCGTCGTCGGGATGCACCGTGCCGACTGTATGCCGCCGGTCGGCGGAAAGGAGCCATCCGTACTTCCTCCCGATGCCGGCGGGCGTAGCAGGCGCTTTCGTGTGCCTGGTGGATCTCGACTCGCGCCCGATGCTCGTCTTCTGGGAGAGCACGAAGGCTTGCGGCCTGGCCTGCCGGCACTGCCGCGCGACCGCGGTCGCGGCACCTCATCCGAACGAGCTGACGACGGCTCAGGCTGCGCACCTCATCGAGAGCCTCGCCGCCTTCGGTAAGCCGCGGCCGGTGCTGATCGCGACGGGGGGCGACGTCCTCATGCGGCACGACCTCGACGAGCTCGCCGCCCTGGCGCGCACCGCGAAGGTACCGCTGGCGCTGGCGCCAAGCGTGACGCCACTTCTGACGGCCGATCGCGCCGCCGAGCTTCGCCGGGCAGGCGTGAGGGTCGCGTCGCTGAGCCTCGATGGCGGGACAGCCGCCACGCATGACGGCATCCGTGGGATCGACGGCCACTTCGAGCAAACGGTCGAAGCGATCGCGCGACTTCGGCGTGCAGGACTGACCGTGCAGCTGAATACGCTCGTGATGCGCGACACCGTGCACGAGCTCCCCGAGATCGCGCGGATCGTGAAGTCCTCGGGCGCCTCGATCTGGGAGTTGTTCTTCCTGATCCGGACCGGGCGGGGGCGGGATCTTGACGAGTTGACCGCGCAAGAGAACGAAGACGTGTGCCACTTTCTGGTCGATGCCTCGCGCTACGGGTTCATCGTCCGGACGGTCGAGGCACCGTTCTTCCGCCGCGTCGTCGCGTGGCGCACGCAGGACGGCCGCGGCGTCGCGGACGGCGCGCACGGCAAACGCGGACCGCTCTACGACGAGCTCGCACACGCTCTCCGGAACGCGCTGGGCCGTCAGACATCCGCCGTGCGGGCGCACACGAAGGGCACGCGCGACGGAAAGGGAATCATCTTCGTCGGGCACGACGGGGACATCTACCCTTCCGGCTTCCTCCCGCTGTCGCTCGGCAACGTCAAGGACGAGGCGCTCGTCGATGTCTACCGCGATCACCCGGTCCTGCGGCAGATTCGCGCAGCCGACTTCGGAGGACGCTGTGGCGTCTGTGCGTACCGGCACGTGTGCGGCGGATCTCGGTCTCGCGCCTTTGCGGCGACGGGCGACCCGCTCGGCGAAGACTCTGCCTGTGCGTATCAGCCGGCTCACACGAGTGAACTCGCGCACATCAAGACACACGGAGGCGGCTAACCTACGGGGGTGCGTCGGTACCACGTAACGACCTTCGGTTGCCAGATGAACGCTCACGACAGCGAGCGCATCAAGGGCATGCTCGAGGAGCTCGGGCTCGGAGAAGCCGTCTCCGCGGACGAGGCCGACGTCGTCGTCTTCAACACTTGCACGATCCGCGAGAAGCCCGACACGAAGCTCGCCGCATACATGGGTGACGCAGCCGCGCGCAAGCGCGAACATCCCGATTGCGTGATCGCAGTCGGCGGTTGCTACGCCGAAGCGCAGCGCGAGCGCATCTTCGAGCTGTACCCGGCGGTGGACGTTGCATTCGGACCCGGTTCGATCGCCCACCTCGGTGAGTGGCTCGGTGCCGGAGGAGAAGGAGTCGCACGTGGACGCTTCGGCCTCGACGACCGCGACTTCGCCGCCGAGTTGCCGATGCACAACGAGCGATCGTTCCAGGCGTGGGTGCAGGTCTCAATGGGCTGCAACTCGAAGTGCTCGTATTGCATCGTCCCGTCAGTTCGTGGCCGCGAACAGAGTCGCAGGCCGGGCGAGATCCTCGCGGAAGTGCAACGTCTCGCCGACGCGGGCGTCAAAGAGCTGACGCTGCTCGGCCAGAACGTCAACTCGTGGGGACGCGACCTGCTGCCCGACATCAACACCGAGTTTGGCGAGCTGCTGCGCGCGTGCGACGCCGTCGACGGTATCGAACGCGTCCGCTTCACGAGCCCGCACCCGAAGGACTTTCGTGACCCGGTGATCGCTGCGATGGCCGAGTGTGCAGCAGTGTGCGAGCACGTGCACCTACCGCTGCAGAGTGGTTCCTCACGCTTGCTGAAGGCGATGCGCCGCACGTACACGCGCGAGCGCTACCTGACGCTTGCCGAGAAGATGCGCGCTGCGATTCCCGACCTCGCATTCGGCACCGACATCATCGTCGGATTCCCCGGCGAGACCGAGGCC
Source organism: Thermoleophilia bacterium (assembly GCA_031393705.1). Taxonomy (GTDB): domain Bacteria; phylum Actinomycetota; class Thermoleophilia; order Gaiellales; family Gaiellaceae; genus PALSA-600. The sequence goes on along the minus strand of JANMWB010000171.1, from coordinate 12,498 downwards.
GACTTTCGCGAGACGCTCGAGGTGGTGGAAACGGTCGGGTACGACAGCGCGTTCACGTTCGTCTACTCGCCACGCGCCGGGACCGAGGCCGCGTCGATGCCCGACCAGGTGCCGCACGAGGTGAAGATCGAACGCATGGAACGGCTCGTCGAGGTGGTTCAGCGCGGTGCACGAACGCGGAACGCCGCGCGCGTCGGCCGCGTCGAGGAAGTGCTCGTCGAAGGCACCTCGCGCACCGACGAGTCGCTGCTACGCGGCAGGACGCGCCGCAACACGATGGTCAACTTCACCGGTGAGGCGCAGGCGGGCGAGCTCGTCCACGTGCTGATCGAGAGCGCCACCTCGACGACCCTGCGGGGCGTGCAGGACGCCTTAATCGCCGTTTAGCGCGCTGTCTAACGCCTCCATCACATCCATCCGGCAGGATTAGGCCCATGCGCATCCTCGTCACAGGCTCCTCCGGCCAGATCGGCACGAACCTTGCGCTCCGTCTGCTCAAGGATGGGCACGAGGTGTTCGGCGTCGACAAGCGCCCGAATGCCTGGATCGGTGACGCGTTCCCGACACTCCTTCAAGATCTCGCCGGCCACTACTCGGCGTTCCCGGGTGGCATCAACGGCGTCGAATACCCCGAGGTCGACCTAGTCGTGCACATGGCCGCGCACGCGAAGGTGCACCAGCTCGTGCGCCAGCCGCACCGCGCGCTCGAGAACACGATCATGACCTTCAACGTGCTCGAGTTCGCGCGCGGGAGGAACCTGCCGATCGTCTTCTCGTCGACACGCGAGGTGTACGGCGACGTGCATCGCTTCGAGGAGTACGCCGAGGAGGCTGCGGACTTCGCCTTCACCGAGAGCCCGTACTCCGCGTCGAAGATCGCGAGTGAGGCGTTCATCTACTCATACGCGCGTTGCTACGGCCTCAACTATCTCGTCTTCCGCTTTTCGAATGTCTACGGTCGCTACGACAGCGACCTCTGGCGGATGGATCGCGTGCTCCCGTTGTGGATGCACCAGCTGTCGCGCGGCGAACCGATTGTGATCTTCGGCGGGGACCAGAAGGTTCTCGACTTCACCTATGTCGACGACTGCGTCGACGGGATTGCGCGGGGTATCTACGCGCTCGCCGACGGTCGCGCGCACAACGAGACCGTCAACCTCGCCTTCGGGCAGGGCAACACGCTCGTTCGAGCTGCGGAGCTGATCTCAGAGCAGCTCGGCGTCGAACCGAACGTGACGATTGCGCCGTCGCTGATGGGTGAGGTCACGCACTACGTCGCCGACGTCCGCAAGGCGCACGACGTGCTCGGGTGGTCGCCGACGACGTCGCTCGACGACGGTATTCCCAAGGCGGTCGCATGGTTTAAGGAGTGGCGCGCGGCGCATCCGGAAGAGGACCGGCCGTTCGAACGTCCGGAGAGCGCGGACGAGCTCGCGCATGGCTTCAAAGAGCCTGCGCGCGCCTAGAGGCTTGATGTGGACTGGGGTGCCCACGGGGATGGCTCAGACCAAGCAGGTCGCACGGGTCGGGCGCAGGGCATAGCGGCGTCTACGTTCAAGCCCGACCCGGGCGAGATGCGCCGCGTCTGAGGCACCATCCGTGGGTGCCTCTAAGTCCACGTCAAGCCTCTAGGTCTGTAGTAGCGCTCTTCGGACCGACCGCGTCCGGGAAGACCGCCGTCGCGGGCCTGCTGCGCGAGCGCCTCGGCGCAGAGGTGATCTCCGCAGACTCGGCGGCGCTGTACGAGGGCCTGCCGGTGATCACCGCGGCGCCCGACTACCCCGCGCGGCTCGTCGGCGTGATTCCGCTCGAAAATGACGTCTCGGTCGGGGAGTACCAGCGCCTCGCGCACGCGGCGATCGACGAGAGCGACGTTCCGCTTCTGGTGGGCGGCACCGGGCTGTATTTCCGGGCCGCACTCTCGGCCTTCGAACTTCCGCCACCGGCAGAGCCCGGCCGCCGCGCGTTCTGGCAGGACGAATACGACCGCCTCGGCGCCGAGGCAGTTCACGGGATGCTCGCGCAACGAGACACGGCTGCGGCGGCGCGCATCCACGCCAACGACCGTAAACGCGTCGTGCGCGCTCTTGAGTTGTCGGATGCCGGCCACTCGCTCGCTCCCACGCACAATCGACTGTGGACCGAGGACACGCGGTTACCAACGACGATCGTCGCGCTCGATCTGCCGCTCGAGGAGCTGGACCGGCGCATCGAGGAGCGCACACTCCAGATGGCCGAGGCGGGCGCCGCAGCAGAGGCGCGTGCCGCCTGGGAGTTGCCGCTCTCCGACACCGCCCGAAAGGTGCTGGGGCTCGAGCAGTTCGCGACGTTGAGCGAGAACGAGGCGATCGCGGCAGTCGCCCAGGCAACGCGTCGGCTTGCCCGCTATCAGCAAAAGTGGCTGCGAAAGATGCCCGGGGTCGTTAGGGTCGATGGGAATCGGCCTACGGCGGAGGTAGCCGATGAGATCATCGCGCTGGGACGCGAACGGCAACATCTATCTGATCACTGAGGAGTCGCTGACTCCGGGCGCGGTGCGCGCTGAGGTCGCCGACACCGACGGGATCCTCGAGGTATTCCGCTGCGGTGACGACTGGGTCGAGATCGCGATCTGGAACCCGGACGGCTCGCGCGCCGAGATGTCCGGGAACGGCACGCGCATTGCGGCGTGCTGGCTGATGGAGCGGACGGGTGCCGACGCGGTAACGGTGCGCGTCGGGCCGCGCGAGGTTCGCGCGCGCACGCTCGGGGGCGGACTCATCGAGCAGGACATGGGAGAGGTCGTCGTCTCAGAGCCAGAGGAGGTAGCGGGCATCGGCCTGATCGCGGTTGACGTCGGCAACCCGCACGCCGTGGTCGAGGGCGACCCCGCCGACTTGCCGCGCATCGGCCCGCTGCTCGAGGTGCACGAGCGGTTCCCGCGGCGCACGAATGTGCAGATCGCCCGCGCGACTGCCGACGGCGCGATCGAGGCGCGCGTCTGGGAACGCGGCGCGGGGGAGACGGCGGCGTCCGGGTCGAGCGCCGTTGCGATCGCAGCTGCGTTCGGCCGTCAGGCTGTGAAGATTCGCTTTCCGGGCGGCGAGCTCGCGGTGCGGTTCGAGGGCGGCCGGGCGTTCCTGACCGGGCCGGCGGTACGCGTCGACTGACGATCAGCGAGGCCGCGCGTGCCACGTGCGTGCGGCGCCCGCGACCGCCAAGAGGGCGGCAGCTGTGACCGCGCCGGCGCCGCCCCGCACGAGCCCCGTACTGCCGACGAGCGAACCGACTGCAACCGCCTCGATGCCGATCGCGAACGCGAGTGCCTCGGCCAGCCACACGCGGCGCGGGTAGAGAGCGTCCTGCTTCGGGCGCGGTCCCGGCGGCCACCACATCCACACCGACAGTGAGAGCAACTTTCCCAGATGCGCGAGCGTGACACCGGCGGCCCAACCCGCAAGGAGCAGGACGACGTAGGCAGTAAGGACCCGCTGCGGCTCGACCCAACCGGCGAGGAGGAGGGTTGCGAGGACGGCAGCCTGCGCAAGGAATGCCAGGCCACTGACGATGTGTGCGAGCGGCGCCTCGAGCGGAAGCCGACGCGTGCGAACGACGCGAATCATCTGGCGTGCGAAGTCGGCGATGCCCATCAGAACGACGAGCGCTCCCGCCGCAGCGACCGCGTTCCACGACGCCGCAATCCCGAGCAGCAGCACCCAGAGGCCCACTGACACAACGAGCTCCGTCAGTGGAAGGCGGCGCGTAGGAGCGACCGGTGCCAGCGCCAGCATTGGACCGAGAGTGCGGCCCACCGTAACGATCAGCAACGTGAGCCAGCCCAGGACGGCGAGGTGCAGGTGCACGAGCAGCCAGCGGTCGTGCGTGACGCCTGCCACGTTCTCGTCGCCATGCTGGAACACGACGCCGCCGAGGATGAAGGCCGCCGTGACGTGCAGGCAGACGAGCGTGACTCCGACCCGACTGGCGATGAGCGTGCGGTCACGCGGCGCCCTGATCACGAGCCCGAGCAGTTCGAAGAGCACGATCGCGAGGCCGACCGTGACGAGCGCGAAGCCGGGCCAGAGCACCGGCGCCTGATCGAACGCGATTCCCGGTGCGACAAGTAAGCCGCCGGCCAGCAGAGGCAGCGCCGCTTGTAGCAGGCGAGGATGCCGGACGTCGTTGCGGAGCATCACCGGCAGGAGATGAAAAGACGCGGCCGTCACCGCAAGCGGCAGGAGTCCAAGCGCCACGAGATGGACGGCGAGCACCGGCATCCGTTCGAGCGGATGCCGGTTCGCAATCGCCGGGGCGGCGAGGACGAGCGCCACGACGGCAGCAAGCCACCCGACGAGCGCGACTGCGACGTAGGACGCAAAGAGCCCGAGCGGAATCGGGCCGCCGACCGCACGCCCACCGCCGAGGAGCGGGAGGGCGCGCGTACCGGGGCGCCCGCGCATCTCGGCGGCGATGTCAGCCGCCGATGCCGTGCTCGCGCAAGGCGTCGTTCAGTGATGTCTTCAGATCCGTCGACTCGCTGCGCGTGCCGATGATCAGCGCACACGAGAGGTTGTACGTCCCGGCCGGGAAGTCCTTCGGGCGCGTGCCGGGAACGACAATCGCGCGCGGCGGAACGTAGCCCCGGTGCTCGACCGGTTCGTCGCCGGTCACGTCGATGATCGGCACGCTCGCGGTCAGGGTGACGTTCGGCGCCAGGACCGCCTCACGCCCGATCCGCACACCCTCGACGATGATGCAGCGCGAGCCGATGAACGCGCCGTCCTCGACGATCACAGGCCGCGCGCCCGGCGGTTCGAGCACCCCGCCGATCCCGACGCCGCCCGCGAGGTGGACGTTCGCGCCGATCTGCGCACCCGAGCCCACCGTCGCCCACGTGTCGACCATCGTGTTCGGCCCGACCCATGCACCGATGTTCACGTACGACGGCATCAGCACGACGCCGCGCGAGAGGAATGCCCCGTAGCGCGCCGTCGCCGGCGGCACGACGCGCACGCCGAGTTCCTCGTAGCCGCTCTTCAGTGGGATCTTGTCGTGGTACTCGAACGGGCCGACCTCGCGCGGTTCCATCTGCCGCACGCGGAAGTAATCGAGGATGGCCGCTTGCACATCGCTGTTCACGCGCCAGTCGTCACCGTCCGGCTCGGCGACGCGCACTTCGCCGCGGTCGAGCTTCGCAATAACGTCTTCGGTGCTCACAGCACCTCCCGCAAGATCGCCGCTGCGCGTTCGCACTGCTCCTGCGTCGGCACGAGTGCAAGACGGACGTACCCCTCGCCCGCGTCGCCGAAGAACGAGCCGGGCGCGACGACGATCCCGTAACCGAGCAACCGCCGCGCGAACTCTTCGGAGGAGCCGCCGACGTCGAGCCAGAGATAGAACGTCGCCTCCGAGCCGGCGAGACGCAATCCGCGCTCCTCGAGCGCCGGCAGGACCGTCTCGCGCTTGCGGCGATAGAGCGCGCGCACGTCTTCGACGTGCCGGTCATCAGACCAGGCGGCGACGGACGCACGCTGGACGAATTCCTGCGGTGCTGTCCCGACGGTGGGGCGGAAGCTGCGCAACGCATCGCCGATTTCCGGTGGCGCGCACACGAACCCCGAGCGATACCCGGTCATCGACGAGCGCTTGGAGAGCGTGTTGAAGACGACGACATTGGTGCGGTCCTCGACCTGCAGCGCCGAGACCGGCGGTTCGTCGAACCACAGCTCCGAGTACGCCTCGTCGGAGCAGAGCAGGAAGCCGTGCTCGCGTGCGCGTGCGGCGAGCTCCTCGTAGAACGAAAGCGGAGCCACCGCACCGGTGGGGTTGTTCGGATAGCAGACCCAGAAGAGCGCGATCTCGTCCCACGCGTCGAACCCGTCGAGGTCCGGCAGCCAGCCGTTCTCCTCCTTGAGCGGAAGCGTCACCACGGAACCACCCGCAAACAGCGCACCGCGCTCGTAGACGGGGTACGCAGGCTCGGGAATCGCGACCATGCGCTTGTCGCCGAGCGCAATCTGCGCGAACGAGAAGATCGCTTCCTTCGACCCGAGCGTCGGGACGATCTCCGTCGCCGGATCGACCGAGACGCCGAAGCGGCGATCGACCCAGCCGCTGATCGCCTGACGCAGCTCCGGAAGGCCGGTCGCCCGCGGATACGACGAGACGGGCTCGATCGACGCTGCCAGCGCCTCGCGGATGAACGCGGGCGTGACCTCGCGCGGATCGCCCATGCCGAAGTCGATCAACTCGATGCCGCTCGCTGCCGCCTCGGCCTTCCAGTCGTCGAGCCGGGCAAAGGGGTACTGCGCGAGCTCGCTGAGCACGGGGGAGAGACGCATGCCTAGACGGTACCGCTCCTGCTTAACCCACGAGAAAGCGCTGGAGCGCTTCAAAGGTCCGCTCGAGCTCGCTGATCTCGACCCGTTCGTCAACCGCATGTGCATAGCGGGTCGCGCCGGGGCCGAGGTTGATCGCATCGAGGCCGCGCGCGGCGAAGTCGGCGACGTTGGTCCACGCCTGCTTCGGCTGCACGTCGAAGCCGCCGACCGATCGCAGCTGTTCGACGAGCGGCGACCGCGACGCGACGTGCGCCGGCGGCGAATTCGCGAGGATCTCGACGTCACTGCCGACCAGTTCGCGCACGCGCTCGACCGCGGACTCCGGCGTCCGGTCCGGCGCGTAGCGGAAGTTGAGGATCGCCTCGGCGCGCGCGGGGATCACGTTCGCAGCGATCCCGGCGTGCAGCTGCGTGACCGAGATCACCTCGCGAAAGACGAGCCCGTCGATCTCGACATCGCGCGGCTCGGCCGTGAGCACCTGCTGCAGGCCCTCGAAAGCGCGCTCGATCGCGTTGACCCCGAGCCATGGGCGTGCCGAGTGCGCGGACTTCCCTTCGAAAACGGCACGCGCGTTGAGGTTGCCGAGGCAGCCGAGCTGCAGCGTGTTGTCGGTCGGCTCGAGGCAGATCACGAGTTGCGCTTCGTCAACGACACCCGTGCGTTCGAAGACGCCGGGCAGCGGGTTCTCGGTCGGGCCGAGCTCCTCGCGTGGAAAGAAGAGCAGCCCGAGGTCGTAGGCAAGCTCCGTCTCCGCCGCCCAGCGACCGAGCTCGATCATCACCGCGAGCCCGCCTTTCATGTCACTGGCTCCGAGGCCCACGACTGCGCCGTCCTCGATCCGACCGGGCAGGTTCCCCTGGGCCGGGACCGTGTCGGTGTGGCCGGCGAGGAGCACGAGCCGCTTGCCTTCGCGCTTGGCGAAGAGCACCGACTCGCCGTCCGTATAGGTCTGCTCCAGCGGGACAGCCGAAGTCACGTAGCGGTACAGCTCCGCCTCGCTCCGGGACTCGGAGGGGATATTCACCAGATCGAGGGTGCGCTGGGCGAGTGCCATAATCGTTCCGATGATTCCACGTACACCGGAGCCCGAGCGCGGGTTCGTCCTCGCGGTACTGGCTCAAGGTACGGATCCCGAACAAGAGCTGGCCGAGATCAAGGAGCTCGCGCGCACCGCTGGCGTCGAGCCGGTCGGCTTCGTCGTGCAGCATCGCGCTCGTCCCGCGCAGCGCACCTACGTCGGCAAAGGGAAGATCGAGGAGCTCAAAGAGCAGTTCAAGGAGTCGGACGCCGAGAGCGTGATCGTCGACGGCGAGCTCGACCCATCCCAGCAGCGCTACCTCGAAAACGCGCTCAACACCCGGGTCGTCGATCGCACCCAGCTGATCCTCGACATCTTCGCGCAGCACGCGACGAGCGCCGAGGGAAAGCTCCAGGTGGAGCTGGCACAGCTCGACTACAACCTCCCGCGCATGCGCGGCATGTGGCAGCACCTCGAGCGTCTTGGCGGCGGCGTCGGCACGCGCGGCCCGGGTGAGTCGCAGCTGGAGTCCGACCGCCGCATGGCGCGTCAGCGCATCGACCAGCTCCGGCGCAAGCTCAAGGATCTTGGCAAGCAGCGTGCGACCCGCCGCAAGGAGCGCACGCGCAGCGAAACGCCGACCGTCGCGCTCGCCGGCTACACGAACGTCGGCAAGTCGACGCTGCTCAACGCCCTCACCGGGTCCGACGTCTCCGTCGAGAACCAGCTCTTTCACACGCTCGATCCGACGACGCGTGGCTTCGAGTACGACGGCCGCCGCTACCTCGTCACCGACACCGTCGGCTTCATCCGCCGCCTCCCGACCCAGCTCGTCGAAGGCTTCGCGTCCACGCTCGAGGAGACGCTCAACGCCGACTTCGTCCTGCACGTCGTCGATGCCTCCGCCGAAGACGACGAGCAAGACCGCCAGCGCGAGGCAGTCGACGACGTATTGCACGAGATCGGTGCGACAGACATTCCCGTCGAGGTCGTGCTGAACAAGATCGACCAGGCCGACCCGCTCCACCGCCGGCGACTTGCGAACCGCTTCCCGACCTCTCCGCAAGTCTCGGCGTTGACCGGCGAGGGGATGGCTGAGCTGAAGGCGGAGATCGCGCATCGCTTCGAGGACCGCTGGGAGCGCGTGCGGATGCTCGTGCCCTACGAGGACGGCGGCAAGCTCTCGGAGCTCTATGCGCTCGGCACGCCGATCGAAGAGCGGGAGGACACCCCGGCAGGCGTGCTCCTGATCGCGCGACTGCCGCGGCGTGAGCTGACGCGATTCGCCCCATACCTGGTCGCCGATTCGAAAAGCACGGACCACCGAGAAAGCGCGTGATCGAGCTCCCGATCCAGCGACTGCGGCCGGACGCCGTGGTGCCCGGGCGCGCCTACAGCGGTGACGCCGGCCTCGACCTTTCCTCGTGCGAGCGTGTCGAGCTTGCTCCGGGCGAGCGGGCCCTCGTGCCAACCGGCCTCGCCGTGGCGATCCCGGAGGGCTACGCGGGCTTCGTGCAGCCTCGCTCGGGGCTCGCGGCGAAGCACGGCATCTCGATCGTCAACACGCCGGGCCTTGTCGATTCCGGCTACCGAGGGGAATTGCTCGTGAACCTCGTCAACACGGACAAAGAGGAAGCGTTCGTCGTCGAACCGGGGATGCGCATCGCTCAGCTCGTGATCCTCCCGATTCCCGAGCTCGAACTGGTCGAGGTCGACGAGCTGCCGGAGAGCGAGCGCGGCGTACGCGGCTTCGGCTCTTCACAACACTGATGGAGCCGCGGATCCGTGTGAGCGCGATGATCCGCTGGCAGGGGCGCATCCTGCTCTGCCGGCAAGAGAAGCCGGGCAAGGAGTACTGGTTGCTGCCGGGTGGCGGCGTCGACGGCGGCGAGTCGCTGATCGAGGCCCTGCGTCGCGAGCTGCGCGAGGAGCTCGGCGTCGAGGCCGACGTGCAGTTCGAGGGGCCGGTCGCGATCTGCGACTCGATCGCCCCGAAGTCGCTGCTCACGCGGAAGCACGTGGTTCACATCATCTTCGCGGCCGACCTCTCGCATCGATCGCTCGAGGACGTCGAGACGCGTGACGCAGCGATCAAGGGCGCCCGGCTCTTCACCGACGACGAGCTCGGCGAGATCGTCGTGCACCCACCGATCAAGCGGTTCCTCGCGCGCTGGGAGCCGGGCGATCCGGCGGTCTATCTCGGGGCTCTCTGGGCTCGCTGAGAAAACCAACGAACGGAGGACAGGATGGCCATGAAGCTCCACCGTTGCCCGAACATCTTCGCCAAGGTGAAAGGGCACCCGTGCTGGAAGGTGCAGAAGGCGCTCGACGACCAGGGAATCGAGTACGAGATCGCAAAAGGCCCGTGGCCGGGGAGGAAGAACCGCACCGCCGTGCTCGAGGGCACCGGCCAGGCGCTCTATCCCGCGATCGAGTTCGAGGACGGCACCTGGTACCGCGAGGAGTCGAAGGACATGGAGGCCACGATCCGCGCCGGCAAGCTGCTGGAGAAGGCGGGCGGCGCGGGCTAACCGCCGCTGATCGCAGCGATCACGTCCACCCGCGCTTGAGCGTCGAGCGGCGCGTCGAGCTGCGCCCGCTCGCCGTTGATGTAAACGTGGATGTGCGAACGGATGACGGGGCCGGGTTCGCAGAGTCGATCCCGCAAACCCGGCCAGCGGGCATCCAACTCGTCGATCGCGCCGACGACAGTCGCCGCTTCCACGTCGACCCGGCGCTCCAGACCGGGAAAGAGCGGCAGCAACGTCATCGGGAGATGCAGCGTCGTCATGGTCAGTCGAGAATCGCCACGTCGACAGAGGAGATCGCGGGCAGGTAACTGGCGATCTCCGTCCAGGACTCGCCGTCATCTGCGCTCGCGAACACCTGGCCGGTGCTCGTGCCGAAGTAATAGCCCGGCACGTCATAGGTATCGGCCGCCATGCCTTGACGAAGCACGCCGAGATGCGCATCGCTCTGCGGCAGGCCACGCTCGATGCGCTGCCAGCTCGAGCCGGCATCCTGCGTGCGCCAGACGGCTGCCTTGCCGTCCGGCATCGTCCGGCCGTGCCCAGGGTCGAGTGGGATCACGAAGAACGTGTCGCGGTCGTGCGGATGTGTCGCTGCTGCGAAGCCGAACTCCGTCGGAAGCCCGTCGGTGATCTCCGTCCAGGTCAGTCCGGCGTCATCGCTGCGGTGCATACCGACGTGGTTCTGCTGATACATGCGTTCGCTGTCGGTGCGTGAGCGCACGACCTTGTGCACGCAGAAACCGACCTCATCGTGGGGGCGCGGCCAGTCGGCGCGCAGGCCGCGGTTGCGCGGGGTCCATGCCTTGCCGCCGTCGGTCGTCTCGAACAGGCCGACGCCCTGCACGATCGCCCAGAACCGGTCCGCGTCATCGGGGTCGGACGCGAAACCGGAGATCCCGAGGTGGCCGGGTGGCTGGTTCGCGGGGTCGTCCCACTCCTCACTGCCGGGCTGCCCCTCGAGGTTCGTCAGCAGCGACCAGGTGTCGCCCTGGTCGCGACTCTCGAAGATGCCGGGCGCCTCGACGCCCGCCAGAACGCGCCCGTGCGCGACCGACAGGGTGGAGACCTTCGACAGCTTCTTGCCGCCGTCCTCGTAGGCGAGGCCCTCGCTCGAGTGCGTCCAGGTCTCCCCAAGATCGGTCGAACGCCAGATCGCCGAGCCGTGCCACTCGCTGGCCGCCGCGGCGTAGATCGTCCCGTCGGACTGGTCGAAGACCGCGTGGTAGACGGGCCACCCTTCGCAAAGCGGGCCGCGCATCGACCACTTGCGGCGATCCGCGTCGCTCTCGAGGAGAAAACATCCCTTGCGCGTTCCAATCGCGAGAACCGTCCGTGCCACAAACCCCTCCTCAATCTTGATGTCGCTCAATTCTCTATCAGGCGCCCGCTGGACGAAAATCGAAAGGTTAGAACTTGCCGCCGCGCGCACGGGCACGCGCCGCGGAGACTGTATGCGCCTCGTGCTCGAGCTCGTCCGGCAGCGGCGCGAGCTCGGTCGGCCCGCCCGCATGGGCGAGCGCCTCCGACAGCAGGTGATCGGCGAACCACGGGTTGCGCGGGAGCAGGGGGCCGTGCAGGTAGGTGCCGTACGCGCGCTTGTAGCGCGCGCCTTCGTGGCCCGACGCGCCGTCGTTACCGAAGCCCGACACCACCCGCCCGAGCGGCTCGGCACCCTCGTCGAGGATCGTGCGGCCGGCGTGGTTCTCGAAGCCGGCGAGCGTCTGACCCGCCCAGTCGCAGTCGAGGAGGACGTCGCCGATCATGCGTTGCTCGTCGGCGATCGTGTGCAGCGGCAGCAGCCCGATGCCCGGCTGTTCGTCGCCCGCGACATCGCGGTAGTACCTGCCGAGCAGTTGGTAGCCACCGCACACCGCAAGAAGCGCTGCGCCCGATTCGACCGCCTCACGCAGTGCGGACGCCTTGTCCGCCAGGTCGTGCGCGACGAGCGCCTGCTCGCGATCCTGGCCGCCGCCAATGTAGAAGAGGTCGATCCCCCCGGCCGGAACGGCGTCACGCATCCCGATCGCCGTGACGTCGAGCTCATGGCCGCGCAGCCGTGCCCGCTCCGAGAGCACCGCGATGTTGCCGCGGTCGGCGTAGATGTTCAGGTAGTCCGGGTAGAGGTGACCAACGCGGATCCTCACGCCGCCGTCTCCCAGTAGTTCGCGACGTGACCGCGCGAGGCGACGATCTTGCGTAGAGCAAGCATCGCCGTGTACGTCGGGAGCAGGGCCAGGTCTGCGCCGGGTGGCGTCAGCTCGAGCCCGCGGTCGAGTGCTTCCTCGAGCGACCGCACGACTTCGATCCGGTCGCGTGGGAGGCCGCCGTAGGCGAAGCGCAACGCCAGCTCGGCCGCACGTTCCCCGGTCGCCACAAGCGTGTCGAGCCCTTCGAGCAGCGGCTCGAAGTCGACGTCCCAGATCCACGACACGTCCCGGCCGTCTGCGATCTCGTCGTTCAGTGCCACGACCGCGACGCGCGGGGTGCTGCCCTCGAGGAGTGTCCGCACGACCTCGTTCGCGCCGGCGGGGTTCTTGATCAGCAGCATCAGGAGCTGCCGGTCGCCGATCGAGATGCGCTCGAAACGACCGAAGGCCGCCGAAAAGCGCTCGAGCCCTGCGGCGATCTC
>JANMWB010000145.1:0-24938 GCA_031393705.1 Thermoleophilia bacterium | reverse complement strand
CGGCTGCCTTTCAGCGCCGAGAGCGCGCTCTCGAACCGGTGCCCGTCGATGCCCTCGACCACCTCGCCGAACATCTGGATCAGGCGCCGGTAGGAGTCGTAGGCGAACCGCGCGTTGTCGGTGCGCGCAGCGAGCCCCGCGGCGGCCTCGTCGTTCAGGCCGAGGTTGAGGATCGTGTCCATCATCCCCGGCATCGACACCGCGGCGCCCGAGCGCACGGAGACGAGCAACGGATCGTCGGACGAGCCGAAGCGCTTGCCCGCGCGCTCCTCGAGCCTGCCCACGTGCTCGTCGACCTCGTCCTCGAGGCCGGCAGGCAGGTCACGCTCGACCATGTAGGCACGGCAGGCGTCCGTCGTGATCGTGAAGCCGGCCGGCACCGGCACGCCCATCTGGGTCATCTCCGCGAGCCCGATCCCTTTACCGCCGAGAAGTTCGCGCCCACCGGTGGTGGGCTCGTCGAAGTCGAAGACGAAGCGGTCGGCCAAGGCCCGGGGAATCTACCCCTCGCGTCGGCGCCGTGAACGGAACTCCGCAATCCAGGCGAGCGCGCGGAGGCCGAACCAGAACGGCGTGAAGAGCCCGTAGAAGAGGACGAGGGCCGCGCCGAGGGCGGTGTACCAGACGCCCCAGCGCCAGATGGGAACCGGCGGTTTCGGCTTCAAGACACTGTTTTCGAAAGTGCTGTGACTTCGGTCGCGCGCTGCTCGACGAGCCGAATGATGCGGTGCGAGATCTCCTCGATCGAGTGCTCGCTGACCTCGAGCACCGGACAGCCGAGCCGCCGGTGCACCTGGGTCGCATAGTCGAGCTCGTCGTAGATCTCGACGAGACTCGCGTAACTCCGGTCACCGCGCATCCAACGGATGCGCTCGCCACGAATCTCGGACAGCCGTTGTGCGTCGATCGTCAGCCCGACGATCTTCGACTGGTCGATCGTGAACAACTCGGGCGGCGGATCGATTCCCTTGACGAGTGGCACGTTCGCGGTCTTGTACCCGAGATAGCCGAGGTAGATCGACAGTGGCGTCTTCGACGTGCGCGAGACGCCGACGAGGATGATGTCCGCCTCGCTGAGGCCCGACCCGACGCCGTCGTCGTATTTCACTGCGAACTCGATCGCCGACATCCGCCGGAAGTACGCGTCGTTCAGCGGCGGCCTCGCGCCCGGCTTCATGCGGGCGGCCTGCCCCGAGACGCGCGCGACCGCGTCGATCGGATGACCGAGCAGGTCGCAGTAGTGAAGCTTCGCGTTCCGGCAAAGCGTGCGCATCGTCTCCCGTAGCTCCGGTTCGACGAGCGTGTAGATGATCACCGCGGCGCGGCCCTTCATCCGCTCGACGGCCAACTGCAAGTCGCCGACCGTCTCGACGCGCGGATGTCTGATCTCGAGGAACTCCTGGTCGGGGAACTGGGCCTCGAGCGCCTGGACGAGGCGCTGCGCGGTCTCGCCGGTCGAGTCGGAGACCATGTGCAGCTCGACGGGGTTCATCAACGCCACCTTAACCACCTCCTCATGCGGCTCTTAGGAATGCCGGGCACTCTGTGGCCGGTGAAGCGCCTCCTTGCCGTGGCCGTTCTCGCACTGGCGCTCCCCGCGTCTGCCTATGCCTGGGGCGGCTCATACCCAACGGGCGACAGCCTGGGCACATACCTCCCGATCCAGGTGGCGGACAGCTACCCGGTCGATCAGGCGCTCCCGCAGGGCTGGGCCACCTATCTCGGCTCGCTCGTCCACGGGCCGGAGCTCGCGCGCCTGACCCTGAGCCTGATACCGCTTTCCGCCGTCCAGGTGAAGTGCGGCTCGCAGGCGCTGGCTTGTTACGACCCGTCACTGCAGACGATCTACGCCTCGCCCGAAGACCAGCTCGACTCCCCGCCCGCGAAGGAGATCGTCACGCACGAATACGGTCATCACGTCGCGAATAGCAACAGCGATGCGCCGTGGGCCGCGCTCGACTACGGCACGAAGCGCTGGTCGTCGTACGAGAACATCTGCGCGAAGGCGGCCGGCGGCACGGCGTCACCCGGTGACGAGGGCACGCACTACTTCCAGAACTCGGGCGAGGCGTTTGCCGAGTCCTACCGCGTGCTCAACCTGCAGACGCTCGGTCTACCGGACAGCGGCTGGAACATCGTCGACCCGAGCTTCTATCCGGACGCGACAGCGCTGACGCTGCTCCGGGAAGACATCACGACCCCCTGGGCAGGGCCGACCGCCTCCAAGCTGCACGGCTCCTTCGGGACCGGAGTCGTGCGCACGTTCAAGGTCGAGACGCAGCTGGACGGCACGTTCAACGCGCGCCTCGTCGCTCCGACGAAGTCGAAGCTGCGGCTCGCGCTCTACAACAGCGGCACGCTCGTGCTGCGTGGGACGAGCATCCGCTACGAGATCTGCGGCGAGCGCAGCCTGACGCTGAAGGTGGAGCGGCTCTCCGGCCGCGGTGCCTTCACCGTCAACCTCTCGAAGCCGTAATCTCCCGCCCGTGGGGGTCGCGCACTGGGACGAGGTCGAAGGTCACCATCGCGCGAAGGGCGAGATGGATGCCACGTGGCGGTTCCTGGGCCGCGCCGCGGGCACGAAGACTGTCGGTCTGAACCGCGTGCGCGTTGCACCCGGGAAGCTGCCGACGCCGCCCCACTCGCACGGCGCCTCGGAGGAGCTCTTCTACATCCTCGGCGGCTCCGGTCTCGCGTGGCAAGACGATGCGGTGCACGAGATCCGGCCGGGCGACTGCGTCATCCATCGCGCAAACGAGCTCGAGCACACGCTGATCGCAGGTCCCGACGGGCTCGACTACCTCGTCTACGGGACGAACTACCCAACCGAGTTCGGCTGGCTGCCGCGCTCGAACGCGATCCGCATCGGCTGGCCGTGGACGGAAGGCCGAACCGACGACCCGTGGGACATCGAAGCGCAACAGCCGCCGCTCGCCTATGGCAATCCGGCGCCCCGGCCGCCGAACATCGTCAACGTCGACGAAGTCGAGCACGAGCAGCGGAAGACGTTCGTGACCGCGCCGCTCGCTACCCGCGAGCGCTCCGACCAGGCGGGGCTGCACTGGGAGCGCCTCGACGCGGGCACGCATGGCTCGGTGCCGCACTGCCACTCGGAGGACGAAGAGATCTTCGTGATCCTGGAAGGTGACGCCACGCTCGAGCTGTGGCCCGCGCCGGTGCCGCTATCGCAGGGCGTCGAACGTGAGGACATCCCGATCCGCGCAGGCCACGTGATCGCACGTCCGCCGATGACGCGCATCGCGCACGCGTTCCAGGCCGGACCGAACGGCCTGACGATGCTCATCTACGGCACGCGGCGGCCGAACGACATGTGCTGGTACCCGCGGTCGAACAAGATCTTCTGGCGCGGCCTCGGCGTGATCGGGCGCATCGACTCGCTCGACTACTGGGACGGCGAACCGACCGAGGACTGAACCTGATTCGGTGTCGGCCGAACCAGGTTCGGGCTAGTGGTCAGCGCGGGATGAGCGAGAAGTCGCCGAGCCGGCCCAGCGCATCGCGCACGTCGAGCAGCAGGCGCAGCCGGTTCGCTCGCAACCTGGCGTCGTCTGACATCACGAGCACTTCGTCGAAGTAGCGGTTCACGTGCGGCGCGAGCTGTGCTGCAGCCGCGAGCTCGTCGATCGGCGGGCCCTGCAGCGCTGTGGCGAGGTCACGCTCGGCGCCGTCCTCGAGCAACGCGTCATCGAGCTTCGGCGCGGCTTCCTGCTCCGCCTTGCCCGCGAGCCGGTGCGCGCGGTCGTACGCGGTGTGCACGGCCTCGAACTCCGGCGTACGCTCCGCTGCGTGCAGCGATTGCGCGAGGCGCGCTACTCCACCGAGCGTTGTCTCGGCCGAGGCTCGCGCGGCGCGCACGAACTCCACCGGCACGTCGAGCAACCCCTCGAGGCGGTCCTCGACGAACTCACGTGCCGCACCGAGCTGTTCGCGCTGCACCGCAACGTCACCCTCGAGCGCGAGCCGGTTGAGAGCGATCGCCGCGCGGCGCAACGCGTACGGATCGCGAGAACCGGTCGGGGCTTTCCCAAGATCGAACGCGATCACGAGGTGATCGAGCTTGTCGGCCGCTGCGAGCACACGCCCGGCCTGCGTCTTCGGAATCGGCGCACCCGCGGAGTCGGGCAGATACTGCTCGTCGATCGCGTGTGTCACCTCGTCCGGCTGCCCCGCGAGCTTCGCGTACGTCGCGCCGATGTGCCCTTCGAGGTCGGGGAACTCACGCACGAGCTCCGACGCCTGATCGGCTTTCGCGAGGCGCGCTGCGTCGACCGCGTGCTCGTCGCCGCCGAGCGTCCGCACCGCGTCGACGAGCCGCTGGGTCTTGTCCGCATATGAGCCCGCACCCTTCAGATACGTGATCGACTCGAGCCGCTTCGCCAGCTCCTCGATCCCGACGGCGACGTCCCGCTCGAACGTGAACTCGGCATCCTCGAGCCGCCCGCGCAGGACGAACTCGTTCCCGGCCCGCACGACGTCGGGGTCGCCGGCGTTCGCGACGAACGCGAAACGATTGCCGCCGAGCGGGAAGTAGCGCTGGTGCGATTGCATCGTCAGCACGACCGCGCGCTCGGGCAGCCGCAGGAAGCGCTCGTCGAAGGAGCCCTCCTGCACCCGTGGCGACTCGACGAGGTACACGACCTCGTCGAGCTTGCCCAGCGGATCGCGCCACGATCCGAGCGCGTCGAGCCCCGCGCAGATCCGCTCGTAGCGGACCGCCCGGTCCGGCTCGACACCGGCGGCACGCAGAGCGTCGAGATAGGCGTACGCGTTCGGGATCTCGACCTGACCCGGATGGGTCTGGCGATGGCCGTACGAAAAACCGCCGCTCGGGACATGCTCGAGCGCGATGTCGATCGTCTGGTCTTCGAGCTTCGCGCAGAACCAGCGCACGGGGCGCGCGAAGCGAAAGCCCGCCCCCCACTCCATCGACTTCCCGAACTGCAATCCGGTGACGATCGCGGCGAGGCGTTCGGGGAGCACGTCGGCGATCGGCCGGCCGGGCACCTCGACGCCGAGGAAGCCGTCGCGCAGAGTCAGGTCGCCGACGCTCACGCCGTGCTTCTTCGCGAAGCCGGCGGCCGCCTTCTCGCGCAGGCTCTCCGGCGGGCCTTTGATCCACTCGTCGGCGGTGTGCTCGGGCACGTCGACGGGGAACGCGAGCCGGCGCGGGCCGATGAAGAGCTCGAGTGTCTGCGCGCCGAGATGTTCGCGCGCGAGCTCGGGCAACTGGAGCCCTGCCTCCATGCACGCGGCGGCCGGAAGCTCCTCGCAGCCGATCTCAAACAGCAGCCGCGGCACGCTCACCTTCCTCCTGCTGCAACTCGAGGTAGACCGGCGCGACAGCGCGCACGATGTTCCGCACGCGCCCGATGTAGGCCGCACGCTCGGTGACGGAGATCGCCCCGCGCGCGTCGAGCAGGTTGAACGCGTGGTTCGCCTTCAATGCCATGTCGTAGGCGGGCAGCGGCAGGCGGCGCTCGACGAGGTGGTGCGCTTCGCGCTCGTAGTCCTCGAAGTGGCGCATCAGTAGGTCGACGTCGGCTTCTTCGAAGTTGTAGTGCGACCACTGGCGCTCGTTCTCCTTGAAGACATCGCCCCAGGTAATCCCCGGTGCCCAGTCGAGATCGAAGACGGTCGGCTTCTCCTGGATCACCATCGCGAGCCGGTCCATCCCGTAGGTGATCTCCGCCGGGATCAGGTCGAGCTCCATGCCCGCGACCTGCTGGAAGTACGTGAACTGCGTGATCTCCATCCCGTCCGCCCAGACCTCCCAGCCGAGCCCCCAGGCGCCGACGGTCGGCTGCTCCCAGTCGTCCTCGACGAAGCGGATGTCGTGCTTCTCGGTATCGAGCCCCATCGCACGGAGCGACTCGACGTAGAGCTGGAGCACATCGTCGGGCGTCGGCTTGAGCAGCACCTGGTACTGGAAGTAGTGCTGGAAGCGCATCGGGTTCTCCCCGTAGCGGCCGTCGAGCGGACGGATCACCGGCTCGAGGTAGCCGGTTTGCCACGGCTTCGGCCCGAGGCTCTTGAGCAACGTCGCCGGATTCATCGTGCCTGCCGCGACTTCGGTGTGGTACGGCGTCATCAGCGTGCAGCCGTAGTCGGCCCAGTACCGCTCGAGGGCGAGAATGATGTCCTGGTAGGTTCGCCGCGCCATGAATGTTCATCGTACGGACCGCTGGCAGACGGTGTCGTTCACGTCGGAGGCGCTGCGCGGGAACCCGCTCGGCGATCCGCACGTGCGGCCGCTGCACGTCTACGTGCCCGAAGACACGTCGCGGCGCTACCCGTCCGTGTACGTGATCCAGGGCATGACCGGGATGGCAGACGCCTGGTTCAACGTCGAACCGTGGAGCCCGTCGTATCCAGACCGGATCGCAGCGCTCGCGCCGGAAGCGGTCGTCGTGATGGTCGACGCCTTCACGGCGGTCGGCGGCTCCCAGTATGTGGACTCACCCGGGATCGGCAACTACCACACGTATCTCTGTGACGAGCTCGTCCCGTATGTCGACGCGAACTTCCCGACACTGCCCGAGGCTGGGAGCCGCGGCATCCAGGGCAAGTCGTCCGGCGGGTACGGCGCGATGATCTCGCCACTGCTCCGCCCCGACCTGTTCGGGGGGCTCGCGACTCATGCAGGCGACGCGCTGTTCGAGGTCTGTTACGCACGCGACTTCGCCCCTGCGGCGCGCGCGCTACGCGAGGCCTACGGCGGTTCGTTCGACGCGTTCTGGGAGGACTTCCGCTCCGGACGCCCCGTGCTCTCGTCGCCACACGACGAGTTGCTCGTCAACACCTACGCGATGTGCGCCGCGTACTCGGCGCGCGACGACGGCGTCATCGACCTGCCGTTCGACATCGAGACCGGCGAGCGGATCCCGGAGGTCTGGAATCGCTGGCTGGAGTTCGACCCGGTTGTGCTCGCGCGCCGGCCGGAGCACGCGGCGACGCTGCGGAACATGCAAGCGATCTGGATCGACTCCGGACGCCAGGACGAGTACTTCCTCGACCTCGGAGCGACCGCGTTCCACCGCGAGGTCGTCGCCGCGGGAACGCCCACCGAGCGCGTGCATTTCGAGCTCTTCCCCGGCACACACCGCGGGCTGACCTGGCGCTACCCGCTTTCGCTCGCGTTCCTGGTCGGTCGTCTCTCCATCACCTTGTAATTCGGCTCCTCGAAGCCGAACTTCCGGTATAGCGAGTGCATGTTCTCGGTGTGCAACAGCCAACGCAGGTTGCCGAGCTCACCGTTCTCGACCATCTCGCGCACGAGCTCCTCGCCGAGACCGCGGCCGCGGTACTCCTCGAGCACGTAGACGTCCGCGAGATAGACGAACGAGTTACCGTCCGTGGCGGCGCGCGCGAAGCCGACCTGACGCTCGCCGTCGTAGACACCGACGACGCGGGCGGCAGTGTCGATCAGGCGATCCTGCAACGCGCGCGGCCGGCCGAGCGCCCAGTAGGCAACCTCGCTCAGAAAGCGGTGCACTTCCTCACGGTCGATGCGATCTCTCGAGTCGTCGAGCTCGATCCCGCCCGGCAGCGCACGAATCACGCGAACAAGCGCTCCCGCTTGATCAGCCCGTCCTCGATCAAATACACGGCGACGTGCCGCTGGTGCTCACCCCGACCGGTTACCTCTTCTTCCTGCACCACGAACGCGCCGACAACTGTGCGCGAGATCAGTTGGACGCGAAGCTCCGGGTGCTCCGCGAATTGAGCCCCGAAGCGCGAGCGCAACTCGTCATGGCCGCGTACAGCAACCCGGTCGTAGCCGTCCTCGATCGTCGCATCTTCGGCGTAGCAGGCAACGAACGCCTCGAGGTCGTGCGCGGTCAGCGCCACGAGCACGCGGTCGGCGACGTCACTCACGCCGAGAGCGTCCTCAGACGAAAGCCTCCGTGCTCCTCGTAGGAGGAGGTAACGACCGAGAGCGCATCGCGGCGCGCGCGGTCAGAGAGCTCCGCGAGCGGCGCGTCGGCGAGCGGCGTCGAGAGCAGCCGCTCGATCCCCGCGACGCCCTCCGGTGCGAGGCGCAACGCGCCTGCGGCGTGCACGCCACAGACTGCGCCGCCGGAGCGCGCGGAGAAGCCGACGAGCGCGTCGTTCGAGCCGCACTCGACGCAGCTCGTCAGATGCGGCAGGTAGCCGGCCAGCCAGAGAAGCTTCAACTGGAAGCTCAGGACGAGCGGGTCGACCGCAGGACGCGACTCGGCGCGCGGTGTTTCGTCGAGCAGATCGAGGAACCGCGCGAGCGCGCCGAACGCACGCTCGTTCGCTTCCGGCTCGCCAAAGAGGCGCAGCATCGCCTCGGCGCCGATCATCCCGACGTTCAGGCGATAGGTGTCCTCGCGGGTCACGTGGTGCGAGCGCAGGAGCTCGACACCCGTGATCGTCTGCAGCTCGCCGCCGCCCTCGTGCAGCATCAGCTCCACGTGCGACAACGGTTCGAGCCGCGCGCCGAACCGCGACTTCGTCTTGCGGACGCCCTTCGCGATCGCGCCGATCCGACCGCGGTTCGCCGTATAGAGGTGAAGGATTCGGTCGGCCTCGGAAAACCGCATCGAACGGAGCACGATCGCCTCGGTTTTGTAGGTCTTCCCGGCCATTTGGGCCAGTCTAGAGACGCCTCCGGGGAATCTCGCTGCCGTTATCTGCGTTGTAACGAGTGATGGCCAAGATTCAGATGTATACGACCACCTGGTGCGGCTACTGCGTGCGGGCGAAGGCCCTGCTGGATGCGCGCGGGCTCGCCTACGAGGAGATTCACCTCGAGGACGACGAGGGCTTTCGCGCCCGGCTGAACGAGCTCACGGGCGGCTGGACCGTCCCACAGATCCTGATCGACGATCGCCCGATCGGCGGTTACACGGAGCTTTGGCGCCTCGATCGTGAAGGCCGGCTCGACGAGTTGCTCGCCGCTCCGCGGTAGACCTGACAGCTTGGGCAGTACCACGTGCCGCGCCCGGCGACCCGGATCTTGTCGATCGGTGTACCGCAGCGTTCACAGGGCAGACCTGCGCGGCCGTACACCTTGAACCGGTCCTGTGCGGTGCCGCTCGATCCGTCCGGGAGCTGGTAGTCGCGCAGCGTCGAGCCCTGTCGGCGCACACCCGCCTGCAATGACGCGCGGATGCCCTTATGCACCGCCTTCACCTCGTCGGGTGTGAGCTCGTTCGCAGGCGTCAGCGGATGCACCTGCGCGCGCCAGAGCGCCTCGTCCGCGTAGATGTTCCCGACGCCTGCGACCGTGCGCTGGTCGAGGATCGCCGCCTTGATCGGCGCACGCCGTTTCTCGATTTTCTCCGCCAGGTGCTTTGCCTTGTACGAGTCCTCGAGCGGCTCTTTTCCCACTCTTGTGTCGATGTACGTGTCCACGTCCGACGGTTCGAGCAGCAGCCACGTGCCGAAACGGCGGACGTCGCGGTAGGCGACGTCCGAGCCGTCGTCTAGGTTGACAACGGCTCGCCGGTGGAGGTCATCCCCCAACTCTCCAGCCGCCGCGTGCCTCAGCGACCCCGTCATGCGGAGGTGAATCAGGAGCGCACGCCCCGACTCGAACCGAACAATCAAATACTTGCCGCGACGATCGACCTTGGTCACGCGCTCGCCTTCCAGCTCCCGCGCGACCTCGAACGGGTCATCGGGACGCGTCAGGCGCGGATCGGTGATCACGACGTGCTCGAACCGCCGGCCCTCCAGCGCGGGTGCGAGCCGGCGGCGGACCGTCTCGACCTCGGGCAGCTCGGGCATCGTTTCACCGTACCGAGCGGGCCCGTCCTGCCGAGCCTGTTAGCCGACGACCTCGAGCAGTACGGGCCGTTCGGCGGGCTCAACGTCCGAGAGCTCGTAGGCAGCGAGCACCTCGGCCGCGCCAAAGCGGGCCTCGTCTTCGGTGCGCGCGTGGATCTCGGCGAGCGTGTCTCCGACCTCGACGCGGTCGCCACGCTTCGCGCGGACGACGATCCCGACCGAGTGGTCGATCGGGTCGTCCTTGGTGCGGCGCCCCGCGCCGAGATGGACGGCGGCGTTGCCGACGTCAATTGCGCTCAGCTTCGACACGAAGCCGGCGACCGGTGAAATGAGCTCGTGGACCACGGGCGCGCTCGGCAGCGCGGATTCGTCCGCTGTTCCTCCCTGCGCCTCGATCCAGCGGCGCCAGGTCGCCTCGGCGCTCCCGTCGGCGACCGAGGCTTCGGCTCGGCGGCGGCCTTCCGCCTCGTCGATCCCGAGGTCGGAGAGCGCGAGCAGCTTCGCGCAGGCGTCGAGCACGAGCTCCGTGAAGTCGGCGGGGCCGCGGCCGCGCACCGTGGCGAGCGCCTCCCGCACCTCGAGCGCGTTGCCGACGGCTGCGCCGAGCGGCTGGTCCATGTCCGTGAGCAGGCAGACGACTTCGCGGCCGGCATTTTCACCGAGAGCGATCATCGTCTCGGCGAGCTTGCGCGCGTCCTCGATCGTGTGCATGAAGGCGCCGTTCCCGACCTTCACGTCAAGCACCATCGCCTGCGCTCCCGCAGCGAGCTTCTTGGACATGATCGAGGCCGCGATCAGCGACGGCTGGTCGACGGTCGCCGTCACGTCCCGGAGCCCGTAGAGCAGCTTGTCGGCAGGGACGAGATCGCCGGTCTGGCCGATGATCGCCACCCCGACATCCCGCACCTGGGCGACGTACTCGTCGAGTGTCAGCTCCGTGCGGAAGCCGGGAATCGACTCGAGCTTGTCGAGCGTGCCGCCGGTATGTCCGAGACCACGGCCGCTCATCTTGCCGAGCGGGACACCGCACGCCGCGACGATCGGCCCGACGGAGAGCGACGTCTTGTCGCCGACGCCGCCGGTCGAGTGCTTGTCGACGACCTTGCGGCCGAGCGCAGCGCTCAGGTCGATCGTTTCGCCGCTGCGGATCATCGCGTCGGTCAGCGCAAACGTCTCCGCCGGCGACAACCCTTGGAAAAACACCGCCATGCAGAACGCGGCCATCTGGTAGTCGGGCACCTCGCCCCGGGTGTAGCCGAGAACGAGATCGGAGATCTCGTCGTGCGACAGCTCTTCGCCGTCGCGCTTGCGGTGGATGAGCTCAGCGGGACGGATCATGTCGTCGCGAAGAAGATCGTCGTCCGGCCGTGGGTGGTAAACGGCAGAGGCAGGTCGTCCGGTAGCTCCGCGGTCGGCCCGGCGATCGAGTCCCGGTACGCGACGAGGACGTCGCGGTCGTGCACCTGTACCTCCACATCGGCGTCGATGCGCTCGACTTCGGAGAAGTGGCGCCTCAGGTACTCCTCGCCCGTCTCACGGCTGAAGGTGCCCGACCGGATCCAAGTGATCTGGAAAAGGTCGCGCAGCTCCGCGATGTGGTCGATCGAATTCGTGACCGTGATCAGCGCGCCGCCGGGCGTGAGGACGCGGGCCATCTCGGCGAGCGCCCGTTCGACATCAGGCACGTGGTAGAGCATCCAGGCAGCGACCACCGTGTCGAACGACCCGTCGGGGAACGCCAGGTCCTGTGCATCGCCCTCGCGCGCGTCGACGCCCCGGTTGCGGGCGAGCTCGACCATGCGCGGTGAGATGTCGAGGAACGTGACGTGCGCCGAGAGCTCACGCTGCATCTGCTCCGCGAGCTCACCCTGCCCGCCTCCGACCTCGAGAACGCGCCGCGGGCCCCACTCCTCGAGCGTCCGCCACAAGATCTCCTTGGGATCGTCGCCGGTCTTGTGCTCCCACAGCGCCTGCCGGGCGCGGAGGTTCGCCTCGTTCGCGTACTGCGCTCGTACGACGTCCGGGTCGTCGATCCTCACGGCGCCTTCTCCGCCACGAAGATCGAGTTGACGCGGATCGTCAAGCCGGGTCAAGCCTCTCTCCTATGGCTTGTCCGCCACGAAGATCGTGTGGTGCGTCCGGACCCGCACCGGTTCGGTGAACTGCGGCACCACCGCCGCAAGATGCGCGCGCGTCATGTTCGCGGAGACGAACTCCGTCATGTCGTCCGGATTCGCGAAGACAACAACGCCGTCCGCCTCGCGCGCCTCGACGTTCGTGAAACATCGCTTGAGCTGCTCGGCGCCGTTCACGGAGGAGAAGCCAAGGCTGCGCTCTCGTGGCGAGCCGAGGAAATCCCAGAGGTCGCTCATGTTCTCGTCGGCGAGAGTCGCGGTGACGAAGCGGCCGCCCGGCCGGAGCACACGGGCACACTCACTGATCGCGCGCTCCCGATCCTTCACGTGGTAGAGCACCCAGCCTGCGAAGACGCAATCGACCTCGCCGTCGCCGAACGGAAGCTCCTGGACGTCGCCGACGTAGGCCTCGATGCCGCGCTGGCGCGTCAACTCGACCATGCGCTCCGAGGTGTCGACCGCGATGACTTGCGCGCCGACCTCGTCGCGCACGCGCTCTGACATCGCGCCGGCGCCGCACCCGACTTCGAGCACCCGCGTCGGCGCGAACTCCTTGACGGCGTCGAAAAGCACCTCTTCGGCGTCGATGCCCTCGACCAGGCGCTTGTAGAGCGCATTGCGTTTTTCGAGCCGCTCTTCACTGGCGAACTCCCAGCGCACGAGCATCGGATTGTCGAGGCGAAAGTCGTCGTCGCTCATGAGCCGGCGCCTCTGTCGAGCCGACGGCTCACGTCGCCTCGACGATCGGAGTTCCAGGCACGCCACGCGGCGCCGACTTCCCGCCGAGCCACGCGTTGACCGTCGCGCCGACATCGGCAAACTCACCCTCCGAGTGGATGCGCCCCGCCGCGTTTCGCCCCTCGACGTAGGCGAGCAGCAGCGCGTGCTCCCGCGAGTGGTCGGTGGACGCCGTGGTCGGGTCACAACCGTGGTCCGAGGTGATGATCAGCAGGTCGTTCGGCCGCAGAGCGTCGAGCAGGTCCGGCAGTCGCCGGTCGAAGTCCTGCAGGCAGCGATGAAAGTTCACGGGGTCGTTGCGGTGCCCCCACAACGAGTCGGTCTCGACGAGGTTCGTGAAGATCAAGCCGTCGTCCACCGTGCGCAAGAGCTCCTCCGTCTTCTGGATGCCTTCGACGTTCGACCTGGTGGAGAACTCCTCGTCGATGTCCTGGTGGGCAAAGATGTCGCCGATCTTCCCGACGCCGTAGACCTTGTGGCCGGCCTCACGGACCAGCGAGAGGTAGTTGGGACGAGGAGGCTCGAGCGAATAGTCGTGGCGGTTCGGCGTCCGCTCGTACGAGCCGGGCTCACCCAGAAAGGGGCGGGCAATCACCCTTCCGACCGCGTGCTTGCCGGTGAGGATCTCGCGCGCAACCTTGCACGCGTCGTAGAGCTCATCGAGCGGGACCGTCTTCTCGTGCGCTGCAATCTGGAAGACCGAGTCGGCGCTCGTGTAGACGATCCACTTACCCGTCCGCTGGTGCTCTTCGCCGAGCTCCTGGATGATCTCCGTGCCGCTCGCCGGCTTGTTGCCGATCACGCCGCGGCCGGTCCGGTTCATGAACGGATCGATCACATCGTCCGGGAAGCCGTACGGATAGGTCGGCATTGCGGTGGGCGTGACGATCCCCATCAGCTCCCAGTGGCCCGTGGTCGTGTCCTTGCCCTTCGAGCGCTCGAGGAGCCGCCCGGCGATCGTCGGGGCCCCCGGCTGCGGTGCGCAGCCCTCCAGGGGCTCCACGTTGCCGAGGCCGAGCGCCTCCAGGGTGGGCAGGTCGAGACCACCGACGGCGCGAGCGACATTCCCGAGGGTGTTCGACCCCTCGTCACCGAACTCAGCCGCATCCGGTAGTTCGCCCGCTCCGACAGCGTCCAACACGATGACGCACGCCCGAGCCACGCGGCTATCCTACTTCCGTGGTGGCAAACGTCCTGGGCCTGCTCGGCATCGCCGTCTTCATCGTGTGCCTAATCGCACTTTCTGCGGGCGTGACGTGGGCTGTCGTCCGGATCAGCCCCAAGCCGGGCAGCAAGAAGAACAAGCCCGAGCCCGCCGAAACGCCCAGCGCGTAGCTCGGAGCGGTCAGGCTCGGAGCGGTCAGACCGCGGTCAGCGGGAGCACGCCCGCAAGAGGCGTGTAGTCGAGGCCGTGCGCCTCGGCAACGGCCTCGTAGGTGACCTTGCCCTCGATCACGTTCACGCCGCGGGCGAGCGCCGGGTCGGCCGCGACCGCCGCGCGCAGTCCCTTGTTCGCGATCGCCTCGAGGTACGGGAGCGTCGCGTTCGTCAGCGCCTTCGTCGAGGTGATCGGCACGCCGCCCGGCATGTTCGCGACGCAGTAGTGCGTGACGCCGTCGACGACGTACACGGGATCCGCGTGGGTGGTCGCGTGTGAGGTCTCGAAGCAGCCGCCCTGGTCGATCGCGACGTCGACGACAACCGCGCCCTCCTTCATGCCGGCGATCATCTCGCGCGTCACGAGCTTCGGCGCGAGTGCGCCCGGCACCAGCACCGCGCCGATCACGAGATCCGCATCCTCGACGGAGGCCGCGACCTGCAGCCTCGAGCTCATCAGCAGCGTCACGCGTCCCGACAGCACCTCTTCAAGGTGGCGCATGCGATCGATCGAGCGGTCGAGGATCGTCACCTGGGCGCCAAGCCCAAGCGCGATCACCGCCGCGTTGTAGCCGACGACGCCGCCGCCGATGATCACGACCTTGCCGGGTGCGACACCGGGAACGCCGCCGAGCAGCAACCCCCGGCCTCCGAGCGGCTTCTCGAGGAAGTAGGCGCCCGCCTGCGGCGCAAGCCGGCCGGCCACCTCCGACATCGGCGCGAGCAGCGGCAGACCGCCGCGCAACTCGACGGTCTCGTAGGCGACCGCGGTGACGCCGGAGTCGATCAGCGCGCGTGTCAGCGGCTCGTCGGCGGCGATGTGCAGGTACGTGAAGAGGATCTGGCCCTCGCGGAGTCGCGCGTATTCGGACGCGATCGGCTCCTTCACCTTCAATACGAGGTCGGAGCGCTCCCAGACGTCGTCGACCGACACGAGCTGGCTGCCGACGCGCTGGTAGGCCTCGTCGGGAAACGAGCTGCCGAGGCCGGCGCCCGTCTCGACCGCGACCTCGTGGCCGTTGTTGATCAACTCGAGCGCGCCGGCAGGCGTCAGCGCGACGCGGTACTCGTCCGGCTTGATCTCCTTGGCGACACCGATCCTCATGGCGGCGGAAGCCTAGATGATTGGATGACTGCGGCGGGTCCTTCCCGGGACGGATACAACGATGCCGTGGAACGGGTGCCTGTGGTGATCGCCTCGCCGCTCGAGGCCGAGCTCGTCCAGCGCTTGCGCGAGGTGGACGACCGGCTGGACCTGCACTTCGAGCCGGATCTCCTCCCGCCCCCGCGCTACCCCTCAGACCATCACGGCGAGGAGAGCTTCCGCCGGACGCCGGAGCAGGACGAGCGATTCAACCTGCTGGTCGCGGGCGCGGAGGTGCTGTTCGGGATCCCCGAGGAGGAGCCCTCGCGGCTCGCGTGGGCCGTCCGCGCCGCTCCAGGCCTGCGCTTCGTCCAGGGGACCGCAGCGGGCGCCGGACAACAGGTGCGTCGCGCCGAGCTGACGGCAGAGGAGCTGGAGCGCGTGGCGATCTGCAGCGCGAGCGGTGTGCACGCGGTGCCGCTCGCCGAGTGGAGCATGTTCGGCCTACTGGCGTTCGCCAAGGGCTTGCCCCGTCTGCGACGGGATGCCGCACAGCGCTACTGGGCGCACTACCCGACCACGGAGTTACGCGGTCAGACGTTGCTCGTGGTCGGTGTCGGCGCGATCGGGCTCGAGGTCGCTCGCCTCGCCTCCGCCTTCGGCATGCGGGTGATCGGCGTCAAGCGCCACGCCGACATCGACCTCCCCCACGTCGAGTCGCTCCATCCACCCGACCAGCTGCGCGCGCTCGTCGGCGAGGCACATGCGATCGTCGTGACCCTGCCGCTGACGGACGAGACGCGCGGATTGATCGACCGCGAGACGATCGGCCGGATGCGCGACGGTGCGGTCTTCGTCAACGTCGGGCGCGGCCGCGTCGTCGACGAGGAAGCGCTGATCGAGGCGCTCCGTTCGGGCAAGCTCGCCGGTGCAGCACTCGACGTCACCTGGAAAGAGCCCCTACCGCCGGAGAGCCCGCTCTGGGAGCTCGAGAACCTGATCCTCAGTCCGCACACGGCCGCGCTCTCGTGGCACGAGAACGAGCGGATCGTCGAGCTGTTCGCCGACAACCTCCGCCGCTACCTGCGCGGCGACGAATTGCTCAGCCGCGTTCGCACGTCTGTCTACTACTGAGCGAGGGCGGCGTCGAACAGCGCCAGTGTCACGTCGACCATCGCTTCGAGGTCGGCGACGGCGATGTGCTCGGCAGACGTGTGGATGTCGGTCATCCCGTTCGCGAGGTTGACGCACGCAAGCCCGCGTTCGTTGAAGACGTTCGCGTCCGCAGCGCCACCCGATACGTCGTAGGACACAGCGTGACCGCAACGCGCAAGCGCGTCCGCGGCGAGCACGACCGCCTGGTCGCTCTTCGCGAAGCGGTAGCCGCGGTAGCTCTTGCGCATGATCGTCTCGACGTCGCACTCTGCGACGCCGGCAGCGAACGTGACCGCGTCTTGCATCTCCTGGACGAGATCGGCGAGCTTCCGCTCGTCCTGCGAGCGCGCCTCCGCCACGAAGGTGCACCACTCGGGGACGATGTTCGTCGCGGTCCCGCCCTGGATCGTCCCGACGTTCGCAGTCGAGTCCTCATCGACGCGACCGAGTCGCATCTCGGAGATCGCGCGCGCCGCCGCGAGGATCGCCGAGCGGCCGTCGTCGGGGTGCATCCCCGAGTGGGCAGCGCGCCCATGGAACGTCACTTCCATCGACTGGGAGTACGGCGCACCGAGGATCACGACGCCGATCGGCGCCGCCTGGTCGTAGACGTAGCCGACCTTCGCGCGGAGCCGGGTGTGGTCGAAGGCGTAGGCGCCGACGAGCCCGACCTCCTCCTTTGGTGTGAAGAGCAGCTCGATGCCCGCATGCGCCCGTCCCTCGCCGAGCACACGCCGCGTCGCCTCCAGCATCACGGCGACGGCGGCCTTGTCGTCGGCTCCGAGGATCGTCCCGGCCGCGTTCCGCACGATGCCGTCCTCCACGACCGGCTCGATCGCGGCCGTCGGGGGCACGGTGTCGAGGTGAGCGCAGAGCAAGAGCGGCTCTCCCTCGGCCGTCGGTTCGATCCGCGTGTAGAGGTTCCCCATCGTCGAGCCGATCTCCGGCCCGCAGCCGTCCTCGTCGACGTCGAGGCCGCAGTCACGCAGGTAGCGCGTCACGAGGTCGGCAACCGCGCGCTCCTCGCCCGGCGGGCTCGGGACCGCGGCGAGCTCCGTGAACAGATCGAAAACCTCCGGCGGCACCGGGGAGCAATCCTACGCGGCGGCCGGCAGGAGCACGCGGACCGTCGTTCCCGCGCCGGGGGTGGACTCGACCGTGATCGAACCGCCGTGGCCGCGCACGATGCCCGCGACCGCGGCAAGTCCGAGCCCCCGCCCGGTGAACCGCGTCGAGAAGAAGGGCTCGAACATCCGCCCGCGGGTCACCTCGTCCATGCCGTGCCCGTCGTCGGCGACCTCGAGGTAGACGGAAAGCCCGTCGACCCCGGTCGAGACCGTGAGGGCCCCGTCGGATTCGATCGCGTTTTGCATCAAGCTCAGCGGCACGTGCAACAGCTGTGCCGCATCGGCCCTCACCGAAGGAAGGCTGTCCGCGAGCTGCCAGTGCACGTTAACGCCGTTGGCCTGCGCGGGATCGATCTCCGCGTAGGCCGCGCGCGCGAGGGCTGACAGGTCGACGTCCGTCAGCTCGAGCCCCCGCCGCCCCGAGAACTGCAGCATCTTGTTCGCCAAGACCGTTGCCTGCGTCGCTGCGGCCTCGACGTCCTCGAGCCGGCGGCGCACCGGCGAGTCGGCCGGGAGGACCGCGATCGCGAGCGCGGTGTGCCCGACGACCGCCTGCAGGAGGTTGTTGAAGTCGTGCGCGACGCCGCCGGCAAGGACGTTCAGCGATTCCTCCCGCCGCTGCTCCTCGAGCTCGCGTTCGAGGCGTTTGCGCTCCGTCACATCCTGGGCGATCGACATCACCCCGAAGATTGCGTCCCCGCGCTTCAGCGGGACGACCTGCATCCAGTAGAGGCCGCCGTGGACGCCGACGTAGTCGAAGGAGTGGGTCTCGCCCGCGAGCGCCGACTCGAAGATCTCGATCGACTCCGGCCGGTCAACGAGAACCTCGTACACGGTCTTCCCCACGAGCTCCGCCCCGTCCCAGCCCGCGGCAGCAGGACGGCTGACGTGCACCCACCGCAGATCGCGGTCGTAGACGGAGACCACGGTGTCCGGCAGGTGGTCGAGCAGCGCCCGCTGCTCCTCCTCGACCATTCCGAGCTTGTCGCGCAACTCGGTCGTCTCCTGAGTGGAGAAGACGGCGGCAACGACCTCGCCGTTCTCGATCACCGGTTCGCCCTGGACGAAATAGGTCTTGCCGTGAAGCTCGGCCTCGTAGGAAACCGACTCACCGGCGAGAGCGCGACGATGGAACGGCTCGATGTAGCGGGCGACGTCGGGTGGATAGTTCTCCCAGATCGTCTTGCCCTCGAGCTGCGAGGACGTCCGCCCCGTCCGGGCGAGCTCCATCCCGTCGACGACCGTGTAGCGCAGGTCATGGTCGACGAGGATCAAGATCCCGTTCGGGAAGTGGCGGAGGAGCGTCCGTTCCATCACAGTTGGTTGCATCGGCAGCCGGCGCCGGCGCCGCGAGCCGGATTCCGCTTAGGCGACTTCGACGCCGGCTGCGGAGCGCGCGCGGGCGCGCTGCAGAGCGGCTGCGACGAACTCGCGGAAGAGCGGCGCCGGACGCGTCGGACGCGACTTGAACTCCGGGTGGAACTGCGATGCGACGAACCACGGATGGTCCGGCAGCTCGACGATCTCGACGAGCCGGCCTTCCTGGAACGTGCCGCTGATCACGAGGCCGCCGTCCAGCAACTGCTGGCGGTAGGCGTTGTTCACCTCGTAGCGATGGCGGTGCCGCTCGGAGATCACGGACTCCCCGTAGACCTCGCGGGTCCGTGTCCCTTCGCCCAGCTCGACTGCCTGCGCGCCGAGGCGCATCGTCCCGCCGAGATCCTCGACCTCCTTCTGCTCTGGCAGGAGGTCGATCACCGGGAACGGCGTCTCCGGGTCCATCTCCGTCGAGTTCGCACCATCGAGATCGCAGACGTGGCGGGCGAACTCGGAGACCGCGACGTGCATGCCGAGGCAGATCCCGAGGTACGGAATCTCGTCCTCGCGCGCGACGCGGCAGGCGAGGATCTTGCCCTCCCACCCGCGCGAGCCGAACCCTCCGGGCACGAGCACGCCGTCGACGCCCGCCAACGCAGCGCGCGTCTCCTCGAGACTCATGTCTTCGGCATCGACCCAGCGCACGTGCACCCGCGCGCCGTTGTGAATGCCTGCGTGCTTGAGCGCCTCGTGCACCGAGAGATACGCGTCGTGCAGCTTCACGTATTTGCCGACAAGCGCGATCTCCACCGACTCGTTGCGCTGGTTGATGCGCTCGGTCAGCTGCAGCCACTCACCGAGGTCGGCCGGCGGCGCATCGATGCCAAGCTTGCGCACGACGAGCTCGTCGAGCCCCTGCTCCTGCAGCGCGAGCGGCACGAGGTAGACGTCTGCCACATCGGGGTTCGTGATCACCGCGTCGACGTCGACGTCGGCGAAGAGCGCGATCTTCTCGCGGATCTCGCGCGGCAACGGCTCGGTCGAGCGACACACGAGCACGTCGGGGTGGATACCGATGCGCCGGAGCTCGTTGACGGAGTGCTGCGTCGGCTTCGTCTTCAACTCGCCCGCGGTGTCGATGTACGGGACCAACGTGACGTGGAGATAGATGACGTTCTCGGGGCCTGCCTCGCGGCGGAACTGCCGGATCGCCTCGAGGAACGGGTGCGACTCGATGTCGCCGACCGTGCCGCCGATCTCGGTGATCACGACGTCGGTGTCGGTTGCCTCGGCGACCGAGCGGATGCGCGCCTTGATCTCATTCGTGATGTGCGGGATCACCTGCACCGTCGAACCGAGGTACTCGCCCTTGCGCTCCTTGCGCAGCACGCGATCCCACACGGCACCTGCCGTGTGGTTCGCGGCGCGCGAAAGGTTCTCGTCGATGAAGCGCTCGTAGTGGCCGATGTCGAGATCGGTCTCCGCCCCGTCCTCCGTGACGAACACCTCACCGTGCTGGAAGGGGCTCATCGTTCCCGGATCGACATTGATGTACGGGTCGAACTTCTGCACCTGCACCTTCAGGCCGCGCGCCTTGAGCAGGCGACCGAGCGAAGACGCGGTGATGCCCTTGCCAAGTGACGACATCACGCCGCCCGTGACGAACACATACTTCGCGCTCATGACCCCAGCCCCCATTCGTCAGTACGCTCGAGGGCACTAAGGCCTGCCAGTGCAATGGCGATCCGGCGGCCTTGACCCGTGAGACGATTCACGGAACTCCACTCTAGCAGCGCTCCCGGCGCGTTCCTCGACATCGTCATCTGGCGATCGTAGGCGGCGATCAGGACGGCGGCGATCAGAGCGTCGCTGCCGTCTGCACGAGGTCATAAAGACGCTTGACGGCTCGTTCGGCGGACCCTCGGCTCGTGGAGACCGTCACGGCTGTTCTCGCTTCGCCGAAGCTCCGCAGGCGAATTTCGACCTCCGTCTTCGGGTTGAGCAGGTGCCACGACCAGCGTTCGTACGGATCGATCTCGCGGATCAGGAGCATCGTCTCGGTCGGCCGCGGGCCCGCGAGGATGTTCCGTTTCGTCGCGAGCGCCTTCCAACGGGCGCCTGGTGCAAAGCCGCGGCGATCCGGCTCGACGCCGGTGATGCCGGGCCACCAGTCGGCGAGGTGGTACGGCTCAGCGAGGAACGCCCACACGTCTGCCCGTGGTGCGAGCAGTTCCAGCGTCGCCTGGCTCACGGCCGTTCGATGGACGCAAGGAACTCCGCGCCGCCGAGCATGCGTTCGATCTCGTCGCGGCGCTGCGCATCGTCGAGGGGCTCGATCCGCGTGTGAGTCGGATCGCCCGGGACCTTCTCGACGCTGAAGTGCTTGTCGGCGACCGTCGCGATCTGGGGTAGATGCGTGATCGTCACGACCTGTGCGCGCTCGGCCAGGCGCCGCAGCGTCTCGGCGACGGCGTGGGCTGTTGTGCCGCCGATGCCGGCGTCGATCTCGTCGAAGACCATCGTCTCGCCGCCCGCGACCGCCGCGATCGCGAGCGCAACGCGCGAGAGCTCACCACCCGATGCGGTCTCCGCGACCGGGCCGAACGGTAGACCGGCGTTCGGGCGGATCAGAAACGCGACATCGTCGGCACCGGTCGCTCCCGGATCGCGCTCCGTGAGGACGACCTGAAACTCGCCGTCGCCGAGGCCGATTCCTTTCAGCTCGTCGGCCACCGCCTTCGCGAACGGATCCGCCGCCTTGCGCCGTGCCTTACGCAGCGCGGCATGGATGCGATCGACCTCGGCTTGCGCCTGCTCGAGCGCGAGCTCGGCCGCGCGCACCGGGTCATGGCCCTCCTCGAGCGCGCCCAGCTCACGACGAGCCTCCTCGCCGCGCTCGAGCAGCTCGGCAAAGGTCTGAACGCGGTGGCGCCGTCGCAGGTCGGAGAACGACTCGAGCTCGGCCTCGACCTCCTCGAGCCGGCCAGGCTCGGCCTGCAGGGAGTGCAGGAAGGCCTGGAGGTCGGACGCGGTCTCGCGGAGCTGCAGCTCCGCCTGGCGCAGTGCATCGCCTGCCGCCTGCAGCTCGGGTGCGAGCCGCTCCAGCGGCGCCACCGCGCGCTCGGCGGCGCCGGTCAGGTCCGCGGCACCCTCCCCGTCCTCGGGCGTGAGCGCGTTCGCCGCCGCAGCCGCGCCCTCCGCGAGCTCGGTCACGTGGCGCAGCCGCTCGCTTTCGGCGCGCAACTCGTCCTCCCGCCCCGCTTCCAGTCCTTCGGTATCGGCGGCGAGCTGCCGCAGCTCCTCCAGCCGGGCCTGCGCCGCGTCGGCGTCGCGTGTCAGCTCGTCGTAGGCGCGCCGCGCGGCCTGCAGCTCGCGCCACGCGCGCTGCGCAGCGCGCACGTCGAGTCCCGCGAATGCGTCGAGCACCCCCCGTTGGTAGGCCGGCCGGGCGAGCCGCCGCTGCTCGAACTGGCCGCTCATCGCGATCAGCGCCTCCGCCGCCGCAGCTACGTCTTCGCGCGCCGCGCTGCGTCCCCACGCGTAGGCACGCGTGCGCCCGTCGGCAAAGATCCGCCGCGCCAGTACAACCCCGTCCTCACCCTCGGGCCGCAGCTCGGCGAGCGCGCCGAGCGCGTCGTCGTCGACCCCGTCGAACTCGGCCTCGACGTAGGTCTCGTCCCCGGCCGCACCGATCAGTGCCGCGTCGCCCTTGGAGCCGAGCAGAAGCCCGATCGCGTTCGTGAGGATCGTCTTGCCGGCGCCGGTCTCACCGGTGATCGCGTTCAGGCCGGCGGCGAGGTCGAGCTCCGCCTCCCGGATCAGGACGAGATTCGAGATGCGGAGTGTCCGGAGCACGACACCATCGTACGGAGGGCACCTGCGGGCGTCATCGTCCCAACGGGCCTTCGCGTAGTATTCGAGGCGTCGGCTCGTTTCGAGCGAAAGGAGGGCCGCAATGGATCAGACAACTTCTGCAGCAGCCCTCCCGTTCGGCCCGGCCGCGCGCTAGCTCGCGCGCAGACAACACAGACGTCCTTGCCGAACGGTACGCCGCTGCGTACCCATTTCCGTTCGACGAAAGGACTCCGGTTGAGAAAAGCACGCAAGCGTGGCGCCGTCGCGCTCGACAGGCGCGTCACAGCAAGGATCAACGAACAGATCGGCGACCAGCCGGTGCGGCTGCTCGCCGAAGACGGAACACAGTTGGGAGTGATGGGCGCGAACGAGGCGCGGGCCCACGCCCACGCACGCGAGCTCGATCTCGTCGAGATCGCGGCGAAGGCAGATCCGCCCGTCTGCCGCGTCCTCGACTACGGCAAGTGGCGCTACGAGGAGGAGCGCAAGCTACGAGCAGCGCAACGCAATCAGGTGCACGTTTCGCTCAAGGAGGTACAGCTGCGACCGAAGATCGGCTCGCACGACTACGCCTGGAAGCGAGATCGCGCTCTCGCGTTCCTGCGGGACGGATCGAAGGTGAAAGCCGTGGTGATCTTCCGCGGCCGCGAGCGGGAGCACCCGGACCGAGGCCGCGATCTCATCGCTCGCCTCGCAGAGGACGTCAAGGAGGTCGGACGCCTCGAGGGGATGCCGGTCGCAGAGGGCAGGATGATGACGGCAGTGATCTCCCCGACGGGGTGCGGCCATGAGGCCGCACCGCCGTCATCTCTACGCGCTCGCCGAGCTCGTCGAGAAGCACGGCGATGTCGAGGAGTGCCGTGACGGATACCTCGCCTCGCTCGACGCGGACGACGGCCTCGCCGTCCTACTGATTTCGGCGGAGGAGATCCAGGCGGCGGTCGGGGCGCGCCGGGCGCGTGCGCCCGCGCTCTGCCAGCGCTGCGGCGCACGTCTACCGGCGAGGCCGCACCGCTGCCGCCGCTGCGGCCGCGCGTGCCGATGAGCCGCCCGGGCGCGCGAGCGTCCTACCGCCCGAAGGTCGCCGCGTAGCGGCTGAAGAATGTCACTTCGGGAAGCGTGGCGAGCAGGCTGTGCTGGCCCCCGACCCTCACGACGGCCTGCTCGCCGGTCGCGAGCGTTCCGACTGGCTGGCCGTCGACCAGCACGGTCGCCTCCAGGTCGGGTGTGAGGTTCGTGATCGTCTCGTCCGGCCCGCGGGGCACGACGAGGGGACGGATCACGAGCGCGTGCGGGGCAACGAAGGTCAGCACCAGTGCGTCGAGACCCCACACGAGCACCGGGCCGCCGTTCGAGAGGTTGTAGGCCGTCGAACCGGTCGGCGTCGCGCAGATCAGCCCGTCGCACGGCTGGTGGCCGAGATCCTCGTCGCCGATCGAATAGCCGATCTCGACCATCCGGCCGAGCGTCCCGCCCGCAACGACCACATCGTTGACCGCGACCTTGGTCGTGCCGTTGACACTCGCCTCGAGCGTCGAGAGCTCCACCGTGCGGTACTCGCCGGCGAACACGCGGGTGATCCCCTGCTCGAGCTCGTCCGCGGACATGGCGGTCAGGAACCCGACGCGCCCGTAGTTGACGCCGATCACCGGGACTCCGGTGCCGAGGAAGCGAGCGAGCGCGCGCAACATCGTCCCGTCGCCGCCGAGCACGATCGCGATCTCCGCATCCTCATCGCTCACGAGCTCGACACCACAGCGAGCTGCGACGGCCCGCAAGCGCGTGAGCGCTTCGTCGGCGCCGTCGCGGTCAATCGTGACGACAGCCGCGCGCTTAACCGACGGCATCGGCGATCCACCGGTCGAGGTCGGCCGGCCGTTCGGGGCGTTCTCGGTGGACGAGGTGGAGGACGAACTCATGATTTCCCTTCGGGCCGGGCAATCCGGAGTCTACGACCCCGCGCGGCTCGCCTCCGCTCGCGAGCAGCGCATCCGCGACCTCGGTCACGACACGACGCTGCACCGCCGCATCGCGCACGACACCTTTCGGTGTCTCCGCCCGCCCGGCTTCGAACTGTGGCTTGACGAGGACGAGTGCCTGCCAGCCCGGCGCGGCGAGCGCGAGCGCCGGGGGCAGCGCGAGCTTCACCGAGATGAACGAGACGTCGCAGGTCACGAGCTGCGGCGCGAACGGCAGCTCCGTCAGCGAGCGCGCATTCACGCGTTCGAGGACGACGACGCGCGGGTCGTCGCGAATCTTCGAGTGCAGCTGCCCGTAGCCGACGTCGAGCGCGATCACGCGTGACGCGCCACGCTGCAGAAGCACGTCGGTGAACCCGCCGGTCGATGCGCCGACATCCAACGCATCAACGCC
>JANMWB010000130.1:0-2802 GCA_031393705.1 Thermoleophilia bacterium | reverse complement strand
ATCGAGCTGAACTTCTACGAGCGGATTCCGCACCTCTTGACCCCGGTTGTCTCGAGCCCGAAGGAAGCGGCTGCGGTGCTGCTCAACGTCGTCACCGAGATGGAGCGCCGCTACGAGCGTCTGAGCCAGGTGCGCGCGCGCAGCCTGCCCGAGGCGAACCGCGCGTTCAGGAAGCGCGGGGAGGAGGAGCTGCCGTATTTGCTCGTCGTGATCGACGAGCTCGCCGACCTGATGATGGTCAGCCCGCAGGAGGTGGAGGACTCGATCATTCGCCTCGCCCAGAAGTCGCGCGCCGTTGGGATCCACCTGGTGCTCGCAACGCAGCGCCCGTCGGTCGACGTGATCACCGGCATGATCAAGGCGAACGTCCCTTCGCGGATCGCGTTCGCGGTGTCGTCGCAAACCGATTCACGCGTCATCCTCGACTCGAACGGCGCCGAGAGCTTGCTCGGGCAGGGCGACATGCTGTTCAAGCCGCTCGGGACGTCCCGCCTGCAGCGCGTCCAGGGCGCGTACGTGACAGAGGAAGAAGTGGCGATGATCGTCGAGCAGACGAAGGCGCAGCGCGAACAGCACGTGGACGAGAGCTTCCTCGAACTGCCGCAGGTATTCGCCGACGACGCCGATGACGGCGAGTTCGACCCGGACGAGGACGCGCTGCTCGACAAGGCGATCGAGGTCGTCGTCACGGCACAGACCGCCAGCGTTTCCCTGCTCCAGCGCCGATTGCGGGTCGGCTACACCCGCGCAGGCCGCCTGATCGACATGCTGGAGCGCCGCGGGATCATCTCGCCCTACGAGGGCTCGAAACCCCGCCGCGTGCTCGTCTCCGAGCACGATCTCGAGCGTGTCGTGCGCGCGTCCGCCGTGGATTAGGCCGGCCGGGTTTGTAGACCCCGTCTGGAAGAGGGGCTAGGCTACTCGCGCTAGTCCCCCCGGACAGACAAAACAGGAGGGTTCATCAAGTGAGGAAGCGTTGGCTCACGCTCGCGGCACTTGCTGTCGCGACGGTGCTTTTGGCGTCCATGTTCGCCGCCATGCGCGGCAGCTCGGCGTCCGCAGCACACCAGGCCGCCTTCAGCGCATGTCTCGTCACCGACATCGGCGGTCTGAACGACAAGTCGTTCAACCACCTTGCGTTCGTCGGTCTCCAGACTGCTGAAAAGACCGGCATCAAGGGTCGTGTCATCCAGTCGAAGTCCCCCGCTGATTACATCCCGAACCTCAAGGCGTGCGTTCAGTCCGGCGCCGGGATCACGATCGGTGTCGGCTTCCTGATGACTGACGCGATGGACGCAATCGCGTCGTCGTATCCGAAGAGCAAGTTCGCGATCGTCGACGTGGACGTGACGTCCATGAAGCACAAGCCGAAGAACGCCGAGGGCCTGCTCTTCAAGGAGCAGGAGGCTGGTTACCTCGTCGGTTACGCGGCCGGTCTTTGGGCGAAGTCCCATAACGGCACGGCGGTCGGTTCCGTCGGCGGCCTCAAGATCCCGCCGGTCGATCGCTACATCGCGGGCTACCAGTTCGGCGCCAAGAAGGCCGATCCGGGTATCAAGACGTTGAACGACTACTCCCAGGACTTCGTCGTTCAGGCGAAGTGCAA
Source organism: Thermoleophilia bacterium (assembly GCA_031393705.1). Taxonomy (GTDB): domain Bacteria; phylum Actinomycetota; class Thermoleophilia; order Gaiellales; family Gaiellaceae; genus PALSA-600. The sequence continues at coordinate 1,196 of JANMWB010000130.1, read as the reverse complement.
GGAGAAGGCGCTCAACCAGATCGCGCAGGGCTCGGTTGTCGAGTTCCAGGTCGCTGGTCAGTGCGGTCTCGGTGTTCTCGATGCTGCTCGCTCGAAGGGCATCTTCGGCATCGGTGTCGACGCGGATCAGGGCTATCTCGGCTCGCACGTCCTGACGAGCGCGCTCAAGAAGGTCGACGTTTCGGTGTCGTCCGCGATCGCCGCGGCGAAGGCCGGGACGCTCAAGGGTGGCGCGGATGTCATCTTCGACGCGAAGGTGAACGGCGTGGGCTACGGCAAGTGGAGCTCGAAGGCGCCGGCGTCCATCAAGTCGGCTGTCGCAGCGCAGTTCGTGCTGCTGAAGGCCGGCAAGGTCAAGGGGATCCCCGCCGCCGTCAAGTAGACGGATCGGCAGGTGGTTTCACACGGGGCGGGCCGTCAAGGCCCGCCCCGTCTATTTTGGAGGACATGCGGATGAGGGCGGCTCTCATCGCGCTGTTCGTGCTCTGCGCCGGGATGGCTGCAGGCTGCGGCAGTGCGCCACACACGACGACGGTGACGGTGAAACCGGCGACGGTCGCCGCGCCGAGGGCTGGGCTGCGCGTGGGCGTCGTTGGACCGCTCGAGGTGAGCCCCGTCCCGGGCGCGTTGATCGCAGGCAGAGGACCGCTCGCCTCGATGCAGGCCTACCCGCTGGTCGTCGTGTCGGCGCAGGCTGCCGGCGTCGCCGCGGTCGAGGCCGTCGCGCTGCAGTATCCGGCCTCGCACTACGTGTATGTCGGTGGTTCCACGAAGGGCCACCACCGCGCGAATCTCGTCGGTCTCGTGCTGAACGATGCGCAGGCGGCGCAACTCGGCGGCGTTGTCGCAGGCCTCGTCTCGGCGGAGCAGGGCGGACTCGATGCGCGCGTCGCGTGGGTCGGGCCGCAAGATGACGCGCTCGCTGCTGCGTTCACGCGTGGCGTGCAAGACGCTCACCCCGGAACGGTCGTCCTTCGCGCGTGGTCGGCCGGGCTCCCGGCAGCGTGCAAGGAGGCCGCCCTCGGTGCGATCGCCCGCGGTGCGGTTGTCGTCATGGCACACAGCGGCCTCTGCGCGGATGCCGCAACCGCAGGGGCGCACCAGCAGAATCGGGTAGGTCTCCAGATCTCGGACTTCGAGCTGACGAGCATCCCGATCGGCGTCGTGATCAGCGACGCGGTCGCCGGCGTCTATCG
>JANMWB010000116.1:0-16950 GCA_031393705.1 Thermoleophilia bacterium | reverse complement strand
CGGCGGCGGGAGTGTGCGAGCCGTGGGGGGTGGAATCTGTCATCAAACTTTCCGAATGTCGGCGCGGCCGAGGAGCCCCTGCGGCCGGAAGATCATGAATGCGATCAGGATCGAGAAGACGATCAGATCCGACCACTTCGTCGAGATGTAGCCCTGCGAGAACGACTCGGCGAAGCCGAGGATCAGGCCGCCCGCCATCGCGCCCGGAATCGAGCCGATGCCGCCGATCACGGCTGCGGTGAACCCCTTCAGACCGACGACGAAACCGATCGCGACCGTCGTCGGGACGCGCAGTGACTGCAGCACACCGCCGGCGCCCGCAAGCGCCGAGCCGAGCACGAACGTGAAGACGATCACCTTGTCGATGTCGATGCCCATCATCGCCGCCGCCTCGCGGTCGTACGACGTCGCGCGCATCGCCTTGCCCGTGCGCGTCCGGTTGACGAGCAACCAGAGCAGCACCATCAGGACGAACGCGGACACGACGGTGATGATCCGCAGCAGCGCCACGTGGACGTTCCCGATGTTGAAGCCCTTGGTGTAGAGCGAGGCGTTGGCGAGATCGAAGATGTTGTAGTTGCGGGGCGTCGCGCCAAAGAGCAGCTGCATCGAGTTGGCGAGGAAGAACGAGACGCCGAGCGCGCTGATCAGCGGCGCGATGCGCGGCGCATCGCGAAGCGGCCGGTAGGCGAAGCGCTCGATCACCACGCCGAGCACCGCGCAGCCCACCATCGCTGCGAGGACCATCAGCACGAGCAGGAGCCAGACCGGCACGACGGGCTTGGACGTGCCGCCGAGCAGCTGCAGGACGCCGAAGCCGATGAACGAGCCGACCATGAAGACGTCGCCGTGCGCGAAGTTCAGAAGCTTCAACACGCCGTAGACGAGCGTGTACCCGAGCGCGATCAGCGCGTAGACGCTGCCGAGCGTCAGGGCATCGACGGTGAGCTGGAGAAACGTGTCCACAGGGGGGTTCTACAACAGTCGGGGGCGGCTCGTTTCCGAGCCGCCCCCTGTGATGCGCTTGGTTCTCGTCGGCTAGCCGACGAGCTTGTACGAGCCGTTCGACTGAATCTGGAAGATGTAGAACTTCGCGTTCAGCGGGTCGTTGGACTTGGTCGACCAACGGAGATCCCCACCGAGGATCCAGTTCTTGATCTTCACCTTCTTGATGTTGCTCAACACGGCCTGACGAGTCGTCTTGCCATGACCCTGCTTGCACGCGAGAGCAATCGCGTTCAGCGCAACCTGAGCTGCGCCGTAGCTCGGCGGACCGAAGGAGCCCACGGCCTTGCCGGGGTTGACCTTCTTCCAGCCGGCGACGAGCGCCTTGTCGGCCGCGATGCCCGTGATGTCCGGGGCGAAGTTCGACACGTACGAGCCCGCCGCCTTGAACGCGGACGGGTCGTTCGAGCCGTCACCGCCGAACACCTTCGCCTTCTTGCCCTGCTCGATCAGCTGCTGGGCGAACGTCTGAGCGTCGCCCGGCTTCTGCGTCGGGAAGAACACGATGTCGGCATCGCTCGGCACCTTGGTGACATACGCCGAGTAGTCGGTCGTCGTGTTCGGCGCGGAGAGACGTGTTGTCGCCACTCCACCCTTCTTGAGCACTGACTCGACTGCGTCGGAGAGCCCGACCGAGTACGGCTCCTGGAAGTCCAAGAGCACGACCCGCTTCACGTGCAGGGCGTTCTGCATGTAGTTCGCGTCCGAGGGGCCCTGGATGTAGTCACCGGGGACGACCCGGAAGAACGCCGGGGTCGCTTCCTTCGGAGATCCCTGCGTCAGCGACGTGCGCGTTGCCGACGGGGAGATGTGCGCGATCTTCGCCGAGAAGTACGTCGAGCTCGACGCCGCGACGGCGCCGGACGTGGACGGTCCGAGCACCACGAGGACGCTCTTGTCCGCGACGTACTTCTGAGCCAGAGCCTGTGCCGGAGCCGGGCCCTGCTCGACGGGCGTGTCGCCGAGCACGAACTTGACCTTCAGTCCGAGCGGCTTCGCGAGCGTCTTGACCGCGTAGCTTGCCCACGAGCCCTGTTCGGCACCGAGGAAGCCGGCGCCGCCGGTGACCGGGGTGACGAGAGGGAGCGTGATCGTGCTGCTGCAGTTCACGCTGGCCGCAGAGGCCGCGGTAATCCTGTTACTTCCCTGCGCGCTCGCTGCCACGACGGTCGTGGCAAGGACTGCGAGGGCGAAACCGATCGCCTTCTTCATGTGGTTCCTCCTTGCATGGGAACAATTGTCGCTTTCCGGGGGATGCCGAGTCTCACCACTGCCGGCGCCAGTGTCAATGATCAAATCCGTTCAGACCTGGAGAGCGCCCACCCACCCTGCGGTATCGAGGTATTGGCGGAACTGGATTGCCTTGTCGCCTTCCAGGGTCCAGATATGGACGAACGGAACGTCCAGTTGTTTGCCGGTTCCCTTCGCGGTGGCCCGATACCGGCCCACCACGGCCACCTGATCACCGGCGTCGAGGAACTCGTCGGGGCCGGCGGTGAACCCGTCCCACCACTCCTCGTCGAGCGGGTCGAAGATGTTCCGCTTCACCTCGTCGAGCCCGTGATAGGTGCCGCCGTGTGGCAATCCCTGGGCCTGGTGCCACACGATCTCCGGGTGCATGTCGCCCATGACGCCGTCCAGATCGTGTCGGGCAAAAGCCTCGTAGGAGCGCTTGACGATGTCGACGTTGCTCATGCACGTAGGTTACGCATCGATGGAATACGCCATGGATGCAGGTGCTGGCGGGACGCTCTTCGAGACCGAGCAACTCACGCAGCGCGTGGGCCGGCTCGCCGGCGAGCATCACGAGGCCGACGCGGACGAGGTCGTCTACGTCCTCGAAGGAACGGGGCAGCTGGCGATCGGCACCGAGACGCACGAGCTCCGCGCGGGCGTCGCGATCTTCGTCTCGCGCGGACTCCCGTGGTCGGCCGAAGGCGACGCCAGAGGGGTCTCGGTGCTGGTGCACGAGCCAGTCCCGTCGACCGGCCACGCTGTCCTCGACCTGAACGCGGGCGAAAGCGGCACGGCAACCGCCGGCCGGCAGTTCCTGCTCGGCGCGACGCCGGAGGTCGGCTGCGCATCGGTGACCCAGTTCGTCGGCCTCGTCCCGCCGGGTCGAGCGCCGGACCACTTCCACACCTACGACGAGGTGATCTACGTCCTCGAGGGTGAGGGCGTGCTCGAGATCGGTGGCGAGCAGGCGCCGCTCCAGGCCGGATCGTGCGTCCACCTCCCGGCGAGGCTCGTACATTGCCTCGCGAACACCGGCGACTCGGAGCTGCGGCTCCTCGGCGTCTTCCGGCCGGCGGGCTCGCCGGCCGAGGCCTACTACCCCGACGGCACGCTTGCCGCGTTGCCGTTGGAGTCTTGATGCGGAACGCACGCGCAGCCACGGATGGTGGCCCAGACGCGGCGCATCTCGCCCGGGTCGGGCTTGAACGTAGACACCGCTATGCCCTGCGCCCGCCCCGGGCGACCTGCTTGGTCTCGGCCATCCCCGTGGCCACGCAGTTCCACATCAAGACTCCCAAGGAGAGCTGAGCGTGCCGAGAATCGAACGTAGTGCCAAGGTCGCGTGGGAGGGCAGCGTCTCCCGCGGCGCCGGGACGATCAGCGGGGGCACGGGCGCCTTCACCGGCCTGCCCTACACCCTCGCCTCGCGGATCGGGGAGCCGGAAGGCAAGACGAGCCCCGAGGAGCTGCTCGCCGCCGCAACAGCCGGGTGCTTCACGACGTCACTCGGCAGCGAGCTCGCGCGCGACAAGACGCCGCCCACCCGCATGGAGATCCACTGCCTGATCGTGATGGACGAGGTTCCCGATCAGGGTCACCAGATCGTCGGCGCGGAGATCACCGTGCACGCCGAGGTGGAAGGCACGACCGAGGAAGCGCTCGCGGCCGCGATCGAACGCGCCGACGAAGGCTGTCCGTTCTCGTCGCTGCTCCGCCGCGCAGGCGCGACGGTCACCGTCAGCCGCGGCTGAAGTCCGAGCCGTGCTCGTCCAGGTCCGGCGGCCGCCGGCGGACGGTCGCCGGCGTCTCCGACAGGTGCGCCGGAAAGCTGACGGTGCGCACGCCGTCGGTCTCGTCGACCGCGTCGAGCCCCAGGGCTGCGGCAAGTGAGAACGCCTCGTCGATCGTCTGCACCGGGCCGGCGGGCACACCGGCCTCGAGCAGCACGTCGCGCCACTCGGCCCGGGAGCGCGTCGCGAGCCGTCCCTCGAGGGCTGCGCGCAGCTCCTCGCGGTTCGCGACCCGCTGCTCGTTCGAGTCGAAGCGCGGGTCGCTCGCGAGCTCCGGCGCACCGATCGCGGCGGCGAGTCGCGCGAACTGACCGTCGTTGCCGGCGCCGATCATCAGGTCGCCGTCGCCCGCCCGGTAGGTCGCAAAGGGCTCGATGCTCGGATGGACGTTGCCGAGCGACTGCGGCACGCGGCCGCTCGCCAGCCAGCCCGCGGACTGGTTCGCGAGCATCGCGAGGTTCGCGTGCAGCAGGTCGATCGTCACGCGCTGTCCCTTCCCGAGCTCCCGCCGCGCGTAGAGCGCCGCGAGGACCGCGACGGTCGCATACAGCGCCGTGACGACGTCGACAATCGCGACACCGGCCTTCGAAGGCACACCGGGCGGGCCGGTGATGCTCATCAGCCCGCCGACCGCCTGCACAAGCGGGTCGTAGCCCGGCAGCTCGCGTCCGCCCCGCTCGCCGAAGCCGCTGATCTCGCAGTAGACGACCTGCGGGTTGGCAGCCGCGATGCGCTCGTAGTCGAGCCCGAAGCGCTCGAGAGTTCCAGGCTTGAAGTTCGAGACGACGACGTCGGCGCGCTCGCACAACCGGCGCGCAAGCTCGAGGTCCGGCCCAACGTTGAGGTCGAGCGCGATCGACCGCTTGTTGCGGTTCGCGGCGTGGTGGTACGACGCCCTGCCCTGCGCGTCGGTCGGCGGCAGCCAGCGCCGCGTGTCGTCGCCACCGGGCGCCTCCACCTTGACCACGTCCGCGCCCAGATCGCCAAGCGTCATCCCGACGAGCGGGCCGGCCAGCACGCGGGAGAAGTCGACGACGGCAATGCCGTCAAGAGCTGCTGGAGCCATCGCGACAGAGGATAGGCCGACCACTCACTCGTCCAAGGGATTACCTCCGGAGCCCGGATCCCCGACGACTGTAGGCATGGGAGACGGTAGATCGTTCGGACAGGCCCTGCGCGCTCTGGACAAGTTCATCGTCGAGCAGAGCCGCCGCGACGCGTCGCAGGTTCCCGATCCGAACTCGCCCGTCCGCCGCGCCTACGACCGCATCGTCGCCGGCACCGCGCAGTAGCTACTCGCTGCTGGAACGCTGCCAGAGATTGATGCCGCTGTCCGTCGCGTAGCGGTCGATCTCCGCGAGCTCGTCGACGGAGAACGCGAGGTTCCCGAGCGCACCGAGTGAGTCGTCGAGCTGCGCGACGCTCGAGGCGCCGATCAGCGTCGAAGTGACACGCGGATCGCGCAGCGTCCAGGCAAGCGCCATCTGCGCAAGTGACTGCCCTCGCCGCTTTGCGAGCTCGTTCAACGCCCGGATCTTCTCCATCGCCTCGTCGGTCAGGAGATCCGGCGAAAGTGAGGACTGCTGAGTCGCCCGCGATCCCTCGGGGATGCCGTCCAGGTACTTGTCGGTGAGCATCCCCTGCGCGAGCGGCGAGAACGTGATGCAGCCGGCGCCCACCTCCGCGAGCGCGCCGAGCAGCTCCGGCTCGATCCAGCGGTTGAGCAGCGAGTACGACGGCTGGTGAATCAGAAGCGGGGTGCCGAAATCGCGCAGCATCGCCGCCGCCTCGCGCGTCTTCTCCGCCGAGTACGAGGAGATGCCGACGTAGAGCGCCTTACCCTGCTGCACGGCGCTGTGCAGCGCGCCCATCGTCTCCTCGAGCGGCGTCTCGGGATCGAAGCGATGCGAATAGAAGATGTCGACGTAGTCGAGCCCCATGCGCCCGAGCGACTGGTCGAGCGACGCGAGCAGATACTTCCGCGAGCCCCACTCGCCGTACGGGCCGGGCCACATGTCGTAGCCGGCCTTCGTCGAGATGACGAGCTCGTCACGGTACGGCCGAAAGTCCTTGTCGAAGATCCGGCCGAACGTCTCCTCGGCGGAGCCGAACGGCGGCCCGTAGTTGTTCGCAAGGTCGAAATGCGTCACCCCGAGGTCGAACGCGCGGCGCAAGATCCCGCGGCCCAGTTCGAGCGGCCGCTCGGCGCCGAAGTTGTGCCAGAGGCCGAGCGAGATCGCCGGCAGCTTCAGGCCCCAACGACCCGAGCGGCGGTACTGCATGTGCTCATAGCGATCTTCGGCCGGGACGTAGGTCACAGCACGGAGTATGTCGATCCGCGTCAAGCACAGCCGAAGCTTCGCGAGGTGCGGCTCGCGAAGTCTCAGCCTTGAGGGGGGAGGGCGGCGACGAACCGCGGCAGGCATGCGGGCCCGGCACCGCCCAGCCACAGGACACCACTGCGCGCCTTGCAGCGACCTGACTAAGGGCGGACTAAGAACGAGCGCACGCGAGCGGCGACATAGAACGCGAAGGAGATCGCGCTGATGAAGAAGCTCGTCGGCCAGGGCTGGGCGAGCGAGAGCAGGATGCCGCCCTCGGTGGCGACGAGCGCGATCCCGACGCTCCAGAGCACCGTGAGGCCGGGCCGTACCGTCAGCCGCTGCGCCGCGGCTGCCGGGGTGATCACGAGTGTCAGGACGAGGAGCACGCCGACGACCTGGATCGCCTCCGCCGTCGTCAGCGCGACGAGCAGAAAGATCGCAACGGAGAGGGCCCGTACCGGGACACCCCGTGCGGCGGCGACCTCCGGGTCGATCGCCGCGAAGTACAGCGGCCGGTAGAGCACTGCCAGCGCGACGAGCACGATCACGGCGACGATCGCGAGATTGCGCAACTGGGTGTCGTCGACGCCGACGATGCTGCCGAACAGCAGGTTGGTCGCCGCAGTCGCGTAGCCCTGGTAGAGGGAGAGGAAGAGGACGCCTAGGCCGAGGCCGAAGGCGAGGACCGCGCCGATCGCGCTGTCGCGCTCGCGGCCACGCAACGAGAGAACCCCGAGCGAAGCGCCGACCACGAGCGAGCCTCCGAGCATCCCCAGAACCGGGTCGAGGCCGATCACGAGCGCGCCGGTCGCTCCGGTGAAGCCAAGCTCCGAGATCGCGTGCACCGCGAAGCTCAGGCCGCGCATCACGACGAACACGCCGATCGCGCCTGAGACGACCGCGACGACGGCGCCCGCGAGAAGCGCTGTGTGCACGAAGTGCTGGCCAAGTAGCGTCGTGAACATCAGTGGACGTGGTGGACGTGCTCAGCGTCCGGTGTACCGACCACAACGACGCGCCCGCGGACGCGAAGCACGTCGACCTCGGTCCCGTACAGGCGCGAGAGGGTCTCGGTGTTGAGCACGTCGTCGACAGGGCCGATCGCCCAGCCGTCGGGGCCGAGGTAGAGCACCCGGTCGACGGCGGTGAGAATCGGGTTGACGTCGTGCGTGACGAACACAACCGGCGTGTCGGCGCTCCGCCGCCGTTCGTCGAGCAACTGCACAATCACCTGCTGGTAGGCGAGGTCGAGCGAAAGCAGCGGCTCGTCGGCGAGCAGCAGCCCCGGATCCGAGACGAGAGCCTGTGCGACCCGCAGCCGCTGCTGCTCGCCGCCGGAGAGGCGGCCGAGCGGTGCGTCGGCAAACGCGGAAGCGCCGACGGATGCGATGACGTCGTCGATCTGCCTGCGATCGGGCGCGCCGAGGCGGCCGATCCCCCAGCGGTTGCCGTCGAGGCCGAAGCGCACGAGGTCACGCCCGCGCAGCGGCAGGTCGCGGTCGAAGACGCGCTGCTGCGGGACGTAGCCGATGCGACTGCGGTCGATCACGACCCGACCCGAAGTCGGTTCGAGCTGGCCGAGCAGGATGCGGAGCAGCGAGGTCTTCCCCGCCCCGTTCGGACCGAGAACGGCGAGGAACTCGCCTGCCTCGAGCTGGAAGGTCAGGTCGTGCCAGAGCTCGCGGTTGCCGAACCGGAGCGCGAGCTGATCAACCGAGACGACGGGCTGCGTCACCGGCTGAGTGCCCTCTGCAGCTCATCGACCTGGCCGAGCTGCCACTGCTGGAACGACAGGTGCGCCGGCAACGTCTCCGTGACCGGAACAAGCGGGATACCCGCGCGCTGCGCGACGGTGCGGACGTGAGCCGTGATCGGCGAGATCGCCTGCTTGTTGTAGAGCAGCACGACGATCTGCCGTTTTGCCACAAGCGCGGTCATCGCCTGAACCGCGGAGGCGGATGGCTCGGTCCCCTGCTCGATCGCGCGCGTGAACGACGACGGGGCGAGGTTGCGCAGTCCCGCCGCCCGGATGAGATAGCCGGGCACCGGCTCCGTGTACGCGACGGACGCGCCTGCGTGGGCCGCGCTGATCGACGCGACGGCGCGCAGCAGCGGTGTCAGGCTCGCGACGAAATCGACCAATCCGTGCCGGTAGGCGGCCGCATGCTTCGGATCCGCGCTCGCGAGCGCCTGCTCGATCGCCGTCGCGATCCTCGGAAGCGCGAGCACGTCGTACCAAAGGTGTGGGTTTGCGTTGGCCCCGTGTACGCCCAGGACGTCGGCGATCCTCAGCACCTTCCGGTCGCTGCTCGGCGCGGCGCGCTCCAGCCGCGTCATGAACGAGTCGTAGTCGAGGCCGTTCTCGATCACGACGCGAGCGCGGGCGACGGCGAGACCGTTTGCGGTTCCGGGCTCGAAGAGGTGCGGGTCGGCGTTCGGGTCGGTCAGCACCGAGGTGACGGCGACATGCGAGCCGCCGATCTGGCGCGTGATGTCGCCGTAGGTGTTCGTCGATGCGACCACCGGCAACGTCCCGCTCTTGGCGGCGCCCCCACATCCCGCAAGTGCGATCAGCAACGCGCACATGAGAACTGTTCTTGTCACGGAGCCTGACGATACCGATTCTCGTCAACGTTGGTGAGAACCGTTACCATCAAGGGATGCCGAAGACGTGGGCAGAAGACGCGCAGCACCGCCTCCGGGAGGCGGGCTATCGCAACGGCCCGGCTCGCATCGCGGTGATCGGGCTGCTCGACAGCGAGAACTGTTGTGTCTCGGCCGCAGATGTGCACGAAGCGCTCAACGACCGCGTCGGGCTCGCGAGCGTGTACCGCGTGCTCGAATCCCTCCACGCCGCCGCGCTCGTGCGCCGCGTGGACGTCGGCGACGGCATCGCGCGCTACGAGCCGCTCCGCGAGTCGGGCGAGCACCACCACCATCTCGTGTGCACCGAGTGCGGCAAGGTCGAGGCGTTCGACGACCCGGCACTCGAGCGCGCGATCCGGCGGGTCGAGGCGAAGAGCGGCTACGCCGTCGAGCAGCACGACGTCGTCCTCCAGGGCGCCTGCGACACCTGCCGCGACTAGAGGCTTGATGTGAAACGCACGCGCACCCGTGGCTGGTGGCTCAGACACACTGCGCATCTCGCCCCGGTCGGGCTTGACGCAGCCACCGCTATGCACGGCTCTTTCAGAAATGCGTGCCCGACCGGTGCGACCTGCTTGGTCTGAGCCATCCCCACGGGCACGCAGTTCCACATCAAGCCTCTCGACGGGAACGGTTCCTCGCACCGTCCGTCGGAAGCACAGGCAGGATGCGGCATCGCTGAGAACTGGGATCCCGTTCCGGACACCCGTGCCGGAGACACGATCGGACGCGTGTTGCGCGCGCTGCCGTTCACCGAGGAGTCGGTCGTCGAGTTGCTTGGCGACGACGGCCCGTCGGCAAGCCTCTCGGACGTTCCGGTCTTCGACCGTCGGCTGCCGGACACGCCGCTCGGGAACGCGATCAGGCTTCTGCTCCTGCAGGTCCCGATCGGCCGCGACGACGCGATCGCCGCGCTCGGCAACGACGGCCTCGAGGCGCTCCTGACCACTGGTCTCGCCGTCGAGGACGGCGCCCGGATCGTGATGCGCGGCCGCATCGCTCCCGCCGAGGGGCTGCTCATGTCCTTCGACGGCTTCGCGGTGGGCGACGACGACCCACACGGTTACGTCGCGAGCTACACGCCGACCGCCTCGTGGCTCGCGGCGCTCACGCCACGCCGCCGCGTCGGCCGCGCACTCGACATCGGCACCGGGAGCGGCGCGCAAGCGCTGCTCGCCGCGCGCCACAGCGACCAGGTGATCGCCACCGACTTGAACCCGCGCGCAGTCGCGTTCACCGCGCTCAACGCGGCGTTGAACGGCATCGAAAACCTCGAGGTGCGGCTCGGCAGCCTCTTCGAGCCAGTCGTGGGCGAGACGTTCGACCTGATCACCTGCAACGCGCCGTACGTCGTCTCGCCCGAGGACCGCTGGCAGTACCGCGACGCTGCCGGCTTCGAGGCAGACCAGCTCTCCCAGACCGTCGTCACCCAGGTGCCCAAGCACCTGAGGGAGGACGGTGTCGGGTGCATGCTCGTGAGCTGGCTCGCGGAGTCCGAGGAGGACCCCGACGTGCACGTCGATCGGTGGCTCCAGGACAACGGGTGCGACGCCTGGGTGCTCGGCCTCAGCGGCGCCGACCCGCTCGACCACGCTGCCGGCTGGAACGAGCATCTCTCCGTCAACCCCGAGGTCTACGGTGCCGCCCTCGACAAGTGGACCACCTACCTCGAGGAGCTCGGCGTCGGCTGGATCACGGAAGGCGCGGTGCTCCTGCACAAGCGCCCCGGCGAGGTGCACATGATCCGCACCGATCCCGTGGACGAGGACGAGCTCGAGTACGCGGGCGACCAGGTCGAGCGCGTGTTCAAGGCGCTCGAGCTCGTCGCGGGGATCGACGATCCGGTACAGCTGCTCGAGGTGCGCCTGAAGCTGACGGAGGACGCAAACATCCAGCAGTCGCCGACGGATGAGGGCGCGACGGTGATCCTCGAGGAGGGCACCTGGCACGAGGTGGAGATCGACGACGAAACCGTGGACGTGCTCGTCGAGCTCGACGGCCGCGCCACGCTCGCCGAAGCGCTCGACCGCGCGCGCGTTCCCCGCCGCCGCTCGACGCTCGCGGAGATCCAGGAGCTGCTCGAGCTCGGCATCGTCGAGCTTCGGTCGTGACCGCGACCGCAGACCTTCTCGACGAGCACCCCGACGCGGCGGTCTGCACCCTCGCCTTCCGCCAGTTCGGCGGAGTGGCGTCGTTCGACGGCGAGATCGCAACCGTGCGGTGCTTCGAGGACAACGTGCTGGTCAAGCAGCGCGTCACCGAGCCGGGCGCGGGCCGCGTCCTCGTCGTCGACGGCGGCGGCTCGCTGCGCGTCGCGCTCGTCGGGGACAACATCGCGAGCCTCGCCCGCGACAACGGCTGGGCCGGCTTGATCATCCACGGCTGCGTGCGCGACTCCACCGCGCTCCGCGAACTCGCGATCGGGATCAAAGCGCTCGGCACCCATCCGAAGCCGAGCAACAAGGCCGGCGAGGGCGAAGTCGACGTGCCGGTGACGTTCGGCGGCGTCACGTTCCACCCCGGCGCACGCGTTGCGAGCGACGACGACGGCATCGTCACGCTCTAGTTCGCGCAACGTGCGGGGTTTTGTCTTGCGCCCCCCTTGCAAGACGTGGCCCGTCCGGCCTACATTGCGGATCCCGCAGGGCACGGAGCGCCGTAGGTTGAAGCCTCCAGAGCGATTGCAAAGGGCGCAAGCCCGGAGCGGTTGGTTTGGAGGTGGACGAAAGCGCCACCGGCCCAGCGGGATTTTTCTTTTTAGGGGGCGGGGAAGCCGGGCGTCGAGAGCACGGTCTCGTCGGCGAGGATCGTCATCGCCTCGTAGCCGCGCAGGCGCGCCGTCCACTTCGGCCCCTCGAGGCCCATCGCGAACGCCGCCGTGGCGTACGCGTCCGCTGTCGCGAGCACGGGGCCGGTGATCGTCACCGAGAGGACGCCCTCCGGTGCGCGGCGGGTGTGCGGGTCGATCACGTGATCGCCGCGCGCATACGCGCCCGAGGTGGCGACAGCGAGGTCGTTCGTGATCACGACCTTCGCGACCTTGTCGAGCTCTAGTGGGTGCTGGATGCCGACGCGCCAGCAGTCGTCAGGGATCGCGCGCCCGCGCACGAGCGTGTCACCGCCCGCGTTGAGAGCGTAGTTGCGCAGGCCCGCTTCGTCGAGCATCGCTGCGGCCCGGTCGACCGACCAGCCCTTGACGAGCCCGGATGGATCCAGCACCCCCTCGGACACCGGTCGCGCGTCGAAATAGCCGTTCGTCTCTTGCCGGAGCTCTTCGCAGCGGTCGAGCACCTCACGCACGTCGGGATTCGCGTCCTCGACCGCGAGCTCACCGCGATTGATGCGGCTGACCTCGCTGTCCTCCTTGTACGTGCTGAACGTCGTATCGACGAAGCGCAGCCAGTCGAACATGCGATCGAGGTCCGCATCGTCGACGCCCGGGTCGCGGACGTCGACGACGATGGGCATTCCCATCACGTGCTCGACGCGGTGCACCGCGCGATTACCAGGCCTTGGCGTGCAAGATCGCCGACTGGAGCGACTGGGCGAACGCGTCGCTCGAGTTGGTCGCTCCCGAGACGATGTAGATCCGCGAGCTCTGTGCCTTCAACGTCTCTTGCACCAGATACGGCAACGCCTGCTGGTTGATGTAGATGGAGCGGTCGGTGTGGTTGGGGAAGAGCGGCACCGTCACGTTGGTGATCTTCCGGGCGACCGTTTTCTTCGTACCGACCGTCGTCGTCGTCTTCTTGACCACGATCGTCACCTGCAAAGGTCCCCAGCGATCGGCGTTGGCAGCGTCGCCGGCGAAGGACTTCGTGGCGACCACGACCTTCTTCTTGACAACCGTGTTCGAAACGGTCTGGCGGGAAGCCGCCCATGCATTTGCGCTCGGCACAGCGAGCGCGACGGTACTCAGGGCAACGAGGATGGGTTTGCGCATCGGTTGTTCTCCTTAGATGAGGGCGAAGCGTTCGGTGTGGATGTGGCGACGTGGCACGCGCGCACCACGGACGTTGTGTTCGAGCACATCGGTCATGGCCGGAGGCCCGCAGAGGAAGACATCGCGTTCTTCGATGTCCGGGACGAGCTCCTTGAGATGAGCCGGTGAGAGCAGGTCGGCGCCGTCGCCACGGTGATCGCCCAGCACGTAGTGAACGGTTGTGCCGCGAGCGGCCGCGATGCGGTCGAGCTCCTTGCGGAAGATCACGTCGGTCTCCGCGATCGCGCGGTAGAGCACGACGACGTCTCCGCGCATCGTCTCGAGGAGAGCGCGTACCGGCGTGATGCCGATGCCGCCGGCAATCAACACGGCCTTCTCGCGCCGGCGCGCTCGTTCGGTGAAGACGCCGAAGGGCCCCTCGGCGAGGACGCGCGTGCCGGGACGCAGGTCGCCGAGCTCCGCCGTGTGGTCGCCGAGCGCCTTGACGGTGATCCGCAACGACTGCCCGTCGGGCGCCGCCGACAGAGAGAACGGGTGCGCAGAGCGCCAGCGCTTGCCGTCGAGGAAGCGCCAGAGGAAGAACTGTCCGGACTGGGCGCGCAGGCGGTCGAGCTTGCGGCCGGTGATCCGGACGGAGACGACGCCAGGCCCCTCGGGCACGATCTCGGCGACCCGCAGGCGGTGACGCAGCGCGCCGGACAACGGAGCGAGCACGCGAAAGACGACAAGCACGACGATCGTCGCGACGTAGAGGCCGCGCCAGTAGTTCGCCGCCGTGTGATCGAGAACGAGCTCGTTGCCCGTCGGGATCTGGTGGAACCACGCGAGCGCGATCCCTCCGTACGCCAGCAGATGCACGACGTACCACCACTCGTAGCTGAGACGACGCCGCACGATCACGAGCGATGTGGCGACGACGCCGAGCAGCATGAACGTCCCGACCGTGGCCGTGATCATGCCGGGGTACACGCCGCCCCAGATCATCGTGGAGATCTCCTTCGGGATCGGCAGCTTGTCCATCAGCGCGTAGCCCCAGACGCTGAACACGACGTGCGCGACGACGAGGTCGATGCACACGTGCCCGTTCCAACGATGCCAGCGGCTGAGCCGGTCGAACCCGACGACGCGTTCGAGTGCGGGTAGCCGCGCGAGCAGAATCACCTGGATCAGGGCGAGGTAGGCGCTCCAGAGGCCCGTCAGACGGGCGATGCTCGTGAGGATCTCCCCGGTCGTGTGCACCTTCGTGACGTTGCCGCCGTGCACCCACAGCCACGTGATGAACGCGGCGTTGCCGACGACCAGGAGCCCGACCAGCGTCGCGGCCGCGTTCTGCCGCACACGAGACCGCGCGCGAGCCTGGGCCCGCGCGCGGATCTGGTCAAGGGCTACCTCGGTCATTGGCTCACGCTAGGCGCCATTTATGAGAGGACGCTGAATCCGGGCACCAACTTGCCTGAGGATTCGTCAGGCTTTGGCGCCCAGAGTTGCCGTCAGCGTCTTCGACGAGCCGCTCCGCTGGATCGTCAGCGTGACCGTGTCCCCCGGCTTGTGGCCGGCGATGATCGCCCTGAGCTTCTCCGCGGTCGTAACGGTGGTGCCGTCAACGGCGGTGATCACGTCGCCCGCCTTCAGGCCCGCCGAGTCGGCGGCGCTGCCCGAGCTGACCTGGCCGACGGTCACGCCGCCGGCAGCAGTCTTGACGCTGACGCCGAGCAGCGCGTGCTGCGCCTTGCCGGTCGAGATCAGCTGCGCCGCGATCGAGGTCACGGTGTTGGACGGAACGGCGAAGCCGACGCCGTCGTTACCGCCCGAATCACTCTGGATCTGCGAGGTGATGCCGATCACGTCGCCCTGCAGGTTGAGCAGCGGCCCACCCGAGTTGCCGTGGTTGATCGCAGCGTCTGTCTGGATCGCGCCTTCGATCGGCGTGTTGTCGGGCGCGACGATCTCGCGATTGATCGCGCTGACGATGCCGCTCGTGACCGAGCCGTCGAGGCCGAACGGGTTGCCGATCGCGACGACCCCGTCGCCGATCGAGACCTTGCTCGAGTCTGCGAGCGCAAGCGGGACGAGCTTCGACGACGGCGCGTTGATGTGCAGCACGGCGAGGTCGGTGCTCGGGTCGCTCCCGACGACGGTTGCCTTGTAGCTCGAGCCGTCGGAGAGCTTGACGCTCACAGACGACGAGCCGCTGATCACGTGGTCATTCGTGACGATGTCGCCCTTCGAGTCGTAGACGAACCCGGTGCCCTGGGCGGTGCCGCCGCCGCCCTGCGCGCCCGGGAACGGCGATTGGCTTGCGACTTCGGTCGCATCGACCTCGACCACGCTCGGGATCGACGTTTTGGCGATCTGTCCGACCGTGAGCGACGCGGATGCGACGTTGGCCACGCCCGCTGCGGCGACCGCCGTCGGCGTGGTGTGGGACGAGCCGTGGGTGAGCGCCACCACACCTGCGCCGGCTCCTCCCCCTGCGAGCGCCGCCACGCTGACGGCGGCGGCAAGACGATTTCTGTTCCTGGGCATTGCTGTTGCTCCTCCTGGTTGTCGTGCCTCCAGGAAACCAGCGCGCACTGTGCTGATGCTGAGTGGGACCTAAGAACTGCCTGAGAAGGCAGAGTGCAAGCGTGTTCACGCTGCCGCCCGCCCTGGCGCACCGCGACTTCCGTCGCCTCTGGTCGTCGATGCTCTGCTCGAGCCTCGCGATGCAGATGGCCGCCGTCGCGATCGGCTGGCAGGTCTACTCGATCCACCACAGCGCGTTCGACCTGGGCCTGATCGGGCTGGCCGAGTTCGTCCCCGTGCCGCTGCTCGCGCTGCCGGCCGGGCAACTCGCAGACCGCCTGCCACGGATCGCCGTCGTGACGGTATGGGGCTTCGCCGACGCGGCTGTGATGGGCCTGCTCCTCTACGTGACGATCAGCGGCGCGCGCCAGCTCTGGCAGTTCGTCGCGCTCGCGGCGCTTACCGGTGTGCTCGCGGCGGTGGGCAACCCGGCGGGCCGGTCGCTCGTGCCTGAGCTCGTGCCCGCCGAGCTCTTGACCGGTGCGATCGCCATGCGCTCGATCGCAGGCCAGATCACGACGATCGGCGGACCGGCTGTGGGCGGCCTCCTCTTCGCGCTCCAGCCGGAGGCGGTCTACGGCGTTGCGATCGTCCTGCTTGTCACGTCGTCGGTGATGCTGTTCCCGATCACGCGCCCCGAGTTGGTGGAGCGGCTCGAGCCGCCGGCGCCGAAGCTCGACAGCCTGCTCGGCGGCATCCGCTTCATTCGCTCGAGCCCGGTGATCCTCGGCGCGATCACGCTCGACCTCTTCGCGGTCCTCTTCGGCGGCGCGGTCGCTCTGCTGCCCCTCTTTGCGCAGTCGATCCTGCACACCGGACCGTTTGGCCTCGGCGTCCTGCGCAGCGCGGTCGCCGTCGGCGCGTTGATAGCGGCCGTCCGCCTCGCGCGCAAACCGCTCGGCTCGCACGCCGGACGCACGCTGCTCCTGGTCGTCGGCGTGTTCGGCGCAAGCATGATCGTCTTCGGACTCTCGCGGTGGTTCTGGCTCTCTGCTCTCGCACTTGCGGTCAGCGGGTTCGTCGACATGATCTCGATGAACATCCGCGCGACGGCGGTCGCGCTCGCAACACCGAACGAGCTGCGCGGGCGCGTCAATGCCGTCGAGGGCGTATTCATCGGCGCGTCGAACGAGCTCGGCGCGTTCGAGTCGGGCGCGGCCGCCGCACTCCTCGGCGCGGTGCCCGCGGTGGTCGCTGGCGGGGCGCTCACGATTGCACTCGCGCTGATCTGGCCGAAGCTCTTCCCCGACCTGTCGCGGATCGACCGGCTCGAGGAGCTGTCACCCGCCGGTGCGGGAGAAGTGCTGGTAGTCCGGAGTGCCGGCCCAGCGGCCTCCCCAGAGCCAGCCGACTGACGCGAACGCGCGCACGAGCACCCCGCCCGCGACGGCCATCCCCTTGCGGTAGCGGGAGCGATCGAGGTACGCGCGCCCTGCGGTGG
>JANMWB010000112.1:0-9750 GCA_031393705.1 Thermoleophilia bacterium | reverse complement strand
CTTGTGCGCGTCGTGGAGGTACGGCTCGAAGGCGTACGGATCGGTCGAGCCCTGCCAGCCGACACCGAGCAGCGGATGGTCGATGAAGATGCGCCCGCCGATGTAGGCGAGGAGGGCTCGCTGGCGGTAGCTCTGGATGTGGGTCGAGGCGCCGCCGGTCCCCTGCTTGACGCCGAGGAACTTCAGCCCGTCGGCGAGCGCGGCGCTCCGGATCAGCACCACGCCGATCGTGATCGCGACCACCACGCCCACGATCGAGGCGAGCCGGCGCGGATCGCGCAGCCGCGAGAGGAGGAGCAGGGCGGCGACGGCGAGGTAGGTGCCGAGCAGCGTGTCGAGCGGCCCGCCGAGGACGATGCCGACTCCACCCGCGATTCCACCAGCGAGCGCGACGTTGCGCTCGGCGCGGCTGCGTGGGCCGCGCGCGAACACGAGCAGCGCGATCAGGAGTGCGGTTGCCGACAAGGCGGCAAAGTCGTGGTAGCCGACGAACGAAGGCTTGCGCCTCCCGGCGGGGGTGTGGTCGAGATCGCCGAGCGCACCGAAGAACTGCAGCAGCCCGACGAAGGTCGCAAGGCACGACCACACGACAAGGACGACCGCGGCGGGCGCGAGCTCATGGGCGCCTCGCACGAGCAGCACGACCGCCGGGGCGAGCAGCATGTACTCGAGCCACTTCGCTGCGGTGACCGCGTGCGTTCCTGTGGGGTAGGCGGAGAACCGCAGCGCGCCCCAGATGGTCGAGAGGACGACGAGGAGCGCGAAGGCCGCCCAGCCCTCCCACACGGGCAGCGAGCGCCGGAGGGCGCGTGGATCGCGCAGCGCCGCCACAAAGGCAGCCGCGACGACGACGAGCACCGCGAGGTCCGAAAGGTTGGCGTTGACCGCGCCGACGTCGACAGACGGCTGGTAGTGCCGGTGCAGAAAGAGGGCGGGGAGCGCGGCAGCGAGGATCAGCGGGCCGGCGCCGTAGCGCGTGCGCAGGGTCGCCAAGACCGGCCACTATAGTCTGTTTGCTGATGCGCTCCCGTGTTCTCCGGCGTCGCGCAGCGACGGCATTCGGGATCTACGGTGCAGCGCTCGTCGGGTTCCTCGCAACGATCGTCGCAGCGCGTGAGCTGTCCGTTCCCGACTTCGCCCGCTTTGCGGTCGTCTTCGCAACGACGAGCCTCTTGCAGTTGTTCGTCGACCTGACGATCGACGAGGTGGTCGTCAAGTATGGAAATCGTTATGCGGCGCGGGAGGACTGGGGACGGTTCCGGCGGCTGTTCGAGATCGGTCTGGCCGTCAAGCTGGCCGGCGGGGCGGCCGGCTCGCTCGCGATCGTCGGCGCGGCGTTCCTCGCGCCGCACATCTGGAACCTGCAGGGGCTTCGCAATCCGCTGTTGGTCGCCGCCCTGATCCCGCTCATCCAGCAGCCTGAGGGCATGGCCGGAGCCGTGCTGCTCGTTCGCAACCGCTACGACCTGCGCGGCGTGCTCCTGTTCTGGTCGATGCTGCTCCGCCTCGCCGCGATTGCAATCGGCGCTCGTCACGGGCTGCTCTGGCTCTTCGCGGCGATCGTCGTCGCGCAGGCGGTGTCGAGCGTCACGGTTTGCTCCGTCGCGTATGCGGCCTACCGCCGCTATCCGCGTGCGGAGCGAACGCCACTGGCGGAGGACGCGCGCGAGATCCGCGCCTTCGCGATCCAGTCGACGATCGCTTCGGGTCTGACCTCGCTGCGCACGAGCTTGCCGACGGTGCTCGTCGGCGTCGTCACAGCGGGGCGACAGGTCAGTTACTTCCGCGCGGCACAGGCGCCGTCGACGGCATTCGCGTCGCTCTCGGCACCGGCGCGGCTGGTGTTGCTTGCCGAGCAGACGCGTGACGTCGAATACGGTCGGGCCGATCGCGCGTATGCGCTGCTGAAGCGCTACATCGCGGGGACCGCCGTGCTTGGTCTCGTGATCACGCCCGTCTTGTGGCTCGCGATGCCGACCCTGATCCGCTGGATCTACAAGGCGAAGTACGTGCCGGCCGCGAACGCGTTCCGCGTCATGCTCCTCGCGGCGGTCGTGCAGCTCGTCTTCGCGTGGACGAAGTCGTTCCCCGTCTCGATCGGCCGCGCTGGGTTGCGCACGGTCGGCCAGATCTGCGAGATCGCAGTGCTCGTGCCCGCAGTGCTGCTGCTTGCCGACCGCTACGGCGCGACGGGCGCGGCAGGTGGAGTGCTCGCAGGTGCGATCGCGCTGGCGGCGTTCTGGTCGGTCGCACTGCTCAGGATGCGCGCATGAAGGTCTTGATCGTCTCTGGGATCTGGCCGCCCGACGTCGGGGGGCCCGCGAGCCACGCGCCCGAGGTGGCAGGCTGGCTGCGCGAGCGCGGCCACGACGTTGAAGTTGTCGTGACAGCCGACGCGCCGCCGTCGCAGGACGAGTACCCGGTGCACTGGGTCTCGCGCGCGCTGCCGCCCGGAGTGCGCCACGCCGCCTCGCTGCGCGCGATCGTCACGAACGCCAGACAGGCCGACGTCATCTACTCGACCGGAATGTTCGGCCGCTCGTCGCTCGGCGCGTTTCTCGCGCGCACGCCGGTGGTGCTGAAGCTGACCGCAGATCCGGCGTTCGAGCGTGCGCGCCGGCGGGGCTTCGTCGACGGCGAGGTCGGCGACTTCCAGGTCGGCGGCGGCGGCCATCGGGCGGCTGTCTTGCGTGCTGCGCGGAACAAGGCCGTCCGTCGCGCGGCGCATCTCGTCTGCCCGAGCGGGTTCATGCGCGACCTCGTGCTCTCGTGGGGCGTCCCGCCGGAGCGCGTGACGCTCCTGCCGAACCCGGCTCCTCGCGTGTCGGACGTCGGGACGTTCGAAGTGGGCGAACGTCCCGTGCTTGCCTTCGCCGGCCGGCTGACCGCGCAGAAGGACCTCGGCCGGGCACTCGACGCAATGCGCGAACTGACCGACGCCCGGCTCCTGATCGCCGGGGACGGCCCCGAGCGCGCGCGCCTCGAGGCTGCGGCGGGCGAACGCGTGGAGTTCCTCGGCCCGCTCCCGCGCGCCGCGGTGCTCGGTCTATTGCGCGCGGCGGACGCATCGATCCTTACATCCGCATGGGAGAACTTCCCGCATGGAGTGGTCGAATCGCTGGCAGTCGGGACGCCTGTGATCGCAACACGCACCGGTGGTGTCGCCGAGGTGGTGCGCGACGGTGAGAACGGCCTGCTGGTCGAGCCCGGCGACACGGCGGCATTCGTCGCGGCCGTTCGGCGCTACCTCGACGAGCCGGAGCTCCGTGAGCGCTTGCGCGCAGTGGCTGCACCGTCCGTCGCCGAGTACGACGCCGACGCGGTCTACGGCAAGCTCGAGGCGATCCTTGCCAAGGCCGCGGAATGAAGCGCGTGCTCTTCATCGCCCGGAACCGCTACCGCGTTCCGCTCTCGCCGAGTCTTCAGCTGAAGTGGGACGCACTCGCGCGCGTCTTCGACCTACGCGTGCTCGCCTCGTCGCCGAACCAGTCGCGCGGTGACGAGACATTTCGGTTGCGCCCGCGCTCGCTCCTCGACGGGCCGCTGTTCTGGCTCTCGTTCCCGGCCCGGATCAAGCGTGAGGTGCGCGCGTTTCGGCCGGACGCGATCGTCGCGCAGAGCCCCTTCGAGGCAGCGTCGGCGCTCGTCGCGCGCACCGGCGTGCCGGTGATCGTCGAGCTCCACGGTGACTGGCGTACGTTCGGGCGCCTCTACGGCTCGACGGGGCGCCGCGCAATTGCCCGGGCCGCGGACGCCGTGGGCACGTGGGCGGTACGGCGTTCGGCAAAGGTGCGCGCGGTCTCGCCGTACACGGAGCGGCTTGCCCTCGAGGTGGGCCGCACGCCGGCGGGCGTGTTCCCTGCGTTCATGGATCTCGACCCGTTCGCGACGCCGCTCACGCCGCTGCCCGACGAGCCGGTGGCGCTATTCATCGGCGTGCTCGAGCCCTACAAGAACATCGACGGCCTCGCCGAAGCGTGGCGGCTCGCGCGGCCGCGCGCCGAGCTGCGCATCATTGGCAAGGGCACGCGCACCGACGTGGTGGCATCACTCGTTCGCGAAGGGCTGGCCACCTGGCAGCCCGAGCTTTCGACCGAGGAGATCGTGCGTGCGCTCGACGAGGCTTCGGCGCTCATCCTCCCGTCGCGCTCCGAAGGCATGGGACGGGTCGTGATCGAAGCGCTGCTGCGCGGCCGGCCGGTGCTCGGTTCGAATGTCGGCGGGATTCCCGACCTCGTCACCGACGGCGTGAACGGAAAGCTGTTCGCGCCGGAGCCTCGCGCGATCGCGGAGTCGCTTCAGGTGCTCGACGAGCCGTCGGAGCTCGCACGTCTTGCGGCGAACGCTCGTGCGGCGGGCGAGCGCTGGCTCGTCTCGCCCGACGAGTACGCGGAGCGGATGCGAGCGCTCGTCGACGCATGAAGCTCGTCGTGATCACGCAGCGCGTCGATCCCGACGATCCTGCGCTCGGCGCAACCGTGTCGATGCTGCGCTCACTGGCGGCTCGCGTCGACGAGCTCGTCGTACTGACGCTGGCGGTGCGCGAGGCGTCGTTGCCCGAGAACGTCCGGATCAAGGTGATCGCCGCGCCGAACCAGGCACTGCGCGGTGCGCGGTTCGCCGCAGCGCTCGCGCCCGAGCTGCGGTCTCGACCTGTCGCCGTGCTCGCGCACATGTCACCGATCTACGCGGTGCTCGCCGCGCCCCTCGTGCGTCCGCTGCGCATCCCCCTGCTGCTCTGGTTCACTCACTGGCGCTCGTCGCGGCTGCTGCAACTGGCGGAGCGCGTCTCGACACGCGTGTTGACCGTCGACCGCAGCTCCTTCCCGCTCTCCTCGCCGAAGGTGATCCCGATCGGGCACGGGATTGACGTCGACGCCTTGCCCTGTGTCGCGCAGGACGACCCGTTCCGCCTGCTCGCACTCGGCCGGACCTCGCCCGCGAAGGGGCTCGACACGATCGCCGAGGCGGCGCAGATCGCGGGCGTGGAGCTCGAACTGCGCGGGCCGTCGCTGACCGACGAGGAGCGCGCCTACCGCGATGCGCTCGGCGTGCCGATCGAGCCGCCGGTCGCGCGTCGCGAGATTGCCGCTGTCTACGCGGCGGCAGGGGCGCTCGTCAACAACATGCGGAGCGGTGCGCTCGACAAGGTGGTCTTCGAGGCCGCGGCGTCGTGCTTGCCGGTCCTCGTCTCCAACCCGGGCTTCGAATCGCTCGTCGCGGGCATCGAACCGTCGCTGCAGTTCCCGCAAGACGATGCGCAGGCGCTCGCCGAGCGGATCCGCGCGCTGGTTGACGCAGGCCCGGAGACACGCGCGCGCATCGGTCTCGAGCTGCGGGCGCGCGTCGAGCGCGACCACTCCGTCGACCGCTGGGCAGAACGCGTGCTCGAGGCGGCGCGGTGACGACGGTCCTCAACGTGCAAAAGGTCTCCGGTGTCTCGGGCTCCGAGGCGCACCTGCTCTCGGTGCTGCCGCTGCTGCGCGAGCGCGGTTGGGATGCGCGGATGCTCGTGCTGCACGAAGGAGAGGCAGGCGCACGCGAGTTCGTCGAGGCAATGCGTGCGCGCGACGTGCCGACGGAGACGATGCGCATGCGCTTCGATCTCGACCCGACCGTGCCGGCGCGGCTCGCGCTCCGGCGGCCGACGATCCTGCACACGCACCTCGTCCACGCCGACGTGCTCGGCCTTCCGGCCGGCGCACTCGCGCGCGTGCCGGTCCGGATCAGCACGAAGCACGGCTTCAACGAGTTCCGTTCGAACCGCGTGATCGCGGCAGCTGATCGCGCCGCGGCGCATTTCGCCCACAGGCAGATCGCGATCTCGCACGGGCTTGCGCGCTACCTCGCGCAAACCCAGGGCTTCGCCGAGGACGACTTCACGGTCGTGCACTACGGGATCGACGCCGGGCCCGAGCCGCCGCCTCCGCCCGCGCCGACGCGGCTCTGCGCGGTCGGCAGGCTGATCCCGATCAAGGGCTTCGACCTGCTGCTGCGCGCGTTTTCGGCGGCGCGCGCCGAGGTGCCCGAGCTGACGCTCGAGCTCGCAGGCGCAGGCCCGCTCGCCGCAGAACTGCGCGCGGCGGCGCCGGAGGGCGTCACGTTCCTCGGCCGCGTCGCACCTGTCGAGGAGGTGTACGAGCGCAACGCGATCGTCGTCGTCCCCTCACGCGGTGAGGGCTTCGGAATGGTCGCGCTCGAGGCGGCAGAGCGAGGTCGTGCCGCGATCGTCAGCGACGTCGGCGGCCTGCCCGAGATCGTTGCCGACGGCGAGACCGGCGTTGTCGTTCCGTCCGAAGACGTCGATGCACTCGCACGCGCGATTGTCGTGCTGGCGCGTGACCCGGAGCTCGTGCGCCAGTACGGGCACGCAGCGCGCCGCCGCGCGCTCGATCAGTTCTCGGCGTCAGCGGCTGCGGACGGCGTCGAGGCCGTGTACCGCGACCTGCTCCACAAGCGTTCGATCGCGGCGCCTGCGAGCAGGGCGAGCACGAAGTCGAACGACACGCGGTAACGCGTCGCGCCCGCGAACAGCCAGGCCGCGACCGTGTTGTAGGCGAGGAACGTGAGCGCGAGCGCCGCGAACATCCGCGGCACGACGAACAGGCCGATCAGCGCCAGGATGTAGATGGGGATCGCCCACACCGCTTCGAGCCACCGCCGAATCGGCCCGGCTTTCGACTCCGGGCCGCCCTGCGTGCGTGTCTGCTTCGGGCTCCAGAGCATGCGCGTCGCCTGACCCATCAGCTTCAGCTTCTCACCGGGATGCTCGCGCCAGAACGTGAAGGTCGCGTGCTGGTAGAGGCGCATCTGCGCGCACTCATTCACGCGCACGATCCGGCCGTGTTTGTAGTACCCGACCTCGAACTCGGGCGTGATCGTCGGTGCCCCCGGGAGCGGCGGCACGTCGTCGATCCACTTCCCTGCCTGGAGCGTCCTGTAGGTGTTGACGTTGTTCGCCTTCCAGAGCGCCCTGCCGTCGGTCGTGATCGCCCAGCAGCCGACCTGCACCTTGTTGCGCGCCGCCCAGGGCAGCACGACCAGCACCGCGCAGGCGAGCAGCAGGCCGACAGTCGTCAGCGCATGGCGGCGGTGGTGCCACGCGATGAAGACCGCGAGCACGAGCGGGAGCGCGGCGAGGCGTGAGTTGCCGAGCAGGGCCAGTCCGCCGACGGCACCGGTGGCCGCGACGAGCCACAGCGAGCCGGCGCGGGCTGCGACCAGCACGAGCAGGAAGAGCGCTGAGGCCACGAGTTGGTCGATCAGCTCGCGGTTGATGTGGATGTCGTGCCAGACGAGATACGGGTTGAGCGTCGCGAGCAGGGCGGCGAAGACCGCGGCACGCTCGTTCAGGAACTTGCGACCGATCGTCAGGACGAGGTAGGCCGTCGTCGCGGCGACGGCGATCTGGGCGATTCCGACCACCGCCCAGTTGCGGTCGATCCAGTAGAGCGGGATCAAGAACCAGCCGTAGAGGGGCTGGGTGTACGCGGACGGGATCCCCGGGACGAAGCCGTACGTGCCGCTCGAGACGAAGACGCGCGCGAAGTCGTCGCTCTTCTCGGTGAACGAGGCGAGGATCGCATCGCGTTCCTTGAGCAACGCAGCGAGCCGCGGCAGGACCGCGGCTGAGAGGACGACCAGTGTCGACAGGCGTGTCGCTGCGAAGATGCGCACCGTGACCAGCCTTGAACGGTACGCCGTCGTCTCCTGCCACGTCGAGCAACCGCTCGACGACGCCGTGTGGGCGGCCTTTGAGCGCCTGCTCGAGCGTCGGCCTGGGGGCTTCGTCGTCACGCCCTTCCTACGGCCGCCCGCCACGGGCGAGGACGAGGGTCTCTGGCTGGAGCGGGCACGCCGGGCTGCAGAGCTCGCCCCGCTCGGCCACCACACACACTGGGGCGGCCCCACGCAGGCGCGTCCGCCAGAGGCCGTCAATGCGGCTCAGGTCGTGCGGAGTGAGATCGAGTGGCTCCGGGCGCACGATCTCGCACCGCGCTGGTTCTGCGGAGGCGGCTGGTACGTCGACGAGCCCGTCGCCGAGACTCTTGCCGCCTTCGACTACGTGGATTGCTCCGCGACGACGTTCAAACAGTCGTACCTCGACGAGGCCGCGCCGCGCCTGCAGCTCACCGGGCCGCGTCGGGTCCTGCTGCCGTCGGGCTCATCGCTGCTCGAGCTGCCTGCGACCCATTCGCTCGGGATGCTCGCCCACGACCTACTGCGCCTCCGCGGCTTCGTGCACGTCCACTTCCACGACTGGGAGCTCGTCGACCGGCGCCGCTCTCTCGCCCTCCACGCCGTTCTGCGCGCCCTGCGGCTGCGCCGCAAGCCGCTCGGGATCGACGAGCTGGCCGATCTCACTGCAAATGCGCCGGAAATCGAGTGGCGCGAGGCGGTAGAGGCTTGAAGTGAATTCAGGGCACTCACGGATGGTGGCTCAGACGCTGCGCATCTCGCCCGGTTCGGGCTTGAACGTAGGCACCGCTATGCCCTGCGCCCGACCCGTGCGACCTGCTTGGTCTGAGCCATCCCCGCAAGCACCCCATTCACATCAAGCCTCTAGGATCGCGCCGTGAACGAGTCTTTACCGGCGGAGGATGTCCGCGCCGCCCGCCCGTACTACCTCTCGGCATCTCCGCTGAAGACGCTCGTGCGGCGCGTCTCGAGCATCGCGATCCTGGCGGCGATCGACATCGGCGGGCTCACGATCGGCCTCTATGCAGCGCTCTCGCTCCGTGCGTACCTCTTCGACCCCAAGCCGATCCTCTGGGGCCTCCTCTGGAACAACGAGACCGACTGGCTGCCGTTCCTGATCCTGCTGCTCGTACTCGTCTTCGCGCGCGCCGGCCTGTATGCGCCGCGTGAGCTGCGCGAGGGAGCCGGGCGTGTCGTGCCGAGCGTGTTCCTCGTCTCGGCGCTCTCGCTTGCGTTCGCCGTCGGGACCGGTCAGCACTTCACGACGTTCGGGCTCTACATCGTCGGGGCGCTCCTCGTCGGGGCGCTGATCGGTGTCTTCCGCGCGAGTTACGAGCTGATCACGGGGACGCTGCTGCGCGCGGTCGGCGTGCGCCGGAAGGCGATGCTGGTCGGAGATCCGGATTCGCGCCGACACCTGCGCGAGTCGCTTGGCGCGAGCCGCGGCGGCATCTATTACGACTTCGCGGGCGAGGTCGATCCGGCTGATGTCGAGTCCGCGTTGTTGCTCGGCCCGCTCGACGAGCTGATCGTCGCGGACGCCGGCCTGGACGACACGCGGTTGCTCGAGATCGTGGAGGCCGCGCATCGGCGCGGGGTGAAGGTTCGGATCGCGCCGCGCACGACAGATCTCCTGATCGAGCGGGGCGAGTATGTGCCCGGCCAGGGCGTGCCGTTGTTCGAGTTGCGCCCGCCCGTCTTCGCCGGCGCCGACTGGGCGACGAAGCGCGTGTTCGACATTGTGGTCGGCGCGCTGATCGTCGTCGTGGGGCTCCCGGTGTGGCTCGTGATCGCGGGTGCGATCAAGCTCTCATCGCACGGCCCGGTCTTCTACGCCGACTCGCGCGTGGGGCTCGGCGAGCGGCAGTTCCGGATGCTCAAGTTCCGCACGATGGTCGAGGGCGCCGAGCGCCGGAAGGACGAACTGGAAAGTGAGAACGAGGCCGGCGGCGCGCTGTTCAAGATTCGCGACGACCCCCGGGTTACGTCAGTCGGTCACTTCCTGCGCCGGTTGTCGCTGGACGAAGTGCCGAACGTTCTCAACGTGCTGCG
>JANMWB010000067.1:0-16962 GCA_031393705.1 Thermoleophilia bacterium | reverse complement strand
GTCGGCCGCGGCTGCGTGTGCACCGACTCGCCACCGTCTGCGCGCGGCTGCACCGGATCGGTGTCCTCGACGCGCTTCAGGGAGAGCGAGAGCCGGCGGCGCTCGCCGTCGACCTCGATGATCTTCACGTTGACGGGCTGGCCCTGTGAGACGACCTCGCGCGGGTTCTCGACGTGATGCTGTGCAAGCTCGGAGATGTGCACGAGGCCTTCGACACCCGGAAGGATCTCGACGAACGCGCCGAACGTGACGACCTTGGTGACGCGACCTTCGACGACGTCGTTCTCGGAGTAGTTCTCGATCACCTGCTGCCACGGATCGCTCTGTGTCTGCTTGAGACCGAGCGAGATGCGCTGGCGGTCGCGGTCGATGTCGAGCACCTTCACCTCGACCGTCTGGCCGATCTCGAGCACCTCCGACGGGTGGTTGACGTGCGACCACGAGAGCTCGGAGATGTGGATCAGGCCGTCCATGCCGTCGAGGTCGACGAAAGCGCCGAAGTCGACGATGTTCGAGATCTGGCCCTCGACGACGTCGCCGGGCTGAAGCTTGTCGAGAATCGTCTGGCGCTGCTCCTTGCGCTCCTCTTCGAGCACGGCGCGGCGCGAGAGCACGACGTTGTTCCGCGAGCGGTTCAACTCGATCACCTTCGCGCGCAACTCCTGGCCCAGGAACTCGTCCAGGTCCTGCACGCGGCGGATGTCGACGAGCGACGCCGGCAGGAAGCCGCGCACGCCCAGGTCGAGGATGAGACCGCCCTTGACCACCTCGATCACGCGGCCGTTGACCGGCTCGCCGGACTCGGCGGCCAGCTCGATGTTCTTCCAGGCGAGCTCGAACCGCGCGCGCTTCTTCGAGAGGATCAGGCGCCCTTCGGCGTCCTCCTTCGTGAGCACCAGCGCGTCGATCTCGTCGCCGAGCGAGACCTCGTCGGCCGGGTTGACCGAGCGGCGGATCGAGAGCTCGGAAACCGGGATGACGCCCTCCGACTTGTAACCGATGTCGACCAGGACCTCGTCCTTGTCGACCCGCACGACGGTGCCGTGAACGACCTGTCCCTCATTGATTTCGGGGAACGTCGAGTCGTAGTCGGGGATCAGCTCGCCGTCCGGGCCTTCGACCCAAACGCCGGGTTCAAGTTGCATGAGATCGTTGGTAGCCAAAGCGGCCGGGAAGTATAGCCACGTTCCCAGTACGTCCCGGCAGAGCGCGCGGATTGCACGAAACGGGCGGCCGGGCTACGGGAAGAACAGGCCGCCAACCGCGGTGAAGCTCGAGCCCTTCGCCCAGGCGACGTCCCAGACGTTTCCCTCCGGGTCGCGCCACGCGAATCCGCCGCCCCAGAAAGCCTCCGCCGGCTCCTCGAGCAGTTCGACACCGTCGACCGACTTCAGCGTCTCGTAGATCGCCTGCACCTCGCCGTATGACTCGAGGTTGACGCAGATCGTGAAGCCGCGAAAACCGTCAGCCGGCGGGCCAAACTGTGGCTCGTAGTGCTTCGCGTCGTACAGCCCGAACGCGACGCCGTTCGTGCACTGGAACGTCCGGTGACGCTCGTCGCTCTCCGGCGTCTCGGGCCAGCCGAGGTCGCGGAAGAGGCGCGCCATCCGCTCGACGTCCCGGCACGCGAGCGTGATCAGCCCCACGCGCGCCGGCAGGTGCATCAGCTTTTTGCTTCGGCCCAGTTGTCGCCGACGCCGACGTCCACGGCGAGCGCCGGGTCGAGGTCGTAGGCACCGCACATCTCTGCGCGCACGAGCTCCTTCACTTGCGAGACCTCGACGTCGGGCACTTCGAGCAGAAGCTCGTCGTGCACTTGGAGGACGAGGCGCGCGCCTCTCCCCTCCTCGCGCAGCCGGCGCGCGATGCGGATCATCGCGACCTTGATGATGTCCGCGTTCGAGCCCTGCATGACGAAGTTGACCGCGACGCGCTCGCCGAAGCCGCGCGTCTGGCGGTTCGACGCGCGCAACTCGGGCACCGGACGGCGCCGGCCGAGCAGCGACGTGACGTAACCGTCAGCGGCCGTCTGCGCGATCGTGCGGCCGATGAAATCCTGCACGTGCGGGAAGCGCGCGAGGTACGCGTCGATGTAGCGCTGCGCCTCGTCGCGCGGAATCTGCAGGTTGTCCGAAAGCCCGTACGCGGAGATCCCGTAGACGATTCCAAAGTTGATCATCTTCGCAATCGACCGCTGTCCCGAGGTGAGCTTCGCGGGCTCGACGCCGAGTACCTCAGTGGCGGTCGCGGTGTGAATGTCCTCGCCGCGCGCAAACGCCTCGCGCAGCTTCGGCTCGCCGGAGACGTGCGCGAGGATCCGCAACTCGATCTGCGAGTAGTCGGCCGAGAGAATGCGGTGACCTTCCTCGGCGACGAATGCGGAGCGGATTTCCTTCCCCAGCTCGGTGCGGATCGGGATCGACTGCAGGTTCGGGTCGCTTGTCGAGAGACGTCCGGTCGCGGCGACGGTCTGATTGAACGTCGTGTGCAGGCGGCCGTCGGCTTCCGAGAGCAGCGACGGCAACGGACGCAGATAGGTGTTCAAGAGCTTCGCGAGCTCGCGCCATTCTTCGATCACCGGCACGATCGCGTGGTCGTCGCGGATCGCGCGCAGCACCTTCGCGTCAGTCGAAAACCCCGTCTTGCCCTTGCGCCCCGCGGTCAGCCCGAGCTTCTCGAACAGCACGCGGCCGACCTGCTGGGTCGAGCCCATCATGAACTCCTCGCCCGCGAGCTCGTAGGCCTGCGTCTCGAGCTCCTCGACGCGGTCAGCGAGACGCGCGGTGATCTCGCCCATGCGATACGTGTCGATCTTCACGCCCGCTTCCTCCATCGAGGCGAGCACCGAGGTCAGCGGCAGCTCGATGTTGCGGTACAGATCAGTGACGCCGCGTTCCTCGAGCCGCTCGAGTAGCGGACCGATGAGGCGCCGCGGCGTCTCCGCCGCGCGAACGAGCGCTGTCGTCTCCTCCTCGGCCTCCGGCGTCGGCAGCAGTTCGACGCCGTACTCGGCCGCGAGGTCGTCGAGCTCGTAGCCCGCGCGGCCCGGATCGATCAGGTAGGCGGCGAGCAGCGTGTCTTCCTTCGCATTGACACGCAGCGACTTCGCGTCGTGCACGACCAGATCGCCGTCCACGCTGAGTGGCCGCGTGCCGATCACGACCTCGCTCCCCGTCGCGACGGCCGCGCGGTCGTCGAGCGCGGCGTAGCCGACGACGCCGCGGAAGTCGAGCTCTCCCTCGCGCCACGGCACCTCGATGCCGGTCACTTTGAGCGGCGCGGCGGCCGGGACGGCGGCGTCGAGCTCGTCGACGCGGTTCAGCAGGTTGCGAAACTCGAAGCGCCGGAAGATCTCCTTCAGCCCGTCGCGGTCCGGCGGGTCGAGGACGAGCTGCGCCGGATCGCACTCGATGTCGAGGTCGCGCCGCATCGTCGCCAACTCTTTTGAGACCTTGGCAAGCTCAGCGTGCTCGGTGATGTTCCGCGCGCGCGCAGGCGACAGCTCGGACGCATGCTCGATCACGGACTCGAGCGATCCGTACTGCGCGATCAGCTGGCCGGCGGTCTTGTCCCCGATGCCGGGGACGCCCGGGATGTTGTCGCTCGTGTCGCCCTTGAGGCCGATGAAGTCCGGCACTTGCTCGGGCGCCACCCCGTAGCGGGCCTCGACGCGCGCGGGGGTGTAGACGTTGACGTCCGCGACGCCGCGCGGCGTCATCATCAGGACGATGTTCTCGCTGCAGAGCTGGAACGCGTCGCGGTCGGTCGAGACGACGCACGTCTTGATCCCCTCCATGTCGGCGCGCGTCGCAAGCGTCGCAATCACGTCATCCGCCTCCCAGCCCTCGAACTCGAGGTTGCGGTACCCGAAGGCTTCGACGATCGGCCGGAAATGCGGAAACTGCTCGCGGAGCAGGTCCGGCATTGGCTTCCGGCCTTCCTTGTAGACGACGTCCGCTGCCTGCGCCGTCGCGGCGCGATGTACCGGACGGGAGTCCCAGGCGACTGCGACCCCCTTCGGCCGGTAGTCGGCCAGCAGCTTGAAGAGCATGTTCGTGAAGCCGAGCAGCGCGTTCGTCGGCTGGCCGTCCGTCGTTGCGAGCTCCTCGGGCAGCGCGAAGAACGCGCGATACGCCAGATTGTTGCCGTCGACGATGAACAGATCGGACTCGCGCGCAGGCCCGTCGTCCAGGTCGAGCTCGGCTCCGGTGAGGGTCTTCGGCACAGCGTCGAGGGTATCGTCCTGGCGCGATGGCAAGCCTCGAGATTCACCCACTTTCCGACCTTCGCGGCGAGGCAGCGCAGCTGCTCGCCGAGCGGTTCGCGCGCCAGCGCGGCGCCGAGCCGCTGCTACCGGAAATCGACGACTTCGCGGCGCAATTGCCCGAGGACGGTCACGTGGCCACGCGGGGCGGCGAGGCGGTTGCGTACCTCGGCGGGGCGATCGACGAAGAGACGCGGATCGCGCGCTGGCTGTTCGCCGGCCACGCCGCGCGTGAGCCCGAGGCACTCCGCGACCTTTTCGCGCTGCAGGCCGAACAGTTTGGGGTTACGCGTTTTATGCTCACCGTGCCCGCCAGCGACCCCGAGCTCGTCGACGTCTGGTTCCGTCTCGCCTTCGGCTGCCAGGCAGTGTGGGCCGTGCGCGAGGTCGAGCCGGCTGAGCTCGTCGACTTCGGCGGCTCGATCCGTCCGGCGACGCCGGCCGACGCAGAAGCGATCGTCGGCTTCGACGAGGTGCTCTACACGCACCAGGCCTCGACGCCGAGCTTCTCCGGCCTCGAAACGCCGCCGCGCGACAAGCTACGGCAGGAGGTCGCCGAGATCTGGGACGACGACTCGTACATTCCGTTCGTCGCCGAGCGGGACGGCCGCGTCGCCGGCATGGTCGGCCTGTACCGCAGGCCGGAAGGCGATCTGCGCGTGCCTGCGAACAACATCGACCTCGCGTTCGCCGCGACGACAGACGACGTACGCGGCATCGGCGTCGGCCTGGCGCTCACCGCGCACGCAATGAGCTGGGCGCACGAGCAGGGATTTGCCTCGATGACGGTCGATTGGCGCTCCGTCAACCTGCTCTCGTCGCGGTTCTGGCCGAGGCGCGGCTTCCGGCCGCAGTACCTCCGCCTCTACCGGGCGGTTCCGTAGAGGCTTGATGTGAATTCAAGGCACTCACGGATGGTGGTTCATACACTGCGCATCTCGCCCGGTTCGGGCTTGAACGTAGGCACCGCTATGCCCTGCGCCCGACCCGTGCGACCTGCTTGGTCTGAACCATCCCCGCAAGCACCTCAATCCACATCAAGCCTCTAGTGCCGAGCGGCTCGACGATCGCGCTCTTCGTGCTTGCAGCAACCGCACTCGCGGTCGTTCCAGGCCCCGCCGTCGCGTACATCGTGACGCAGAGCATCGACCAGGGCCGCCGCGCAGGCGTCATCTCGGCGCTCGGCGTCGCGACCGGCGGGCTCGTGCACGTCGCCGCTGCGACGGTCGGCCTGTCGGCACTGATCGCCTCGTCAGCGACCGCGTTCACCGTCGTGAAGCTCGTCGGCGCCGCCTACCTGATCGCGGTCGGCGTCCGACGCATCCTCTCCGGCGACGCCGAAGAGGCGGAGCCGCGCGCGCTGCGCGCGCCGCTCCGGCGTGTGTACCGCCAGGGCGTGATCGTCAACGTGCTCAATCCAAAGACCGCGCTGTTCTTCCTCGCGTTCCTGCCGCAGTTCGTCGACCCGCACCGCGGCACCGTCTGGCCGCAGGTCGCCGTGCTCGGCGTCATCTTCGTTTCCGTCGCGGTTCTCTCCGACCTGAGCTACGCGCTCGTCTCGGACGCGATCGCCGGCCGCATCCGGCGCACGGGCACGGGCGCGAAAGTGCGGCGCTGGCTCACCGGCGGCGTGTTCGTCGCGCTCGGAATCACAGCGGCAGTAGCCCGGCGCAGCACGTGACGCGCATCCCGCTGCTCTACGACGCGCGGATCGTCGTCGCGGAGCCGGGAGAGGACGACGTCGTGCTCCGTCCACCGCTGCCACGCGAGTCGCTGCAGGACGTCGGACAGGCCGTTCGCGATGCGTTGCAGTTCCCGCTCGAGGGTGAGCCGCTCGAACGGCTCGTCAAGCCCGGCGGGACGGCGACGATCGTGATCGAGCAGCCGTCGCTCCCGATTCCCGCGGTGCAGGTCGGCCCGCGCCACATCGCGATCGCAGCTGTCGCCGACGAGCTCGAGCGTCTCGGCGTGCGCCAGACGACGATCCTCGTCGCCGGCGGACTGATGCGCCGGACAACGCCTCGCGACATCGGCACGCTCGTGCCGCCCGACTTCCGCCGCAGGTTCAAGGGCCGCGTGATCGTGCACGACGCCGAGGCCGACGACCTCGTCGAGCTCGGCCAGGCGGGCAACGTCACGTTGCGCGTCAACCCGGCGCTGGTCGAGACAGACGTCGTCGTCACCGTCACCGCGGCGGAGACCGTTCTGCACGGCGGCCCGGCGGCCCTCCTCGCAGCGAGCGGTCGCGAGCAGTTGCGCGCTGCGGGCGCGCTCTCATTGCTCGAGACAAGCGGGTCGCAGGGCTGGCGCCTGGCCGTTGCGATCGAGCGCCTGCTCGGCGAGCGCGTCCCGGTGATCGGCGTCTCGCTGACGCTGAACGCGCCACGCGTCGCCGGGCCGTTCGCCGGTTACCCGTACGACCAGGAGGCGATCGAGCGAATGCTGCGCTCCCGGGTGCGGCGCGTGTTCCAGGTCGCACCCGGCCGGATGCGGCAGCGTATCCTCGAGCGCCTGCCCCGCGAGTTGACTGCGGCGGCCGTCTATGCCGGTACGCCTTCGGTCGCGCACACCGAGGCCCTGCTGCGCGGCACGGTGTTCAAGGGTGTCGAACTCGACGAGCCGCTGGACGCGATCGTGATCGGAATCCCACCGACCACGCCGTCTCTGCCGCGCGAACGGCCGAACCCGGTCAACGCCGCCTACCTCGGGCTCGGGCTCGCGTTGCGCCTCTGGCGCAACGCACCGCCGCTCGTGCACGGCGGCACCGCGATTCTCGTCCACCCGTTCGCGCGCCGGTTCGCGCGCCCGACCCAGACCCCGTATCGCGCACTCTTCTACGACGCACGCACCGCCGGCGACATCGGAGCGATGCGCGACGCGGAGGCGGCTGCGGTCAACGACGCGCACGCGATCGAGGAGTATCGCGCGGGTCGGGCCTGCCACCCGTTGCAGCCGTTCCTCGAATGGAGCGCCTGCGACGCGACCGCGCACCGGCTCGGCGCCGTGCTGATCGCGGGCTGCCGTGACGCTCAATCCGCCCGCCAGCTCGGCTACGTGCCCGCCCACGGCCTGCCCGCTGCGCTCGAGATGGCCCGTGGACGCGGCGCGCGGCGCATCGGCTACCTCCTCGCTCCGCCCTACTTCCCGCTCGTTCTCGGCTCCACGTGAGTAGCGTGCAGCGCATGGAAACAGTGATCGAAACCCACGCGCTGACGAAGAAGTTCGGCGATCGCGCGGCCGTCAACGGGGTCGACCTGACCGTCCCCGCAGGCGTCGCCTTCGGCTTCCTCGGCCCGAACGGCGCCGGGAAGACGACGATGATCAGGACCCTGCTTGGCCTGACGCGGCCAACCTCCGGCGACGTCACACTCCTCGGCCTCCCGCAGCCGGCCAAGCGCGCCGAAGCGCTCGCACGCGTCGGCGCGATCGTCGAGGAGCCGAAGTTCCACCCGCATCTCACCGGCCGCGAGAACCTGAAGATCGTCGCGGCGGTCCGCGACAGGGCCGCCGAGGCGCGGATTCCTGCGTCGCTCGAGCGCGTCGGTCTCAGCCACCGCGCCGACGACCGCGTCAGGACGTACTCGCTCGGCATGCGCCAACGGCTCGGGATCGCCCGCTGCCTGCTGGCCGATCCGGCACTGCTGATCCTCGACGAGCCGATGAACGGTCTCGATCCGGCCGGCATCCTCGAGATGCGGCATCTGATCCGAGCATTCGTCGACGAGGGAAGGACCGTCTTCCTGTCCTCCCACTTGCTCGACGAGGTCGAGAAGACCTGCGACCAAGTGGCGATCGTGGATTCCGGCGTGGTCGTCGTGCAAGGAGCCGTCGGCGAGATCGCCGCGCGTGGCGAGCCAACCGTTCTGATCGAGGTCGACGACCCGGCCGCCGCGCGGCGGTTGCTCGCGGGGCGTCCGCTCGAGGAGGAAGGCAGCGCCTTGCGGGTCAAGTTGACTGACGATCTGGGCTCCGCGGAGCTGAATCGCATGCTCGTCGAGGCGGGCATCGCGGTCTCGCGGCTCGAGCCCGCGCGTGCGACGCTCGAGGAAACCTTCCTCTCGATCACCTCGCGGCTGGAGGAACACGAATGAGAATGATCCGCGCCGAGGCGCTCAAGCTGGTGCGGCGGCGCGGCCTCATGATCTGGTCGCTACTGCTGACGGCCGGCGTGATCGCGATCGTCGAAGTTGTCCTCGTCATCCTCCACGCGGTCAATGCCGCTCACCACGGGCCGGCCGGCGGCGCCTCGAACTTCCGTGGCGCCGCCGAGACGCTCGCCCTGCTGGGAACGGTGACGGCGATTCTGATCGGCGCGACAGCCGGGAGCCAGGATGTCGCCAACGGCGTATTTCGCGACCTCGTCGTGACCGGCCGCAAGCGATCAACGCTGTTCAACGTGCGCATTCCGGGAGCACTGCTCGTCTTTCTGCCGATGCTCCTGATCACGTTCGTCGTTGCGGTCGCGTTCGCGTTTCTGTTCGCAGGTGGCCTGCCGAACCCGTCCGGGAGCCTTGTCGGACATGAGCTGGTGTACGTGCTTGCGTACTCGCTCGTGAATCTCGTGATGGCGATCGGATTTGCCGCGTTTGCCAGCTCGCGCATCGTGATTGGCGTGCTGATCGCGTGGAACACCGCGGTCACGCACATCCTGATCTCGTTCCACAGCCTCGGCGGAGCGCGCAAGCTGATCGATGTCGCAGCGGCCGAGCACTTCCTGCCCGGTGCGTCGTCGGGCCAGCGCGTCGCCATGACGACGACCACCGCGGTCGTCGTCCTGCTCGCGTGGGCCGCCGCCTTCTCCGGCGCCGGCCGGTGGTGGACGAACCGGCGCGACGCGTAGGAACCTGATTCGAGCGGCGGTTACGTCTCGCCGAGGTAGGTCTTGCGCACTTGCTCGTTCGTCTTCAACGCGGCGGCGCTGTCGGCGAGCACGATGCGGCCGGTCTCGAGGACGTAGCCGCGGTTCGCATGGTCGAGCGCCATCAGGGCGTTCTGCTCGACGAGGAGGATCGACGTTCCCTGCTCGTTGATCTGCTTGATGATGTCGAAGATCCGCTCGACGAAGATCGGTGCGAGCCCGAGGGACGGCTCGTCGAGCAGCAGCAGTTTCGGGCGTGCCATCAGCGCGCGGCCGATCGCGCACATCTGCTGTTCGCCGCCTGACATCGTCCCCGCCTTCTGCGTTCGGCGTTCGTGGAGGCGCGGGAAGAGCTCGAACACACGATCCATGTCGCCCTTGATCTCGCCGCGGTCCTTGCGTTGGAACGCCCCCATCTCGAGGTTCTCGATCACAGTCATGCGTGGGAAGAGCCGGCGGCCCTCCGGCGACTGCGCGATACCGCGCTTGACGATCTCGTGCGCGGGAACCGACGTGATGTCGCGTCCCTGGAAGCGGATGTTGCCCTGCCGCGGACGGTTGAGGCCGTTGATCGAGCGCAGCGTCGTCGACTTGCCGGCGCCGTTCGCGCCGAGCAGCGTCACGATCTCGCCCTCGTGCACCTCGAGCGAGATGCCCTTCAGCGCGTGGATCGATCCGTAGTAGGTGTGGATGTCCGACAGCTGGAGGATCGGCGTCGCGGCAGTTCCATTCGTCATGAGAGTCCCTGTCGTTTCATGTCTTCGACCGCCGCCTTGCCGAGGTAGGCCTCGATCACGCGCTCGTGCTGCTGCACCTCGCGCGGTGTTCCTTCGGCGATCTTCTCACCGTAGTCGAGCACGGAGACGCGATCCGAGACGCCCATCACGACGCGCATGTCGTGCTCGATCATCAGCACCGTGAGGCCGCGCTCGTCGCGCACGTGACCGACGAACGCGGTGAACTCCGCCGACTCCTGCGGGTTCATGCCGGCCGTCGGTTCGTCGAGCAGCAGCAACTGCGGATCCGTCGCCAGCGCACGCGCGACCTCGAGCCGGCGCTGGTCGCCGTACGGCAGGTTCTTGGCGGTCGTCTGCCACTTGCGTCCGAGCCCGGCGTACTCGAGCAGCTCGAGTGCGCGCTCCCGCGCCTCCTTCTCCTCGCGCTTGACGCCCGGCGTGCGCAGGATCGAGTTGAAGAGGTTCGCTTTCAGCCGCGCATGCATGCCGACCAGCACGTTCTCGAGCGCGGTCATGTTCTGGAAGGTGCGCCCGATCCCACGCGCGGTGATCGCGTGCGGCGGCTTGCCGGTCACGTCCTCGCCGAGGAGCATGACCGTGCCCGCTGTCGGCTTGTAGACGCCGGTGAGCATGTTGAAGAACGTCGTCTTGCCCGCGCCGTTCGGCCCGATCAGCGAGATCACCTTGCCTCGCGGCACGGTGAAGTCGACGTTGTTGACCGCGATCAGGCCGCCGAACTCCTTCCGGATCCCCGTCGCGACGAGGACGTTGTCGTTCGTGTCGTTCGCGCTCATCACTCGGCTCCTGCATGCGCGACGTCGTACAGCGGCTCGTCGTGCACGCCTTCGTGCATCTCGGCAGCCACCCGTTTCGACGGGATCAGCCCTTCCGGTCGGAAGAGCATCACGATCAGGATGATCAGGCCGTAGATCCCCGATGCGTACAGCGGCACGTCCAGGTTCGGGTGCCAGTGTCCGACGTGGATGTTCGTGTTGATCCACGCACCCGTGTTCGCGAGCCCCTCGCGGTCGAGGTACGCGAGGAAGCCGGCGCCGACGACGACGCCCCAGATGTTCCCCATCCCGCCGAGGATCACCATGCAGAGGATGAACACCGAGATGTTGAAGAAGAAGTCGCCCGGGAAGGTCGCGCTCTTGAAAAACGCGTAATACGCGCCGGCGACACCGCCGAAGAACGCGCCGGTCGCGTACGCCCACGTCTTCGTGCGCATCAGCGGCACGCCCATCGCGGCAGCCGCAGTCTCGTCCTCGCGGATCGCGATCCACGCGCGGCCGAGCCGCGAGTACTGGAGGCGCAGCGAGCAGAACACCGTGAAGAGGAGCAGCACGATCGCCGTCCAGAAGAAGACGTCGGTCGACTGGATCTGGTGCCCCAGCACCGTCGAACTGCAGCACTGAAGGTAGTTCGACGGGAGGACGTGGCCGGTGAAGTTCGAGAG
The DNA here is from genome assembly GCA_031393705.1 of Thermoleophilia bacterium. GTDB lineage: Bacteria > Actinomycetota > Thermoleophilia > Gaiellales > Gaiellaceae > PALSA-600. Next base: position 5,644 of record JANMWB010000067.1, on the reverse strand, counting down.
GCCGTGGCCGAAGCCCGGCGAGTCGAGCGGTGTGATCCCGTTCGGGCCGTTCGTCAGGTTGAAGCCGGTGCCGAAGAAGTTGTCGCCGTTGCGGGCGATCTGCGGGAGGATCTCGCCGAAGCCCAGCGTCACGATCGCGAGGTAGTCGCCGCGGAGGCGCAGGGTCGGGAGCCCGATGATGATGCCCGCAAGCGCCGTGACGACGCCGGCAAGCGGGAGCAAGAGCCACATCGTCACGTGGATGCCCGGCAGGTTCGGTGACAGTCCAACGGCGCCGAAGTCGAAGTGCCGGTGTGCGAACTGCAGCGACGAGAACCACGCCGCGGTGTACGCGCCCATCGCATAGAAGGCGACGTAGCCAAGGTCCAGCAGGCCCGCGTAGCCGACGACGATGTTCAGGCCGACGGCCATCATGATGAAGACGAGCATCACGACGCCGGTCGCAACGTCCGGCCACACACCGAACACCGGAATCGTGAACATCTTCGTCGCGTAGAACGGATAGAGCACGGCGAGCGCGACCGCGACCAACGGCAGCGTCCATGTGCGGTACCGCGGCGGCACCCAGAAGACCGCGAAGGCGATCGCGAGTGCCGCGGCGAGCGACGTCACACCGGTGAAGAGGAAGATCGAGATGATCACAAGTTGGCCCGCGAGCCGCCACGGGAGCCGAGGCAGGCGATGCGCCCAGTAGATCGCTGCAACCGCTGCGACCGCGTAGCCCAGCGAGTGGTCGACGAAGAAGAGCCCGATTGCGATCAGGATCTCGAGCCCGATCGCGACGGCGACCCGATACCAAAACGGCAGCGCCCGCCAGCGCGCGCGGAGGACGTTGCGGATGCCGACGACTTCCGGCGGGTCGGCGAGGAGCTCGGTCATCCGCCTTCGGGTGTCCGTTCGCCGAGCAGGCCCTCCGGCCGGAAGACGAGGATCAGGATCAGGATCGAGAACACGATCGACTGCGTCCAGTCCGAGCCCGGCATATGCCACGGCAGGCCCTCGTTCCAACTCTGGATCAGCCCGATCAGCACGGCTCCGAGCACCGCCCCGGGCAGGTTCCCGATGCCGCCGAGTACCGCGGCCGTGAACGCGATCAGCCCGAGCTGGAACCCCTGGTCGTAGCGCACCGTCGTCACGTAGAGCGAGTAACAAAGGCCGGCGGCGCCCGCGAGCGCGCCGGCGATCATGAACGTGAACGAGATCGTCCGGTTGACGTTGATGCCCATGATCGCCGCGGCTTCCTTGTCCTGCGCCGTCGCGCGCATCGCCTTCCCCTGCCGCGTCTGCTGCACGAGGTAGAGCAGCCCGAGGAGGACGGGGATGGTGATCGCAACGACGATCAGCTTGTTCCAGCCGTAGTCGACGCCGCGGAACGAGAAGACCTTCGTGTGCGGGAAGACGTCGGGCGCCGTTACGTAGTTCGGGCCCTTCCAGGCGAGGCCGACATCTTCGATGATGAAGCTGACGCCGATCGCCGTGATCAGCGGCGCGAGCCGTGGCGCGCTGCGCAACGGCCGGTAGGCGACGAACTCGATTACGGCGTTCAGCACGCCGCACGAGAGCATCGAGAGGATCAGCGTCGCGAAGACGATCGGGACGATCGCAAAGCCCTGTCCAGCGTGCAGACCGAAAAAGCTCGTCGCGTACGTGATCGTGAACATGCCGCCGAGCATGAACACGTCGCCGTGCGCGAAGTTGATCAGCTCGAGGATCCCGTAGACCAGCGTGTAGCCGAGCGCGACGAGCGCATAGACGCAGCCGGTGGTGAGCCCGATCAAGGTGACTTCGAAGAAGCCCGAGGGCGAGACCGTCAGGTTCTTGAGCAGCAGCGCGAGAGCGCCGAGGACGACGAGCGCGCCGACCAGGCCGATGACGCTCGGGCGTTGGAAGCGGTTCGCAAGGGTCGGGGCGGAAGCGTCTGCGGCCACAGGTGAGGCGACTTTACTGCGTCGGGAGCCAAAGTCCTATCGAACCGTCGAAGCTACGATGCCCGCGCTTGGCCGAAGTGGCGGAACTGGCAGACGCGCCGGACTCAAAATCCGGTTCCCTTCGGGGAGTGTGGGTTCGATTCCCACCTTCGGCACTCCTATCTAGGCGCAGTGGTCGGCGATCTTGTGGCGGAAACGAGCCAGACCGCGTTACTTGCCATCGAGAGAAGCTGACCCCGGTCGACTGTACGACCTCTGTCTGCGTCCGGGAATCCACCGATCGGGGCCGCGGCGTTTTCACGGCTCGGAAGATGGTAATTCTGGGGTACGTTGAGTGCGCGCGTAGACCTAGCGTGGAAGCCGCCGAGGTTCAACTTGCTCCTCTCTTCGACTTTTGCCTGGGCCCGAGTGCATCAGCCGGACTTGTTTTCGAGGCGTCGCCAACGCACGACAATGAGAGAGGAAGTAGACGCATGAAAAAGCGTTTGATGTTCACTGCTGCGCTCGGTATCGCAGCAATCAGTGTCGTCGTTGGTTCAGCGATGGCGGGCACCCCCGTGAGGTCAGGTGTCGTCTACAACAGCACCGTCGCGAACGGCCCTCCGTCGAACCTCCCGAGCGTGGGGCCTGAGGCCTACGCTTTCAACGAGTTCGGAAACGCGATCACCCTCGGCGGGACAGCGCGTGACCTCAACAGCGTTGCGGTCACTCTGAGCAGCTGGGCGTGTGTTCAGGGAAGTTGGAACGGGGGCGACTGCTCGACGCCGACGGGATCGACGTTCTCGCAGCCGATCACACTGAACATCTACGGCCCGAGCACAGATGGCGGCGTTACTCACGGCGCTTTGATCGCGAGCTCGACGCAGACGTTCGCGATTCCCTATCGGCCTTCGGCAAGCGCCGAGTGCGCCGCGCTCGGCACGCCGGGCAAGTGGTACTCGCCGGGAACGAAAACGTGCTTCAACGGCCTGGCAAATGACGTCACCTTCCGCTTCTCCGGAGTGACCCTTCCCGACCAGGTCGTGTACGGGATCGTTTACAACACCAGGGACTTCGGACCGAGCCCGACGGGCGTGTCAGGGCCTTCCGACTCGCTGAACATCGCGCTCAGCACCGATGCTGACGTCAGCGCAGGCTCATCGGCTTCTGGCACCGTCTGGCAGAACTCGCCATACGGAGCGGAGTACTGCGACGCCGGGGCGGGAGGCACGAGCACCTTCCGCGCCGACTCCGGCTGCTGGGCGCCGTACGTTCCTGCCGTGCAGTTCAAGGCAAGTCAGTAATTCCAGACTGAACTCGTATCCGAGTGAGCAGGCCGCGCGCAGGCCTGCTCACTCGGTCTCAAACGCGCACGCGGAGCCACGCGGCGGCAACAGGATTCACAGACACAAGCCGAGACCTGAGCGACCTTCGGCATGAACCGCAAGCCCGCTTCCCGCGCGGCGCCCTACCGCCTGATCGCGACCGCGAGCCGGCGGAACACGCGGACGCCGACGGTCGAGCGAGGCAGCACGTGCCGGTAGCGGATCGTCATCCGCATCGAGCCGACGACGATCACCACGATCCCGATGAGCACGAAGACGTCGGCGAGGGTGAACGCGATGCCGCCCTCGCCGCCCTGCAGTACGAACGAGTTCGAGACGACGTCACCGTGACTGATCGCCCAGAGCAGGTTGCCGAGAGTGCCGCCCGCCTGCAGGCCACAGCCGAGTGCGAGCAGGCGTGAGGGCAGACACGCGAGCGCGCCCGCGAAGACGAAAGCCGAGAGGGACAGCCCGACCCAGACGACCGAGCGGTGATGATCGAAGCCGGGATGGTGGCGCTCGGCCACTTTCGCGACCACGAGGTCGGCCATGGCGAGGACCACGGCAAGCAGAGCAACGAACCGCAGACGCCCCATCACTCTTGTCTCATCGGCACCGGCGCGCGTTCGCGCTGACCAGATCGAGTGACTGCCGGCGGTCGAAACGCCGTGTGAAGTGGACCGTAGCCCTCACTCAGCCCGCGAGTGAGGGCTACGGTCGCCTGACGAATCAGTCCCCGGTTGCGTTGTCGTAGGTGTTCGTGACCACCTGCGCCAGGAGCTGTTGGCCCGACTGGCTGGGGTGGACATCGCACGTGTACTGGTTCACTGGGCTGGCGTTCAGGAGCCCGGCCGCACACGTATGCCCGGCCGCGGCTGCGGCCGCCTGCCGGAACGCCGCGAATGCGTCGGCGACGATTGCGCCGTCGGCGGCGGCATGACTCGTGATCGCTTGGTTCAGAAGCACGGTGAGCCCGGTGCCTGCCGGGTCGCCGTAGTCGAGTGAGTAGTAGTTGACGACGATCAGACGACCGTTGAAGTGGGCCGCCGACAGCGCGCGGTAGATCCGATCCATGTTGGCGGCGAGGCTTCCGAGCAACGCCGGCAGTCCGGCCCCGATGCACGCCGGATCGTTGCTGCAGTGGCTCTGGAGCAGGAACGCATCGTTCGCGCCGAGCTGGACTGTGACGAGCTTGGTATTTGGGTGCGCGCGCAGGAATGCCGTCGCAAAGTCGAGCTGTGTGCCGCTGTAGCTCGTGTGCAACGGGAAGTGCGCCTTGAACGGACGGCAACCGTTATCTGCACCGGTCGCAGATGCGAAGCCCTGGGTTGTTTCTCCGGGGCAAGACGCGTTCGTCGGTGTCATCCCGAGGGACTGCCCGACGTAGTCGGGGAAGCCGACGAAGTTGTCGGGGTTGCCGTACTCGAACCCAGCCTGGGTGATGTAGCCGAACGAGACGCTGTCACCGAGCGCCAGGTAGGGATGACCAGGATCTGCCTGCGATGCGCCGCCAGTGACCAGGACCGCTGCAACGGTTGCCAGCGCCACCAGAGTCGAGGCGAACGCCTGCTTGTGCCAACGCCGAATACTCATTCTTCTCCCCTTCGTTCGTCGGGTCGCCGGGCCGTGCTTTTCCGCCCGGCCCGGCCGTGCGAGCAGTCTGATCCGTCGGCGCCACCGGGGCAACCCGGCCCGGGCATCGGAGTACGCTGAACCCGAGATGAAGCAGATCGCGACCCTTCGCCTGGCTCAGACTGCTTCCAAGGTCGGGGAGCACGCGCCGCTCGCGACGACCTGCTGCAACGCGTGCCGCACCTGTGTGACGACGAACATCCTCACCGTCGTCACGGCCGGGGTCGCCGGAGCCGGCGTCGCTGTCGCGCGATTCGTTCGGCGCGTCCGCTAGCTCAGCAGCAGTCCTCGCCCGCCTGCTTCGGCGGGCACAGCTGATCCGAGTACGAGCAGAAGACGCAGCAGTCGCCCGCGAGTGGACGGAGCCACGCCGAGCAACTCGGGCACGTGTAGAAGAACTGGCACGCGTTCGTCGGCATCTCCTCGACATGTGACGCGCCGCATTCCGGGCATACGAGCGTGGCGGTGGTGACAACTGCCATCTAACGGACGAGCACGCCGGCGATCGCCGCGATGTGCTCTGGCGTCGACCCGCAGCAGCCGCCGACGATGCGCGCGCCGCGATCGACATAACCGCGAACGTGCTCCGCCAGGTCGGCCGGGCCGGCGTCGTAGATCACGCTGTCGCCGACCATCCGCGGCACGCCGGCATTGGGCTTCACCCAGAGCGGCAGACCGTCGGCAGCGGCGATCAACTCGTCGACGATCACGTCTGTGTCCGCCAGCGACTTGCCGCAGTTGGCGCCGATCGCCGCGATCCCGAGCGGCGCGAACGCCTCC
>JANMWB010000049.1:0-2744 GCA_031393705.1 Thermoleophilia bacterium | reverse complement strand
TGTTCGATTTGTGCGCTATACTTAACCTATGGCGAAGCACACCTCGATGTATCTGGATGAGGAGCTGGTCCAACAGGCGGGGGAGATTCTCGGAACCTCCGGCCCGACCGGGACGGTCCGGGCGGCGCTCGAGGATGTCGTTCGGCGCGCGCGCCTGCAGAACCTGGCGGGCTGGGAGGTTGAGCTCAACGACACGCACCTCGACGAGTTGCGCCGACCGCGTGGCGTCACGACCGAGTAAGTGCTCCTCGCCGATACCTCGTCGTGGATCTGGTCGCGCAAGCACGCCTACCCGCAGTTGCGGCACGCCTTCGACGAGCTGCTGCTGGCCGGCGAGCTCGCGACCTGTGACCCGGTGCGCCTCGAACTGTTGGCCGGCGTGCACAGCTCGCAGTACGCCGCTCGTCGACTGGACCTCGCCGCGCTCGACACCTGTCCTGTCACTGAGCGTGAGTGGGCGCGGGCGCTCGAGGTGCACGGCGAGCTCGCGGGGCTCGGCACGGACCTCCACAAGGGCGTGCGTCCGGTCGATCTTGTGATTGCCGCGGCCGCGGAAAGCGCCGGAGTCCCGCTTCTCCACTACGACGCGCACTTCGGACAGATCGAGCGGGTAACGGGGCAACCGATGCGCTGGCTCGCGCCACAGGGAACGTTGCGCTGACCTAGTTCGGGCGTGGCCCGGACTGACGGCTACTCCGGCTCGTCGTCCTCGTCCTCTTCCTCTTCCTCGTACTGCGGCGGCGCGTCGCCGCGGCGCGTGATCGGCGAGGCGGCACGCCCCTAGACGCGCGGGCTCATCGTCAGCTCTTCCTGCACAATCGCATCGCCGCGGCCGAGGAGCCACGCGCCGATCTCGGTGTAGCTCGCGCGGAACCCGGCAGCTCGCTTGAACTGTGCCACGCGGTGCAATGGCTGCCAGTTCAGGCTCGGGTCGTTCACATAGGCCTGCTCGTCCAACAGCAACCTCTCGCGCTCCGCGGTCGGGACCTGGCTGCCGATCCGCATGTAGCGCGTGACCGCGTTCGCATAGTCCAGCCACGTGCGCGCGATCCCCGTCGCTCCGTATCGCCCTGTCAACTGCGCCTCGAGCGTGCCGCTCGCGACGAGCCACTCGCGGAGCGCAGTGGTCCACGCGTTCTGTGTGTAGGCGGTGTTCTCGGCCTTCGAAGTCGAGCCGGAGTAGACGAGCCCGCCCGTCACGAAGCGCCCGGTGATGATCACGTTCGTGTACGCGTTGCCCAGCTCGCTCGCGAGCGACGTGCGCAACTCGAGCTGCTGTTTGTGATCCTGCCACTTGGCCGTGATCGACGGAATGAGCAGCGCGGTGACGCCTGTGATGACGAGCGTGACGAATAGCTTCGGCGCCACATCCGCACCAAAGGTGCGCCACGTCTTGTGCGCGGTATCCGGAGCGGGGACAGCGGCCCGTGTCGTGGCCATGCGGTGACCTCCTTCGTCGTCATCCTCGCCGACCCGTGCCGTGGAAGTCAGCGGCGTGAGGGGCGGCGCGGGGTCCCGGCGCCGCCCCCGACTGCGTCAGTCCTCGAGCGCGAACGCCGCCTGATCGCTCGAGTTGAGATACGACAGCACCCCGGAACCGTTGTTCGTCTTCACATAGACGTTCAGGTTGAGCGAGAAGCTGCACCGGTGGTTCGGACTGCCGTGCGGGTCCAACCCCAGCATCGTCCCGAACGTCTCCGGAGGCGAGACGGCGAGGGGCGCCGGCGGTTCACCGGCGTTGTCGTTCGAGCTGACGAGGTTGCCGCTCCCCCCACCGAGACCGCGCCGCCACCCCATCGAGTGGTCGTGGATGAAGAGAGGGTTCGGGTGGTACGCGCGGTAGCCCGAGCTGAATGTCGAGAGCGCGGTACCGACGAGGAACTGGCACTCCTCCGTCGACTCGAGGCCGTTCAGCCGCAGGTCGTAGATGTGCGCGAACGACGGCCGGTTGTCCCACCAGAACATGTGGGTCAACGCCGAGAACGGGACGTTGTCGAGCGGGCCGATCGGCTGCGACCAGCGCCGGAACGTGAACGGCTTCCCTGCCCCCGGCCCCGCTGAACCGTTCGGTTTGATCATGTTGCCCAGGTGGTCGAAGACCTCGAGCATCACGAGGTAGCGGTCGTTTGCGAGCGCGGTCGTGTCGAGGTAGCCGTGGTACTGGTCGTCCTGCCAGTCTCGGTCTGCGTCGTAGGGGATCTTGTAGAGGTTGTTCTCGGCCCCCACGGTCAGCGGCCCGAGCGTGTCCGCCTGCACGAGGATCTGCGGTCCGGGGACGACCTCGTAGTACAGCCAGGCAACCGCCGAGCCGAGTGTCGTCCGCGGTCCGGTCGGGTTGCCGAACGCATCGGCGCGGATCGCGCTGACGCGGTAGTAGCGGGCGTCCACGGACTTCATCAGTTCGCTGAAGTGGTAGTGGAGTGCGAGCGTGCCGCCCCAGTTCGCGTCGTTGTAGGTGCCCTTCGCGGCCGCCGGACTGACCGCGGGATCGAGCAGGCCGTCGTTGGGGTCGGCGGGTGGGAGGACGCTGTCCCACGTGTCCTGGTTGGGCGTCTTCAGGCGGTAGCTGCGGGCGGCGCCGATGTGCTCGAGCAGAACGAACGCACCGTCCTCGGTCGGGAACGGATCGTCGTGGCAGACGACCGCACGCGGGTCGTAGCTCGTCAGGCTGACACCCGTCGGCGAGTCGAACCACTGATGTGCGGCGAGGCCGTCGTAGATCGTCACGGTCATGCCGTTCACGA
>JANMWB010000242.1:0-1860 GCA_031393705.1 Thermoleophilia bacterium | reverse complement strand
GTCGGCGAGTCGAACCACTGATGTGCGGCGAGGCCGTCGTAGATCGTCACGGTCATGCCGTTCACGAGCTGCTTGACGACGAACGCATACTCGTCGTGGCACCACGGGCGCAGCCGGATCAGCGGCTCGCGCCAGCAGATGCGGAAGGTGCCGTCAGGATGGACCGGCCCCTCGCCGACGAGTTGCGCCGCGCCGCAGTGACACCAGAACGGGCGCAGGTAGGCCCGTTCGGAGACGTAGTCCGCGACCTCGAGCCCGCCCAGGGTCTGGAGGTGGTGGAGATCTTGCTCGACGTGAAGTGACGCCTCGTCGAGGGTGGCGCCGTTGAAGAACGGCAGGCGATCGATCGGGCTCGGGTCCGGGCCCGGCCCGACGTGCGGGTTGACGAGCGGGCCTGGATCGGGCCCGGGCGGCCACTTGATCGGTGGCCGCTGCAGCACGATCTCCTTGAGACGGTCGATCAGGTCCTGCAGCCGCGGGTCTTCGATGATCCACGGGTCGCAGCAGCACGTGCGGCGATAGACGAGCACGAGCCCGTCGCAGACGCGTGTGCACCGCGGGAAGAACGGCCCGATCGGCGGCCGCGCGATGAGCGAGTCGCTGAGCGCGCTCTTTGCGAGGGCGAGCTTGAACGACGAGGCGCGTGCGGCGAGCGAGTCGATCAGCCACGGGTACGGCAGGCAGCGCTGCACGCTTCCGTCGACGCAGCGCTGGAAGCCGATTAGCTTGCCGATCGGGATCGCGAGCTCGGCGCCCTGCGCGATCACGTCCTGGACGTGCGCGGCATGGAAGCTGAGCACCTCCGAACGGTCGAGCGCCGCCGCATCCTTCGCAACGGGACCGACGAGCACTTGCTCGGACTTCTGCAGCACCGCGGCAGGCAGCTTCGCCTCACCGCTCGCACTTACCTCTGCGCGGTGCACGGTGGCACCCGTGCGGTCGACCGCATAGACGGCGAGCTTCGGCGCTTGTTCGCCCTCGGGCGCGTCGACGAAGCTCAGTTTCAGCTTGTCGCTGGACTCAGGCTTTGGCGGCATTTTTCAGTTCGTCCTCCTTGCCGCAGTTCGTGTCGTGGTCAGGCGGTGCTCAGCGGAATGTTTCCGCCGTCGCCGCCGCGGGATCTGGCTCGCGAGCCTCGGTTGCGTCGGATCCGCCGCCGCTTGCCGGTGCTTCCCACAGCACATTCCAGGCTCCTTTCTCCGGGATCGAGGTCGTGCGTTCGAGCAGGCAGGCGGCGCCCGAGAGCGCCAGCCAGGTGAGGGGCGCGTCGCGCCGGCGTGGGGCGGTCACGAGCGCGAACGGCAAAGCCGCCCACAAGGAGAGGCAGTAGAAGCAGTCCATGAGCTCGCCGAGTTGGCTCGTGCCGGCGCGGGCTCGTGTGCGCGCGATCACGTTCGCTGGGCCGTCTTCCTCGGCGACGAGGTGGGCGAGCCGCCACGTCGCGAGTGCGGCGAGGACGATGCGTGTGCTCTGCACACACCCGGTCTAGCGGGTGCGCGTCACCCGAACGTCACCGCTCGGCTTGGAACGCGTGCAACCACTCGCGCACGGCGGCGAGGATCGCGTCCTCGCCTTCCGCGGCGGTTTGCTCCCAGCCGGGTGCGTCGGCGTCCGGGGTCTGCGTCAACCGCGCGCGAACGCCGCCCGGCTCGCTGCCCGGTTCGTGCCAGGCCCTGATCACCAGGACGGCTGCTGTTTCTTCTCGTCGCAGAATCAACGTGCCCCCAAACTAGAACCGCATCGTCACTCGTTCGTCTTCACTCCGTCAAGTGGCCCGATCAGATCGAGCAGTTGCTGCGTCGGCTCGATCCCGAGCTGGTCGTGCAGAAGACGGCGACAGAGCCGGTACTGGCGCAAGGC
>JANMWB010000196.1:0-10724 GCA_031393705.1 Thermoleophilia bacterium | reverse complement strand
GCACGAGCAGGCTGGACGACGCGCATGCGCGCGCCAGCGAGATCGAGGAGCGCATCCGCCGCGAGCGGCCCGATATCGCCGATGTGGTAGTTCATACCGAGCCGTGAAGCTGTGCATGTTCACGCCGAGGGAGCTTGCGCTGGAGCGCGGGTGGCCGGGGCGCATCGAAGGCGATCGCGTGATCCAGTTGGCTGCGCAGACGCTCCAGTCGTTCTGGACGGGCGGCGGCAAAGCGCGCGAGCACGCGGAGTACGCGCTCGCAGATGTCGACCTGCGCGCGCCCGTGTTGCACCCGCCAACGGTGCGGGACTTCATGGCGTTCGAAGAGCACGTCGCAAACGCGCGGAAGCTGCGCGGCGCCGAGGTGCCGAAGGAGTGGTACGAGATCCCCGTCTTCTACTTCTCGAACCCGACCGCGATCTTCGGGCCGGACGTTGCGGTGCCCTACCCCGAAGGCACCGAGGAGCTCGACTACGAGTTGGAGTGCGCAGCAATCATCGGCGCTGCGGGGAAGATCGGCGGGTTCACGGTGCTCAACGACTGGTCGGCCCGCGATCTGCAGCGCGCCGAGATGCGCGTGGGCCTCGGCCCGGCGAAAGGCAAGGACTTCGCGACGTCGATCGGCCCTGTCGTGGTCACGCCGGACGAGTTCGACGGCAGCGAAGGTGAGATGATCGCGCGTGTGAACGGCGAGGAGCGCTCGCGCGGCAACCTGCACGACATCTATCACGGTTGGGACGCGCTGCTCGCTCAGGCGAGGCGCAACACGACGCTGCGACCCGGCGAGATCATCGGCTCCGGCACGGTGGGCGGCGGGTGCATCCTCGAACACGGAGACGGTCGTTGGCTGCAGCGGGGCGACGTGGTTGAGCTCGAGATCGAAGGTATTGGCGTGCTCAGAAATACCGTGTCGTGATCGGTCCCGACGATGTCCGCGCCGCGGCGCGCGTGCTCGACGGGGTCGCGCACCGGACGCCGGTCATCACGTCGCACACGCTCGGCGAGCATGTCGTGCTCAAGCCGGAGAACCTGCAGCGCGGCGGCGCATTCAAGTTTCGCGGCGCCTACAACAAAATCGCGTCGTTGCCCAAAGGCTCGCCGGTGCTCGCGTACTCGTCCGGAAACCACGCGCAGGCCGTTGCCCTCTCGTCCCGGTTGCTCGGCTCGCCCGCGACGATTCTCATGCCCGAAGATGCGCCGCAGTCGAAGCTCGACGCGACGCGCGCATATGGCGCAGAGATCGTCCTCTACGACAGGTACACCGGCGACCGTGAGACGATTGCCAGCGAGCTCGCTGCGCAAAACGGCGCCGAGCTCGTTCGTCCCTACGACGACCCGCTGATCATGGCCGGCGCAGGCACTGCGGCCCTCGAGCTCCTCGAAGATGCGGGCGTCGTCGAGACACTCGTCGTCCCGGTCGGCGGCGGTGGGCTGATCGCCGGTTCGGCGACGATCGCGAAGGAGCTCGGCGTGAAACGTGTCGTCGGCGTCGAGCCCGAAGCCGGTGACGACTGGAAGCAGTCGTTTGCGGCAGGCGAGATCATCGAGATCGACGTGCCGCGCACGATCGCCGACGGCTTGCAGACACACGCTCCCGGCGAGCTGACGTGGGAGGTCGCCTCGAGGCTCGTCGACGAGATCGTGACAGTGACGGATCAGCAGCTGGTCGAGGCGATGCGCTTCGCGTTCGAACGGCTCAAGCTCGTGATCGAACCGAGCGGCGCCGCCGGGCTCGCGGCGGTGCTGAACGGGTTGGTCTCAGGCGACCGGATCGGTGTGATCGTCTCCGGCGGGAACGTCGGTGCCGCGCGCTTCGCCGAGCTGATCGCGTGATGCGCGTACGTTCTGCGCGACGCGCGCCCGCTCGTACGACAGCCTGAAGAGCTCGACCACCTCGTCGTCGAGGTCGCGCGAGACCCAGCCGTTCACGCCGAACTTGTGCGGTTCGGCGCGTCCCGTCCCGACGAGCATCTCCCGGATCCGCGAGGTGAACGGCAGGTCGGCCCACGTCTCGTGCAGATGGCCGAGCTCGCGCTTCCCGACCCGGAACTCCACGCCACCGAAGCGGTGGGGATGGGCGGAGACGCCCTCCCACGAGGTCACTTCGCGCTCGATCGACTCGCGGATATCCTCCACACATGCCTTTCTACCAACGCCTCGGTGACCTGCCGCGGAAGCGCCACATCGTGCACCGCGACAACGGCACGCTCCTGACCGAAGAGGTGATGGGGTTCGAGGGCTTCTCGGGCCTCGAGTCGATCCTCTACCACCTTCAGTCGCCATGCCGTGTAATCGAGCTCGGCGAGTTCGAGCCGATCGTCCGCACGGAGTGGGTGCCGGACGCGCACGCACACCGCCATCTGCGGACGTGGGACGTGCCTCCGGCCGGCGACGCGGTCACTGGCCGCCAGTTGCTGATGTGGAACAACGACGTCGAGATCTCGCTCTGTCGCCCGACGGAGCTGATGGACGGGTTCTTCCGCAACGGTGAGCGCGACGAAGTGGTGTTTGTGCACGAAGGCACCGGCGTCGTCGAGACGGTGTTCGGCGACGTGCCGTACAAGAATGGCGACTACATCGTGCTGCCGCGCGGCACCACCTATCGCTTCGCTCCTGCCGACGACAGCGAGCAGCGGTATCTCGTGTTCGAGACGCCGGGGCTGATCACGATCCCGAAGCGCTATCGCAACGAGCACGGCCAGTTGATGGAGCACGCCCCGTACTACCACCGCGACATCCATCCGCCGACCGAGCTTCGCACGCACCGCGACAAGGGCGAGTTCGTCGTCAAGGTTCGCGTGCGCGACGGGTACCAGATCTACGTCATCGACTACCACCCGTTCGACGTTGTCGGCTGGGACGGCTACGTCTATCCGTGGACGTTCTCGATTCACGACTTCGAGCCGATCACCGGGCGCATCCACATGCCGCCGCCGTCGCACCAGACGTTCGCCGGGCCGAACTTCGTGATCTGCTCGTTCTGCCCGCGCAAGCTCGACTTCGACCCCGAGGCGATCCCGATCCCTTACCACCATTCGAATCTCCAGAGCGAGGAGATGATCTATTACGTCGACGGCAACTTCTCGTCGCGCAAGGGAATCGAACTGGGATCGATCACGCTGCACCCGACCGGTTTGCCGCACGGGCCGCAACCGGGACTTGCGGAGAAGTCGCTCGGCATGACGGAGACGCACGAGTACGCCGTGATGTGCGACACGTTCAATCCACTGCGCCTGACCACGCTCGCGTCCGACCTCGACGACGGCAAGTACATGTACTCGTGGGCGGAAGACGTGACCACCGGCACCGATCGCACGCCGGACGACGATCCCGCCGGCATCACGTCGCATTTCTAAGAGGCCTGATGTGGATTGGGGTGCTTGTGGGGATGGCTCAGACCAAGCAGGTCGTTCTGGTCGGGCGCAGGGCATAGCGGTGCCTACGTTCAAGTCCGACCAGAACGAGATGCGCCGCGTATGAGCCACCATCCGCAAGTGCCCTTCAAATCCATATCAGGCCTCTAAATGCAGCTGGTTCTCGACTGGGACGGCACGATCACGGTGCGTGATTCGCTCGTGGCTGCGATCCATGCGCTCGGCGATCCGTCGGTGTACGAGGGCGGCATCCAGCAGAACTTCGGCAGCTACGGCGAGGCGCTCGCCGCCGAGGTCGCGACCCTGCGTGTGTCCGAGGCGGAGGCTGCAGCGTGGGCGGTCGAGAACGTCGAGGTGCGCCCGGGGTTTCACGAGCTCGTCGAGCGCTATCACCCGATCGTCGTTTCGAGCGGCCTGTCGCAGCTGATCCTGCCGGTGCTCGAGCGTGAGGGGGTCGAGGTCGAGGTGCGCTCGAACAACGCGGAGGTGCGGTCGGACGGTTGGCGCGTGATCTTCCGCGACGAAGGCGTCTGCCCGGTCTGCGGCGACAAGTGCAAGCGCCGTTCGCTGCCGGACACGCGGCCGCTCGTTTTCGTCGGCGACGGTTGGTCGGACCGTTGCGCGTCACTCGCCGCCGATCGCGTGTTCGCGCGTACGGGCCTGGCGGACTACCTGGACGAACAGGGTGTTCCGTTCGAGCGCTACGAGACGCTGAACGATGTCGCTGCTGCGCTTACCTGAGCCTTACGACTTCGAGCTTTCGACGGGTCGCTTTCGCGCGTTCGGCGCGGACTTGGCGAACCGGCTCGTCGACGGCGTGCTGCACCGCGCGATCGACGGGCGCCAGGTGCGCATTCGCGCGGTCCGTGGCGGCGTCGACGTCACGCCGCTCGACGACACAACGCGGCCGGTCGTTCTCAAGCTGCTCGGCGCGGAATTCGAACTCAACGCGTTCTACCGTTGGGCCGTCGAACAACAGCCGGTGATCGGAGACCTGACCGTGAAGCTCGCGGGCTTTCGTCCGCCGCTGCAACCCGACCCGTTCGAAGCGCTCGTCACCTCGATCACCGCCCAGCAGGTGTCGCTCTTCTCGGCGCTCGCGATCCGCAACCGGCTGATCCAGCGGTTCGGAACGCAGGTCGGAGAAGCGTGGGCGTTTCCGGCCCGCGAGCGGATTGCCGCGGCCAAGGAGGCCGAGCTCGTCGCAGTCGGCTTCACACGGCGGAAGGCGGAGTACACCGTCGGGCTCGCTCGGAGCGAGCTCGACCTGCGCGCGCTCGCAACGCTGGCGGACGACGAGGTGCGTGAGCGCATCACTGCGTTGCGTGGTCTCGGCCCGTGGACGGCGGAGTGGTTCCTCGCGCGTCACCTCGCGCGGCCGCACGCCTGGCCGGCCGGTGATCTGGTGCTGCGCAAGGCGGCGGACGCGCTCTTCGGAGTCGAGGCCGGTGCGTTGGGCCTACTGCTTGCGCCGTTCCAGAACCTTTCGGCCCACTACATGCTGACTGGCACATTGGTGCCGTGAAGATTCGCCGCGCCACCGAAGCCGACCAGGCTGTGATCCGCGAGCTCTGGGAGGAGTTCCAGCTCGAGGTGCCCGAGCCGGACGACTTCCTCCCTGAGACCTGGGAGCAAGAGTGGGACGACGTGCAGAAGAACATCGCTACCGGCGCGGTCTTCCTCGCCGAGGACGACGCGGGGCCCGTGGGCGTCACGCGCCTAGAGGAACAGCATCAGGGCTCGTCGCACATCCACCTCGTCTTCGTCCGCCCGCGCGCGCGGCGGCAGGGCGTGACCAAGGCGCTCTTGCGCGCAGCTGCCGACGTTGCGCGGGAGCAGGGTGCGCAGACGGTGTCGCTCGAGGTGCTGCTCGCGAACGACGTGGCGCGTGCCGCGTGGCATCACCTCGGCTTCAAGGACGTCTGGGTCGGGATGGCACAGCCGCTGGACACGTTGGACGCGGCGCTCGCCCAGGTCGAGGACGATGGTGACTGGCGTGCGACGACGCACGTTCAGTCGGACGACGAGCTGTCGGTCGAGCGCGCCGTCGGACAGTTCCTGCCGCGACTTCAGGCGCCCGACGTGCGCAGCGGTGAGAGTTGGATGCGCGTTACCGACCCGGTGCTCGACCGCGACCGCGACGCTCATGGACGGTTGGCCAAGGAGCTCTCCGAGCGGCTCGGCGCAGTGACCGTTGCGCTCGCGCTTGAGGGGCCTGTGGTGCGTTTCCGCCTCTACGAGCGTGGGCGCATGGTCGACGAGTATCTCTCCGTCCCGACCTACTACGGCGCGCTCCCGAAGGGCGACGAGCTCGCGCTTGCCGCCAACCCGACGCTCGTCTCGCGTCTCACCGGCGCCGAGCGCGACGACGTGAAGCGCATCGCTCGAAACGCCATCTCGCCGGCCGAGCTGCCGCCTGCGCCCGAGTTGTACGAGCAGATCGCGCGGCTGATGGGCCTCGAGCCGTGAGACTGATCGACGCAGCGCGCTGTCCCTACTGCGCGCGCGTCCGGCTTGCGCTCGTGGAGAAGGAGCTCGAATACGAGACGGTCGAGGTCGATCTCGGCGACCGGCCGCAGTGGTTGCTCGAGCTCAATCCGCCGGACGGCCGCGTGCCGGTGCTCGACGACGGTTTCACCCTGCCCGAATCCGAAGTGATCATGGCCTACCTCGACGAGCGCTTCCCCGAACGGCCGCTGCTTCCGAGCGATCCCGGTGAGCGCGCGCACGCCCGGTTGCTCGTGCACCGCTTCGACGGGAGCCTCGGCACGGACTACTACGCGTTCCGCCGCGGCGAGCCCAACGATCTCGCAGGCAAGCTCGAGGCGCTCGAGGTCGGACAGAGCCTGTTCGCAGACCTCGCCTACGCACCGTGGGTGATCCGGGCGCGCGACCTGCTCGGCGTCCAACTGCCCGAGCGGATCGCCGTGTGGCTGGGCGAGCTCGAACGGCGCCCGTCGGTGGCCGCCGAAGTCACGCTGGTCCGGTCGTTGTGAGCGCTGTCAGCGAGATTGCGGTCGACGAGCTGCGCGATCGCCTCGGCGAGGTCGCGATTCTCGACGTGCGTACGCCGAGCGAGTACGACGGGAGCCACGGTCAGCCCTGCGACCCGCGGCAAGGCCACATTCCCGGCGCGCGCAATCTCGACGTCTATCGGCTGATGGAGATGACGACCGACGAGGTCCGTGCGGAGCTGGCGCTCGAACCCGGCTCGGAGGTGGTCGCGTACTGCCACAGCGGCTCTCGCTCGGCGATGGCGACGCAGGTGCTGAACGCGCTTGGCTACGAGGGACGCAACTACGTCGGCTCGTGGCACGAGTGGTCGCGCCACGACGATCTGCCGATTGCCTGAACCTAACGGCGGAAGCGGTACACGCGTGCGTCGTGAGCCGCGAACCAGTCGCGGAACGCACCGCCTGTCACCGCGATCGAGCGGAACTTCTGGTTCGCCGGCGCGAAGGGCGGCGGCGGCGGATCCTGAACGTACTCGAACAGCACGTCGCCGCCCTTGACCTCCGCCGGGAGACCGGAGATCCCGATCTGTGTCGTCGCGCCGCTGCGCCGAACGACGAAGACGTAGAGAAACTGCGCCGTCTGACGCGTCGCGATCTCGATCTCCGCCGCATGCGGCTGCGTGTGGACGTTCACCTTCGACGGCGGTGCGACGAGCGCGGGGGCGAGCGCCGTTGACGACAGCTCGCGCACGAGCCCTTCGAGCGACTCGCGCCAGAACGTCCAGTTCCATCCGGCTTGCGCATCCTGCGGCGATTGCACGGCCGTCACGTGCCCGCCGAAGAACGCGAGCCCGCGCGCGCCGTTCGTGATCGCCTGGTACGCCATGAAGCGCAGCTCGGCGTTCGACGGGAACCGTGGCACGAGGTCGGGCTTCTGCTTCGTCGGGATGGCGCCGCTCCAGGCGATCTGCAGCGTCACCCACACCGGCTTCGTCCCGGCAGCTCGGCGGATCCATTGCGTGACGTCGCCGACGACGCTCGGGTCCTTGTTCGGCTGGTCGGAGTGGATCCCCGGCGGATACGAGATGGGGTAGATGTCGACGCCGCCGATGTCGAATGCGGGGCGGTAGGGCACGAGCCCGTCGACCGAGCCGCGTGGCGCCTGGATGATCACGAGCGGATGATCCGGGTCGAGCGAGGCGACGACGCGGTGGCCCCGTGCAAGGTTCTCCGGCGGAACGGACAACGCGGCGTTGAACGGATTGCGTGGTTCGTCGTGGCCTTTCCAGGCGCCGAGGGCAGGGTGGTCCTTCAGCGCGTCGACGACGCGCCGCAGCGCGTCGCCGTTCGCGCCGGCCGGCAGGTTCGTGAGCTGGCCCAGCCAGATCCAACACTTGAGGCCGTGCTGCGCCGCGGTGTCGAGGTGCGCGCGCTCGGCGGCGAGTTGCACGTCGAGCGTCGCCTCGTCCCAGTCGCCGCGGCCGGCGCGGATCATCGTCACGCCCGCGTCCGCGATCGCCTGGAACCCGTCGGGCGGCCCGTTCGAGAGCACGATCGGGAAGTCGCTCACGAGCGCGCCGCCCCGAGGAATGCACGGCAGAGTGCGCGCCCGTGCTCCTGCCACGCAGGCAGCTTCTCGTCGAGTTCCTCGGCCAGCGCGCCGAGTGACCGCTTCACCGTCTCGTCTCCCTCGAACCACCGGAGCACCTGGTCGCGCCGGATCTCCGGATGGAATTGCACGGCCCAGGCGCTGTCGCCCGAGCGGAAGGCCTGTGGCACGGGGCCGGTCGCAAGCTCGACCGCACCCGGTGGGATGTCGAACCAGTAGCCGTTCGCGTTGAACGACTCGAACCGCTGTGGCAGCACGCCAAGCACCGGGTCGTCCTGGCCGGCCGCCGTTAGCTCGGAGACGTAGAAGCCCGCGAGCGTCTCACCGACCGGTCGCACGGTGCCGCCGAGTGCATGCGCCAGCGCCTGCGCGCCGAGGCAGATCGCGAGCAGCGGCGTTCCGTCGTCGACCCAGCGGCGCAACGCGTCGTACTCCTCGTGCAGCCACGGATGCTCGAGCTCCTCTCCGACGTTCTGGTCACCGCCGAGCACGATCACCGCGTCGACGTCGGAGGACGTCGGCGCGCCGCGAGAGCGGATGTCCCACTCGATCAGCTCGTGACCGTCCTCGGCGATCACGTCGGCGAAGACCTCCGGCCTGACATCAGGCCCATGGGTGACGGCAAGCACGCGCATCACGCGGTGGGGACGTTCTCCTCGTCGAGCAGCTTGCGGAGCAGTTGGGCTCCGGCCGGCGCCTGAGCGACGCCGTTCGTCTGATTGTTGTTGTTGAAGAAGGCGTATGCCTCCTCGGACTCGTTCGACAGTTCGCGCAGCGGGCCGACCCACTCGCGCAGCTCCTCCTCGCGGTACAGATGGTCGAAGCGTTGCGCAGCCGATCCGCCGCGCACGTTCCAGGTGCCCGCGTTGCGACCGTGGAAGCGCACGTACGCCGTCGGCGTCGTCGTCGCGACGAGCGTCTCCGGCACGTTCTTTGCGTCGACCTTCGGCGCATCGACCACAACCCAACCGATCTTGCGCTCCTCGAGCCAGCGCAGCAACTCGCCGCGCGCGTCCTCCTCGAACCAGGAACGGTGGCGCGGCTCGAACAGCATCTGGTCGGCGCCGAGCTGGTCGTTCGCCCACTCCAGGTAGTCGAGCGACGACGGCTTCCACACGACGTATGGCGGCATCTGAAAGAGGATCCCGCCGAGCTTCCCCGCGTCGCGCAGCGGCGCGAGCGAGCCGAGGAACTCGCGGAACACGGCGCCCCGTGCCTCGCGCGGCGGTCGGTCGACGCGCCCGCGATCGTCGACGGGGAGCCCTTCGCGCAACTCGGGAGGAACCTGCTCGAGCTTTACGGGGTGGCGTGTCATCAGCCCGAAAGCCTTGACGTGCATCACGAAGTTCTTCGGTGTCCGCTCTGCCCAGCCGAGCACCATCTGCTCGGTGGGAACGCGGTAGTACGTCGAGTCGACCTCCACCGTCGAGTAACGCTCCGCGTAGTACGGCAAGCGCTCCTTCGGCGGGGTGCCCGCCGGGTACCAGTGCTTCGAGAGCGCGTCGTCGGCCCACGAGCACGTTCCGATCCTGATCGGCGTGTTCATCTCCCCAGAATACGAAGAGGGGCCCACCCGGGGCCCCTCTTCGTTCGTTCACGATGTGCTCGGGCTTACTTGTAGCCCTTGATCACCGACGTGGCGACGATGGTGACGCCGCCGAGCGTCGCGTCGGCGCACGGGAGGCCGCCGAAGATGGCGGACTTCACACACGCTGTTGCACCGAGGTCGTGGTAGAAGAGATCAACTACCGCGTTGGCGGGCTGACCGGTGGGCACGTTGCCCGTATCGCTGTCGACCACGGCCGTTGCCTTCACCGTCGCGGACTTGCCGGAGGCGAGGTAGAACGAACCGGACGCGCCGCCGACCTTCTTGCCGGCTGCGGTAGTCGTGATCGCGACGCTGCCGGGTGCGGCACCGTTCTCGGTCACGGCCGAGCTGAACTTGACGAGCGTACGGACCGTCTTGATCACGCGCCTCTTACCGTTGATGCGCTTGACCTTGCTCGTCGTCACCTTCTTCTTGGTGACGTTCAGCTGGACCTGCGTCGGGATGTGCCGGACGGCTTGCGTCTCGACGCTCCCTGCGGCGTTGGGCGTTCCCTTGCCGGGGTTGTACGGCGTCCAGAGCGACGTCCAGCGGAAGTCGCCGGAAGCAACCGGCTGCGAGATCGCGGAGACCGCGAAGGTCGCCGAGAGCAGCTTGGCGCCGAACTGCGCGCGGCCGGGCGTGCCCACGGGCACGTCGGGCGGCGGCAGGCAGATGACGAGCTTGTACGAGTAGCCGGATGCGGCCTCAGGAGCGCTTGCCTGCACGAGGTGCACCGGGACGTTCAGCGTCTGGCCTGCGGCCGTCAGCTTCAGGTTCCACATCTGGACGTCAGTCGTGCCGCACTGCGCGGCAGCGGTAGCGTCCGGCGCGGCCACGTCGAGCTCGCCGGTCAGCGGCAGCACTGCGCCGCCGAGGTCGGCGGCAGCGGCCGTCGCGGTGACATCGCCGAGCTTCGTGCCAACCGCGCTGGTCGTATTGACCTGATAGCCGGTCGGGACGTAGATCGACGTCTTGGCCGTCGGATCGTCGGTCGCGCCGACGATCGCACCGATCCGCACCGGACCGCCGCCACCGGCGGCCTGCGGGGTGGCGCTCGACACGATGAGCTTCGGCGAGAACGTTGCGAGAGCAGAGCTTGCGAATGCGAGTGAGGCAAATGTTGCGCCCAGCAGCATCGCGAAGCGAATGGTCTTTTTCATGTATTCCCCTTCCTCCATTTCAATCGCTCAATCTTGTAC
>JANMWB010000186.1:0-7463 GCA_031393705.1 Thermoleophilia bacterium | reverse complement strand
ACCCGCTCAACTACCACGACCGCGGCAACATCGACTTCGGCTCGTGCAGCGACACATGCTTCGAGCAAGGCGACTTCTTCGGGCTCGACGATCTCTTCACGGAGAAGCCGAACGTGATGAACGGTCTCGCGCAGATCTACTCCTCGTGGATCACGCGCTTCAAGGTGGACGGCTTCCGCGTCGACACCGCGAAGCACGTCAACGCAGCGTTCTTCAAGTTGTGGGTCCCGAAGATCCGCGTCGCGGCCGCCTCGATCGGCGTCAAGGATTTTCCGATCTTCGGCGAGGTGACGCTGAACGACGCAGTCGACCTGTCCGCGTTCGTGCGCGACCGGGGCCTGCCGCAGGTGCTCGACTTCCCGTTCCAGCAGGTCGCCACCGCCTACGCGTCTGGCGCAACCGGCGCGCGCGGGCTGGGTCAGCGCCTCAACGACGACGACTACTTCCGGTTGCCGAACGGGATCGATCCGTCGTTCACGACGTTCCTCGGCAACCACGACATGGGCCGCGGCGCCGAGCAGATCCTGCAGCAGGCGCCCGGCCTGAGCGGAGACGCCTTGTTGCAGCACGTGTTGTTCGGCTACGACCTCCTGTACCTGCTGCGCGGGGCGCCGACGCTGCTCTACGGCGATGAGGTCGGGATGATCGGCTCGGGCGGCGACAAGGCTGCACGCCAGGACATGTTCCCGACGCAGGTCACCGACTGGCAGACGGAGAAGCGCGTCGGGTCGCCACCGATCGGCACCGGCTCCTCGTTCGATGTGAACAGCCCGATCGCGGCGCCGTTGCAGCAGCTGGCGAAGTTGCGCGACGACTACCCGGTGCTCTCGACCGGCGCGTCGTATGTGCGCTACGCCAAGGACAGCGTCCTGGTCGTGCAGCGCACGGACCTGACGACAGGCGTCAGCGCAATGGTCGCATTCAACAACGGCAACGCGCCGGCGCATGTCGGGCAGCTGGTGACGGGGATCCCGTTCGTCACGTGGGCGAAAGCGTTCGGGACCGGGACATTCGACGGGCACGTCGTCGACCTTGCGCCGGTCTCGGCGAGCGTCTGGGTGACCCATTTCGGCAACTCGATCGACCCCCGCATGCAGATCGTCGTCAGGGGGCAGCCGGACGGCCTCACGTCGTACTACCTCCTCCGTTCCGCGCCCGAGGGTGGCAGTGCGACCGCCAACCTTCAACCGATGAGCGTTGCGTTCGCGATCCGCCGACACGGCGGCTCCTGGCAGCGGGTGGCGATCGACGACTCGCGGCCGTACCGCGCGTTCCTCGTACCAGGACGTTTCAAGAAGCACGAGAAGATCGAAGCAATCGCCGCCGTGCGGACGGCCGGCGGGACCGTCTCGGTTTCCCAAATTGCGACTATCACTCCGAACGGGTGAAACGCCCAACCCGGCCCGTTCGCTAGCTTCCCCGCGTTCTGACTTTTTCCGACACCACACACGCCACCGCGACCTGGTGGGAACGCACCCACGAGAGCGCCGACAGCGACCTGCTGATCGCGTACTTCAGCATGGAGTTCGCGATCGACGCGGGCCTGCCGATCTACTCAGGCGGTCTGGGCGTCCTCGCGGGCGACCATCTCAAAGCAGCAGCGGATCTCGGCGTTCCGCTCGTCGGCGTCGGGCTGTTCTATCGCGGCGGGTACTTCACGCAGGGCCTGAGCGCGGAAGGCCGGCAGACCGAGGAGTACCACGGTGTCGACCCGGAGGCCGCAGGCCTCGTGCGCGAACCGGTCTCCGTCGAGGTCGACCTCGCAGGCGAGACCGTGACCGCCGCCGTCTGGCGCTGCGATGTCGGTTCGGTGCCGTTGTACCTCCTCGACGTCGACATGCTCACCGACGCGCTCTACAGCGGTGATCGTGAGCATCGGATCCGCCAGGAGCTGCTGCTCGGCGTCGGCGGCGTGCGTGCGCTCTCCGCGCTCGGGCTCAAGCCGACCGTCTTCCATGTCAACGAGGGGCATTCGGCGTTTCTTGCGATCGAGCGCGCGCGCGAGCTCGTCGAAGCGGGCGAAGACTCAGAGCGCGCACTCGAGATCGTGCGCCGCTCGACGGTTTTCACGACGCACACGCCGGTCCCAGCCGGCAACGAAGTCTTCGGCGACGAGCTCGTCGTGCGCTACGTCGGCGAGCTCGCGGCGCGTGCCGGGCTCGCGGAGGAGCAACTATTGGTGCTCGGGCGTGCGGAGGGTGTGAACGGCTTCGGGCTGACGCCGCTTGCGCTCCGGCTCTCCGCGGCCGCGAACGGCGTCTCCGAACTGCACGGCGAGGTGGCGCGCGAGATGTGGGCGCCGCTCTGGCCGGGCGAGGAGCCACGGATCGGTCACGTCACGAACGGTGTCCACCTCGGGACTTGGCTTGCGCCCGAGCTCGAGCAGCTGCTGCGCACCGTCGGCGTCCGCCCCGAGGCTCCGCCGGAGGAAGGCAACTGGGACGCCACCTACGAGCTCGCGAGCAACGACCTCTGGAACGTGCACGCGACGCTCAAGGAACGGCTGGCCCCGCTCACCGGTTTTGGCTCCGAGCGGCTGACGATCGGGTTCGCGCGCCGCTTCGCGACCTACAAACGTGCGGGGCTGGTCTTCTCAGACCTCGAGCGTCTGCTGCAGCTGCCCGTGCAGATCGTCGTCGCGGGGAAGGCGCATCCGCAAGACGCGGACGGCAAGGACGTCATGCAGCGCATCGTCGAGCTGTCACGCGATCAGAGCGTCGCCGGCCGCGTCGTCTTTCTCGAGAACTACGACCTCGAACTCGCCCGCACGATCATCCCGGGCTGCGACATCTGGCTGAACACCCCGCGCCGGCCGCACGAGGCGTCCGGGACGAGCGGGATGAAGGCCGCCGTCAACGGCGTGCCGAACCTCTCCGTCCTCGACGGCTGGTGGGCCGAGGCCTACAACCCCGAAGTCGGCTGGGCGCTCGAAGGCACAACGGACGAGGCCGACGCCGAGCAGCTCTACCGCGTGCTCGAGGAGCAGGTCGTGCCGCGCTTCGAGTCACGCGAGGACTGGGTCGAGCTGATGAAGCACTCGATCGCGCAACTCGCGCCGCGCTTCTCCATGCAGCGCGCCGTGATCGAGTATGTCGAGCGGTACTACCTGCCGGCGACGGCCAACGTTCCCGGCTGATCCGTGCAAACCCCGATTGACGAGGCCCACCTCCTCGACGACACTCGGGCAGTCCGCAGTCGAATTCTCGGGGGAGATCGCTCATGACTCATCGCCGCCGCACGGCCGTCAGGCTGCTGCCGCTTGTCCTACTGCTCGCGCTCGTGATCGGGCCGTCTGCAGCCACCGCGCCAACGTCTGTCACGCTCGCCGGCTCGTTCCAGTCGGAGCTCGGCTGTCAGGGAGATTGGGATCCCGCGTGCACCACTACCGACTTGACCGCCGTCAGCGGCGGCTTCGCCGGTGACTTCACGATCCCGGCCGGCTCGTACGATTACAAGGCGGCGCTGAATCACTCGTGGGACGAGAGCTACGGCGGAAACGGCGGCGGTGCGAACATCCAGCTCGCCGCTTCCGGTGGCAAGGTCCACTTCGCCTACGACGCAACGACGCATCTCGTCGGCGACTCGGTCAACGGCGTGATCGTCACGGTCCCCGGCAGCTACCAGTCGGAGCTGGGCTGTGGTGGCGACTGGGACCCGACCTGCTTGAAGACCTGGCTCGAACACGGCGACAGTGGGATCTACACCTCCTCGACGCGCGCCATCCCCGTCGGGAACTACGAGGCGAAGGCAACGATCAACGGCGCCTGGGATGAGAACTACGGGGCCGGCGGCGTGGCCAACGGGCCGAACATCCGGTTCTCCGTGACCGCGCCCAACCAGCTGATCCTGTTCAGCTACGACTCGCACACGCACGTGCTCACGATCAAGGCCGGCCATGCCGCCGACAACAACGTCGAATGGGATGGCCTGGGCTTCGATTCGCGCAACACGCTCTATCGCACGCCGGTAGGGCCTGTTCCGGTCGGGGCGCCCGTCACGTTCCGCTTCCGTACGTTCCACAACGACGTCACAGGCGTCACGCTTCGCGATTACAGCGTCCAGCAGTCCGCGCAGCACCTGCTCGCGATGAAGCGCGTTGCGAGCGGTGTCTCCTGCTACCAGGCGTCGCTCGCTGCGGAGACGTGCGACTTCTGGCAGGCGACGCTGCCGAACACGCAGTCGGATATCCACTGGTACCGCTTCATCGCCACGGACGGAACCTCGACCGCGTACTACGGCGACGACACGGCTGCGCTCGACGGCGGCACCGGCGCGACGACCGCAGACCTGCGCGACTGGAGTTACGCGCTCACCGTCTACGACCCGTCGTTCACGACGCCGGGGTGGGCGAAGAACGCCGTCGTCTACCAGATCTTCCCGGATCGCTTCCGCAACGGAGACACCAAGAACGACCCGAAGACGGGCGACGTGCAATACGACCAGCGTGCGATCAAGCTGCCGTGGAACACGCTTCCCGAGGGCTACTGCCGCGCGTACGCGACACCGTGCCCGCCGCGCTCGCTGTTCGCCGGCTACGGCGCGGGCGCCCGCGAGGGGCCGCAGGGTCGCGACTACTACGGCGGCGACCTGAAGGGTGTCCGCCAGTCGCTCGAGGGCCTTCGGGCACTCGGCTTCAACGCGATCTACCTCAACCCGATCTTCTGGTCGAAGTCGAACCACGGCTACGACACCGCCGACTACAAGTCGATCAACCCGTACTTCGGCACGCTGAAGGAGTTCCAGCTGCTCGTGCAGCAGGCGCACGAGCTGGGCATGCACATCATTCTCGACGGCGTCTTCAATCACATGTCGTCGGATTCGCCGGCGTTCGACCGCTACCACCACTACGCCACGGTCGGTGCGTGTGAATCACTCAGCTCGTCCTACCGGAACTGGTTCAGCTTCTCGAACACCCATGTCCCGTGCACGAGCGGCGACTACTCGGGGTGGTTCAACTTCGATTCGATCCCCGTGCTCAACAAGAGCAACCCCGACGTCTTCAACTATTTCGTCGGCGCGGCGGACAGCGTCACGCGCAACTGGTTGAAGCAGGGCGCAGACGGCTGGCGGCTCGACGTGATGGGCGACTCATCGTTCCCCGACAGCTACTGGACGAGCTTCCGCGATGCGGTCAAGCAGACCGATCCGAACGCACTGATCATCGGCGAGCTCTGGCCGAAGGACTCGACCACGTTGCGCTTCCTCGCAGGCAACCGCGCGGACTCGACGATGAACTACCGCGACCGGGATGCCCTGCTCGGGCTCCTCACGACGCACCCGTTCGACGGGAAGGGTCTCGGCGATTCGGGTCGCGTGCTTGCGCCGTCGGAGTTCCTGTCGCGGCTCGTCTCGCAGCAAGAGGACTATGCGGCGCCCGCGTACTTCGACCTGATGAACCTGATCGACTCGCACGACACGACGCGGGCGCTGTGGACGCTCTCGAACGGTGCCGAGAACGACCCGGCAGCGAAAGCAGCCGACACGGCGAACGGCAAGCAGCGGCTTCGCCTCGCGTCACTCGTCCAGTACACGCTCCCCGGAATGCCGACCGTCTACTACGGCGACGAAGTGGGCGTCACGGGCAGCGACGACCCGGACAACCGGCGCACCTACCCGTGGCCGCAAGAAGGCGGGAAGCCCGACCTCGCGCTCGCTGCGCACTACGGCGCCCTCGGCGCGCTCCGCGCAGCGGCGCCCGTGCTCCGCGACGGTGCACTCGTCGCACTGCAGGCCGACGACGCGAACGGCACGCTCGCCTACGGACGCAAGTCAGGGACGCAGGCCGCGATCGTCGCCATGAACAAGGGCTCGGCCGGCCAGACGGTCGTCGTGCCGACCGCGGGCTTCGTTCCCGACGGAACGGTGTTTCGCGCGCTCTACGGTGTCGGCAATGCGTTCGGTGGGACGTTCACCGCAACGGCCGGCGCGGTGCAGGTGCCTCTGGCCGCCCTCTCGGCGCTCGTGCTCGTCACCGGCCAGATCGACCTGACGCCTCCGAGCCCGCCCGTGCTGTCGCTCTCACACGACGGCAACGGCTCCGCGTCGGTGACGTGGGCTGCGGTCGACGGTGCCGCAGGCTACGACGTCTATCGGAGCCCGCTCACGGGCGGTGGCTACACGAAGGTCGCCACGACGACCGGGACGAGCTTCGACGACACGGGCCTGACGAACGGCGTGCCCGCGTATTACGTCGTGCGCGCGCTCGATGCCGCGGGCAACCAGAGCGACCCGTCGAACGAGGTCAAGGCCCTGCCGCACCTCGTGATCGGGTGGGCCAATCTCCAGTGGCCACCGAGTGGCAGCTTCACGCTGTCCACCTCCGGCGGCCTCACCGCCTACGGCCAGGTGTGGATCGACGGCGTGACGAGCCAGCCCGGCGCGACGCCGTCGCTAGATGCTCAGCTCGGGTACGGCCCTGCGGGGAGCGCGCCCACGAGTTGGACGTGGAGCGAGGCCGCGTTCAACACGGACGTCGGCAACAACGACGAGTTCGTCGCGTCGATCAATCCGCAGCAGGCAGGGAGCTACGACTACGGCTACCGCTTCTCGACGACCGGCGGACGTGATTGGACCTACGGCGCGAGCACCGGGCACCTGACCGTCAACCCGAGCGGAGACACGACACCGGCGGCGGTCCCGACCGGCCTGCATGTCGCATCCTTCGGGCCCGCGTCGATCTCGCTCGGCTGGAATGCCGCCGGCGGGGACGCGTACGGGTACGAGGTGCTGCGCAGCTCGGCCGGCAGCGCGTACTCGGTCCTCGCTCTCGTGACGGACACGAGCTACACGGACGCTACGGTCGCGCAGGGTCAGGCCTACTCGTACGTCGTTCGCTCGGTCGACACGTCGTGGAACCGCTCTGCGAGCTCAGCACCCGTGTCGCAGGTCGCAGACGTCCGCCAGATGTCAGTCACGTTCACGGTGACCGTTCCCGCGACGACAGACGCCACCGGGCGGTCAGTGCACATCGCCGGCACGCTCGATCGGCTCGACGGCGGCTATCCGCAATGGGACCCGGGTGCGATTGCGCTGACGCGCGTCGACGCGACGCACTGGGCGATCACGTTCACGGGCAAAGAGGGAACACAGCTCGAGTACAAGTACACGCTCGGAGACTGGGATCACGGCGAGAAAGGCCCGGCGCCCGGGTGCGCCGAGCTCTCGAACCGCACGCTGACGCTGACCTACGGCACCGGCGGGACCCAGGCGGCCGGCGACACAGTCGACGCCTGGCTCAACGTCGCGCCCTGCTGAGGGAGCCGAGAGGGCCTGACGCCGACGGCGTCAGGCCCTCCGCCGTAGGGCTCCAGGACGCGAACAGGTGTCAGACACCAGGTACTCCGCACGCTCGGTGACGCGCTAATGGAAGAATCAGCTTTGTGGTTCTGAGCGACATCACCATCGCAAGGCTCATCGCCGAGGGGCGCATCGGGATCGACCCGTATGACGACGCGCTGCTGCAG
>JANMWB010000161.1:0-2148 GCA_031393705.1 Thermoleophilia bacterium | reverse complement strand
CCGCAGGGCAGGCGGTACGCCTGACCGAGGGCGAGGCGGGCGTCATGCGCCGCGTCTGGGCCGTTCCCAGGCGGGCGTAAGCGTGGCATCAACCATCTAACCCCGAACGGACACCACCGGGGTCAGACCCGGTTCGTGGCCCTTTGGGACAGAGACGCCGCATGGTTGTGCGCCGCACAATGGCCAATGTCTGAAAGCGTCACGGCTCAGCGCGCCACCGATGGGGTCAGACGCGGGTGATGGCCGCCGGGGACATGCCCTGCACCGGAAGACGTAAGAACTTCGTAATACATAGGCGCATCGGAGCAGGGCAAGCTTCACGTGCGTGCTCCTCCTGATCCTGATCGGGTTCCTCGCCGGGATCGTCACGGCCATCTCGCCGTGCGTGCTCCCGGTGCTGCCGGTGCTGCTCGCGGGCGGCGCGTCCGGACGCAAACCTCTGCGCATCGTCGCCGGGCTCGTCGTCAGCTTCAGCGTCTTCACGCTCTTCGCGTCGTGGCTGCTGCGGCAGCTCGGCCTGCCGCAGGACCTGCTGCGCAACCTGGCGATCGTCCTCCTCTTCGTGATGGCCGGTGTGCTGCTCCTGCCGCGCGCCGCGCTGCTGCTCGAGCGGTCGTTGTCGTTCTTCTCGCGGCTCCGACCCGCGAACGCCGGCGGTGGCTTCTTCCTCGGCGCGACGCTGGGGCTCGTGTTCGTACCCTGCGCAGGTCCGTTCCTCGCGGCGATCACGACCGCCGCCGCCCGCGAGAACTTCGGCGGCCGCACGATCGCCGCCACGCTCGCGTATGCCGCAGGCGCCGCAATCCCGATGCTGTTGATCGCGCGCGGCGGCCGCGAGATGGGCGCGCGCATCCGTACGCACGCCGAGCGTTTGCGGATGGTGTCGGGCGTGATCGTTGCGCTCGTCGCGCTCGGTCTCGTCTTCCACCTCGACGACCGGCTCGCGCAGCTGACGCCGGGCTACACGACGTTCCTCCAGAACAAGATCGAGAAGAGCTCAGCAGCACAGCGCGAGCTTGCAAAGGTGCGCGGCGGCGGCGAAGCGCTGAAGGCGAAGCCGACGACCGGCGGCGGGCTCCCCGACTACGGCATTGCGCCTTCGCTTCACGCCGACGGTGCATGGGTCAACTCCAAACCGCTGACGCTCGCGCAGCTTCGCGGCAAGGTCGTGCTGATCGACTTCTGGACGTACTCGTGCATCAACTGCCTGCGCACGCTGCCGCACCTGAAGGCGTTGGACGCGACGTATCGCAGCAAAGGGCTCGTGATCATCGGGGTGCACACGCCCGAGTTCGCGTTCGAGCACGTGACTTCGAACGTCCGCAGTGCGGTGCAGCGGCTCGGCATCCGCTATCCCGTCGTGCAGGACAACCGCTACAAGACGTGGGACAACTATGCGAATCAGTACTGGCCTGCCGAGTACCTGATCGATCGCACGGGTCACGTGCGTCACACGCACTTCGGCGAGGGTGAGTACCCCCACACCGAATCACTGATCCGCCAGCTCCTGGCCGTCGGCGGCACACGCGCCCGGCAGTTCCCCGATACGACGCCGACCGAGGCACTGACTCCCGAGACGTACCTCGGCTACGCGCGCATCGGCAGCTACGCCGGCACCAAGATCGTCCCGGACAAGCCTGCGCGCTACACCTTCGCGAACAGCCTCTTCTCGAACGCGTTCTCGTACGACGGCTCCTGGCGGGTCGCCGCCGAGAGGATCACCGCGATCAAGGACGCCCGGCTGAGACTCGACTTCCAGGCGAAGAACGTCTACATCGTGCTCGGCGGCCAGGGCAACGTGGAGGTCCTGATCGACGGCAAGCACACGAAGACCCTGCGCGTCGACGCCGAACGGCTCTACACGGTGCGCGCGTCGAACACGCTCGCCGCGCACGCCCTGCTCGAGCTGCGCTTCACGCCCGGCGTGCAGGCGTACTCGTTCACCTTCGGCTAAACGCCTGGAAACCTGGGTTTTCGCTCTATCCGGGTTCATACCGTGGTTGCCCTGTGCTTCCGACCGGCCCCGTCGATAGTGGGGTTGTCAAGCACGAACATCCCCTGGAAGAGGAGCAAGATCTCATGAAGCGCATCGTCACCACACTCGTTATCGCGGCTCTCGCCCTCGCGGCGGCAACCGCAGCACTCGCC
>JANMWB010000136.1:0-7557 GCA_031393705.1 Thermoleophilia bacterium | reverse complement strand
GGCCGCGTCCCGACGTTCCTCTTCAACGTCGACGGCGTACCGGCGGAGCGCGCGGCACGTCACCTCGGCGAACGAGGGCTTGGCGTCTGGTACGCCGACAACTGGTACTGCGTCGCACTCGGCCCGCGTCTACCGGAGACGTCACTCCGCGCGGGCCTCATCCACTACAACACGCGCGCAGAGGTCGATCTGCTGGTTGCGGAGCTCGGGGCGCTGACCGACTCGCTAGGATCGTCGGCGTAGTAACGGCAGGACGTGGGCGGCCGAGTGGCGTTTCAGCCTGGTCGCGCTTTTTGCTCCACGTCTCCGTCCCAGGCGGCAGAGCCGCAGAATCGAAGGTGGCACCTTGAGCGAGCCCAACGAGGCAACGACCGGGGAGCCGGCCGCCACAGAGGCGATCGCGCCCGACGCGACTCCCGAGGCAAGTGGCAAGACGCAGGAAACGACACCGTTCTGGAAACGTTTGCTCGGAAAGAGCTAGCGGCCATGGCGACGAGGAAGCAGAAGTTGAGGGCGGCCGAGTCGGGCACGTCGCTCGACAAGGCGGTCGAGGCGAAGAAAGAGACTCCGAAGACCAAGAAGACCTCGCGAGGCAAGTAAGCCGCGCAGTCTGGTCGCGCAGGGTCGCGGCACACCGTGCTGCGCCCCTGCGCACCGACCGAGTGGCACAGGCCTCGAAGCCGGCGAGCAAGAGGGCCGGCAGCGGGGAATGGATGATTGATCGGCAATTGGAGCACCCGCGGATGGTGGCCTGGATGCGGCGCATCTCGGCCCGGTCGGGCTTGAACGTAGGCACCGCTATGCCCTGCGCCCGACCGGGCCGACCTGCTTGATCCAGACCATCCCCGCGAGCACTCGAATTACCGATCAACCATCTAGCCGACGGGGGGTGCGCTGGGAGACGAACCAGTCGAGCGCCTCGGGATTCGCGAGTGAATCGCGGCTCGCGACCGTTGCCGGCTCGGCGCCCATCAGGATCCGCTTCACCGGCACTTCGAGCAGCTTGCCGGAGAGCGTGCGTGGGACCGCAGGCACGGCGGTGATCTCGTCGGGAACGTGGCGCGGTGAGCAGTCTTCGCGAATGCGCGTCCTGATCAGGCGGGTAAGCGCATCGTCGAGCTGTGCCCCTTCACGCAGGACGACGTAGAGCGCGAGCCAGCCGGGCGTGCCCTCGCGCGGCAGGTCGACCGCCAACGCATCGACGACCACAGGCAGCGCGAGCACCGCGCTGTAGAGCTCACTCGTGCCCATCCGCACACCGCTGCGGTTGATCGTCGAGTCGGAGCGGCCGTAGATGATCGCGGTCCCGCGGGGAGTGATCTCGATCCAGTCGCCGTGGCGCCAGATGCCCGGGTACATCGAAAAGTAGCTCTCGTGGTAGCGGGAGCCGTCGGCGTCCCCCCAGAGATAGATCGGCATCGACGGGAGCGGTTCCGTCAGCACGAGCTCACCGACCTGGCCGATCTGCGCAATTCCTTGGTCATCGAAGGACTCGACCTTCGCGCCGAGCGATCGTGCCTGCAGCTCGCCTTCGTAGACAGGCAGCGTCGGCACGCCGCCGACGAACGCGGAGCAGACGTCCGTGCCGCCGCTCGTCGAGAAGAGCCACACATCGCCGAGGGCGTCGTAGACCCAGCGGAAGCCGTCCGGCGAGAGCGGCGAGCCGGTCGAGCCGACGCTGCGCAGCCGCGAGAGGTCGCGGCCGGCGCGTGGCTCGATCTCCGCCTTCATGCACGCCGAGATGTACGCCGCGCTCGTCCCGAAGCACGTGACTCCTGCAGCGTCGGCGAGATCCCAGAGGCACCTCAGATCCGGGTGCCCGGGGCTGCCGTCATAGAGCACGATCGCGGCCTCGGTCAGTAGGCCGCTCATCAGCAAGTTCCACATCATCCAGCCGGTGGTCGTGAACCAGAAGAACCGGTCGTCGGGCTTCGCGTTCATGTGCAGGTGCAGCTTCTTCAGGTGCTCGAGCAGGATGCCGCCCTGCCCGTGGACGATTGCCTTCGGCAAGCCGGTCGTGCCCGACGAATAGAGGACCCACAGCGGATGATCGAACGGCAGTTGCTCGAATGTCAGCTCGCCGGGCTGAAGCAGCTCGTCCCAGTTCCCCTCGTCGCCGACGTAGGGGAGCACGAAGGTGTGCTCGAGGCTCGGCATCGCCCCCTGCAGCGCCGCGACGTCGGCGCTGCGGTCGAGCAGCTTGCCGCCGTAGGAGTAGCCGTCCACGGCCAGCAGGATCTTCGGCTCGATCTGCGCGAACCGGTCGATCACGCTGCGCACACCGAAGTCGGGCGAGCAGCTCGACCACACCGCACCGATCGACGCGCACGCAAGGAACGCCGCCGTTGTCTCCGGGATGTTCGGCATGTAGGCGACCACCCGGTCGCCGCGTGTCACGCCGTTCGCCCGGAGCCCCGCAGCGATCTGCGCGGTCAGTTCGCGCAGCTCGCCCCACCGCAACTCGGTGAGTGGCCGTGTCTCCGACGCGTGCACGATCGCGACGTCGTCGTCGCGCTTGCCGCGAAAGATGTGCTCGGCATACGAAAGCCGCGCGCCGGGAAACCACTCGGCCCCGGGCATCGTCCGGCTACCAAGAACGCGGTCGTACGGCGCGCTCGCGGCGATCTCGAAGTACTCCCACAGCGATCCCCAGAAGCCTCCGAGATCGGTCGTCGACCACCGCCAGAGCGCTTCGTAGTCGGTGAACGTCTTGTCGTGTGTTGCGCCGAGCCAGCGCTCGTAGCGAGTCAGCTCCGAACCTTCGATCGCCGCGGCCGACGGAGTCCAGATGGGGGTCGCCTCGCTCATTCCTGAGCGAGGAAGCTACCTCAGCCGACCTCCGCCAGCGTGATCGGGCTCGCGGGGTTGAGCGCGTTCCAGGTCGTGATGTAGCCGCTGACCTCGCGCCGTTCGTGCATCGGCGTCTGGGCGCCCGGCGCGGTGACTGTGATCGTCCCGTCTGGGTTCTCGTGCACGAGGAGCTGGACGCTGCGCAGAAAGATGCAGACGCGATCGAGGTCATTCGAGTCGGAGACGTGAACCACATACACACCACCTGCATCGCGTGCGCCTGTTGATTCGGCGATCCCTCGTGCGTGGTTGACCACGTCGGTTCACCGACGCTCATACGGCTTTCACACGCCGGTTACCAGCGGTGGTGAACTTGCGGGGCGATCTGCTCGCGATAGAGCGTTGCGATCGCCGCGTGTGTTGCCTCGGAGAGCGGTGCGAGATCGGACGCGCCGGCGTTGTCGCGCACCTGGTCGCTGGTCTTCGCTCCCGCGATCACGGTGGAAACAGCCTCGTGGTCGAGGGTCCAGCGCAGCGCCAGCTGCGTCAGCGACGCTCCCGCCGGAACGAGCGCCTTCAGCTCCTCGACGGCGTCGAGCCCCGTCTCGTAGTCCACGCCCGCGAAGGTCTCCCCGACGTCGAACTGCTCGCCGTGCCGGTTGAACGAGCGATGGTCGTCAGCAGCGAAGTTCGTGTCTCGAGAAAACTTGCCCGTCAGGAGCCCCGAGGCAAGCGGCACGCGGATGATCAGTCCCACATCTCGCAGGCGAGCCTGCTCGAAAAAGAGCCCGGCCGGTCGCTGGCGAAGGATGTTGAAGATGATCTGGACGGTCGCGACCGAGGGGTACTCGATCGCCTTCATTGCCTCCTCGATCTTCTCGACGCTGACGCCGTACGCGCGAACGAGTCCTTCGTCGACGAGCCGCTCGCACGATTCGAAGATGGACGGTGTGTAGTAGGCCTCCCACGGTGGACAGTGCAGTTGCACGAGGTCGATTGTGTCGACGCCGAGGTTCGCGCGCGACCGCTCGAGCCAGCCGCGGAGCTTCTCGTAGGTGAACTCGCCGACCTCCTGCTGCGTTGCGCGGCGGCCGAACTTTGTCGCGACGACGAGTGGCTCGTCCCGCTCGCGCAGCAGCTGCGCGACCAGCTTCTCCGAGCGGCCGTCCCCGTAGACGTCGGCCGTGTCGAAGAACGTGACCCCAGCGTCGACGGCGGCGTGCATTGCGGCGAGCGACTCCTGGTCGTTCGTCTCTCCCCAGCTCCCGCCGATCGCCCACGCTCCGAAGCCGATCTCCGAGACGTTGCGTCCGGTCTTCCCAAGCCGCCGTGACTCCACGTCCCTATCCTGCCTCAGTCGCGCGGCGGGCGTCCGAGGTACGTGAGCGCGGCGGTGTCCGGGGCCTGCTGCAGGGCCTCGCGAAGCGCTTCGACGAGCGCGCTTTCCTTGAACGGCTTGACGACGAATCCGACCACGCCCGCATCGACTGCACGCGAGATCAGCTCGCCGTACCCGTAGGCGGTCAACATGACGATCGGGACGAAACGCTCGGCGAGGATGCGGCGCGCAGCCTCGACGCCGTCGAGCCGCGGCATCTTCACATCGAGGACGACGATGTCGGGACGGAGCTCGAGTGCGAGCTCGACCGCTTCCTGCCCGTCTCGCGCCGAACCACAGACCTCGAAGCCGGCTTCGTCGAGCAGCCGCTCCAGGTCAAGCCGGATCAACGCTTGGTCTTCGGCGATCACGAGCCGGGGCGAGGCGGGAGCGGCACGATTGACTCCTTCGTGGTTCGAGCACGAAAAAGACCCCGGGGCGTCTGCCCGAGGTCTTCGCTGACCGTTGGCCGACAGCTTCGGCGACTTACAGGGATTCTAGCGGCCGGCGAGGCCGGCGCAGCAGGCCCTTGAGACGCGCGGCGTTCGTCAAACCTCCGGCGGAGCGTCTGCCAACGGGCGCACCTCGACCACGCCCGACCACTTCACGATCTGCGAGGCGATCTCGATGATCCGCGCTTCGTTCGCGACGTCGACCACCCAGTAGCCGATCAGTGATTCCTTCGCCTCCGCGTACGGGCCGTCGGTCGCGACGGGAAGCCCGTCCTTCAGGCGGACCGTCTTCGCCGCGCTGCCGTCGGCGAGCCCCGCGTTGAACACCAGCTCACCCGAGCTCGTGAGATCGACGTCGAGCTGCTGCATGAACTGGATCATCTCCTTGATCCAGTCCGTCGACTTGACGTCCATCATCCCGGCCGCGCTTCCGAACATCATGATCATGTACTTCATCTCGTCACTCCTTTGGAGGGTCGCTTTGACCAGTAGTCGGAGCGGG
The DNA here is from genome assembly GCA_031393705.1 of Thermoleophilia bacterium. Taxonomy (GTDB): domain Bacteria; phylum Actinomycetota; class Thermoleophilia; order Gaiellales; family Gaiellaceae; genus PALSA-600. Next base: position 2,435 of record JANMWB010000136.1, on the reverse strand, counting down.
AGCGCCGTTCTCGACATCGTCAGGCGAATCAGTGGGGAAGGCCGGGCAATCGTACGCGGGCCGGGCCAAGTGGACCTGCTGCGGGCGGCCTTGCCGCCCGCAGCAGTCTGCGTCAGCCCCCAAGCGGTTCTGCGTCCGCCCCGTCGCCACCGGGAGAGTGCGGTAGGCGACAGGACAAAGTTTCGTCGGCGGACCTAACGGCAGCCGGAGAGCCACCTAGGAATCTCCTCAGGAAGCGCAGTTTCACAACCGGCTCTCAGGATGCGCGGGCAGCCTGGAGCGATGGAGGTTCTCCGCTACGCAGACGTCGTCCTCGACGAGCGCCACGGTGAGGTCTTACGAGGCGGCCGAAGGATCGACCTGACCGAAACCGAGTTCTCGCTGTTGCGGTACTTCCTCCAGCGTCCGCGGCGCGTCGTGTCGAAGCCGCAGCTCCTGCGCGAGGTCTGGCGGTACGAGGCTGGAGGCAGCGTCAACCTCGTCGAGACCTACGTGAGCTACCTGCGCCGCAAGCTCGATCGCGAAGGCCCGCCGTTGATCAAGACGGTGCGGCAGTCGGGCTACATGCTCGACTCCGAGCAACGCTGATGGGCCGGGTAGGGATCGAACCTACGACCTTGGGATTAAAGTCCGAGTGAACTCGCTGAGAGGCATTGCTTAAGACTGCAGGCTGCGGCTTGGGCGCGAGTTTCGGAGGCGGTCGAGATGCGAGTTGTGCGATTCGGCGTGCGTAACGAAGAACGGCGTCGACGTAGAGCGGTGAGTGGTTGTAGCGGGCGAGGGCAGCGGCCTCGTGGTCGGCGGCGGTGCCGCTGACGTGTCCCAGCGGTCGATCCCCGTCCCGAGTCTTTGCTGCGTCTGCTGCAGCGTCGAAACCAGTGCGGCCGGTGAGGTCGGGATTGGAGCGGTCGGTGCCGGCAGCGCTGTGAGCATCGGTCAAGTCTGGCGCAACGGCTCCCATGGCTGAGAGTCTTTGGCATCGGGTCGCAGAACGCTGTATTACAGCGGGATGCGTGGTGTGACGAACTGCGGTTGCCACCCTCCGCACCCGAGGGGCGCGCTGCGTGCAAGATAGTTCGGGAATGACCGATCCGACTCAGTGTGCGGCTTGCGGCTCGGCGAACGACGCGGGCCGCAAGTTCTGCGGTGAGTGCGGCGCCTCGCTGCTCACCGCATGCCCGTCGTGCGGGACGGCGAACGGCCCCGGCGTCAAGTTCTGCGGCGAGTGCGGGTTCACTCTAGACTCCGCCGCCCCTGCGCCGCGAGCCGAGCGAATCGCTCCGGGAGCGCCGCTCGCGGAGCGCCGGCTTGTGTCGGTCCTCTTCGCCGACCTCGTCGGCTTCACGACGCTCTCGGAGAGCCGCGACAACGAGGAGGTCCGTGAGCTGCTCTCGACCTACTTCGACACGGCTCGGCAGCTGATCGAGCGCTACGGCGGGACCGTCGAGAAATTCATCGGCGACGCCGTGATGGCGGTCTGGGGAGCGCCGACGGCGACGGAGGACGACGCCGAGCGGGCTGTTCGCGCTGCGCTCGAGCTCGTGTCGGCGGTCGCGGCTCTCGGTGTTGCCACGGGCGAGCACAGGCTCCAGGCCCGGGCCGGGGTGCTGACCGGCGAGGCCGCGGTGACGCTCGGCGCCAGGGGCGAGGGAATGGTCGCGGGCGACCTCGTGAACACGGCCTCGCGTGTGCAGTCCGCTGCGCAGCCCGGACAGGTGTTCGTCGGCGACGTGACGAGGCGCGCGACGGAGGCCGCGATCGTCTACGAGAGCGCCGGCGTCCACGAGCTCAAGGGCAAAGCCGAGCCGATCGAACTGTGGCGTGCGGCGCGCGTGATCGCCGCGCGCCGCGGCAGCGGGCGCTCCGGTGGCCTCGAGGCGCCCTTCGTCGGGCGTGAGCGAGAGTTCAGGGTGCTGAAGGATCTGTTCCACGCCTGCGCAAACGACCGTCGGGCAACGCTCGTCACGATCCTCGGCGTCGCGGGCATCGGGAAGTCCCGGCTGGCGTGGGAGTTCGAGAAGTATGTGGACGGGCTCGTGGCGGGCGTCTACTGGCACCGCGGGCGCTGTCTCTCGTACGGCGACGGTGTTGCGTTCTGGGCGCTCGCCGAGATGGTGCGGATGCGGGCCGGAATCGCCGAGGACGAGGCTGACGAATCGGCGGTGGAGAAGCTGAGGGCCGTGGTCGCGGCACACCTCCCCGACGCGGAGGAACGCGAGTGGGTCGAGGCGAATCTCCAGCAGTTGCTCGGGCTCGGCGTGCGCAGGGAGTCCACGCGCGAGGATCTGTACTCCGCCTGGCGGCTCTTCTTCGAGCGGCTTGCCGAGAGTGGGACGGTCGTGCTCGTGTTCGAGGACGTGCACTGGGCGGACGCCGGCCTGATGGAGTTCGTGGAGCACCTGCTCGAGTGGTCGCGCCGCCATCCGATCTACGTC
>JANMWB010000094.1:0-1960 GCA_031393705.1 Thermoleophilia bacterium | reverse complement strand
TGCCGGCACCGGCGACGTTCTGACGGGGATCGTTGCGGCGTTCCTTGCCAAGGGAATGGACGCGCGCCTGGCGGCCGGCACTGCCGCCGTCGCGCATGGCGTTGCTGCGGAGCTCGTCGAGGAGCAACCGGGGCTGATCGCATCCGACCTGCTGCCGGCGCTCCAGCGCGCGCTCGCCGGGCACGGCCTGCAACGCGCGCCGCTGCAGTAATGCGCAGCGAGATCACGATCGACCTGGGGGCGCTGCGTCGCAACGTCAAGACGATCCTGCGCGCCCTCGACGGCGCAGAGCTCTGGGCGGTCGTCAAGGCCGATGCCTACGGCCACGGCGCGGTTTCCTGCGCCGATGCCGCCCTCGCCGCCGGCGCGACCACGCTGTGCGTCGCGACGGTGCCCGAGGCGCTCGAGTTGCGCAGCGAGATTCCGACCGCCCGGATTCTCGTCATGGGCCCGACGTCGAGCCGCGAGGTGGCGCTCGCGCGGGATGCGGGGCTCGCGCTCGTCGTCTCCGCCGACGACATCCCGGAGGGCGTCGCCGTGCACGTGAAGCTCGACACGGGCATGGGGCGGTGGGGGACCTCCGAGCTGCCGTCCCTCTCGCGTGAGGTCGTGGGCGTGATGACGCACCTCGCGACCGCCGACTCCGACGCAGACTTCGCGCGCCTGCAGATCGAGCGCTTTCGCGAGGCGACCGACCCGCTCTCGCACCTCACGCGTCACGCGGCGAACAGCGCCGCCGCGCTTCGCCTGCCCGAGTCGCGCTTCGACGCCGCGCGTTGTGGGATTGCGCTCTACGGCCTCTCGCCGTTCGGGACCGATCCGGGCGAGGACGGACTCGAGCCGGTGCTTTCGTGGTCGAGCGAGATTGCCCAGTCGAAGCTGCTGCACGCCGGTGAATCGACCGGCTACGGCCGGCGCTTCGTCGCCGAGCGCGACACGTGGATCGGCATCATGCCCCTCGGATACGCGGACGGGTTTCGCCGTGACCTCACCGGCACCGAAGTCCGCGTCGGCGGCGAGCGTCGGCGGGTGATCGGCGCCGTCTCGATGGACGCGACCGCGGTCGAGCTCGACCGCGAGTTGCCGCCCGGGACGCCCGTGACGATCGTCGGCCACGGCATGCCGCTCGAGGAGCACGCTCGGGTGGCGGACACGATCACCTATGAGCTCACCACCCGGATCAACACCTCGCCGACACGCGCGCGTAGAGTCGTCACCGACTCATGAGCGAAAGGGCCGAACGGCGCGCGATGCTGCAGCGGGAACGCGCCGCTGCCCTCGCAGAGCGGCTGGACGAGTGGTTGCTGCTCACGGGAGACGAGCGGGTGCTCGATGTCGGCGCCGGGGCCGGCGCGTTCGCGTTCGCGATTGCACCGCGCGTGCGCGAGGTTGTGGCCGTCGAGCTCGACGAGGAGCTCGCCGGTCGGGCGCGTGCCGATGCACCGGCGAATGTCGAGGTGATCGTCGGCGACGGGGAGCACCTCTCGTTCGAGCGAGCCTCCTTCGATGTCGCGGGCACGCTGCGGACGTTGCATCACACGCCGCGACCGGAGCTGCTGGTCGCCGAGCTCGCGCGCGTCACGCGCCCCGGCGGGACGATCCTCGTCGTCGATCAGCTCTCCCCTGCAGATCCGCTCGGCGGGCTCGATCTCACACGCTTCGAGCACGCACGTGACCCGTCGACGACTCGCGTGCTGGCGGACGCCGACCTGCGCGGTCTCTTCGACTCGAACAGCCTGAAGCTGTTGCGCGAGGAGGTTCTTCACGAGTCGCGCGATCTCGACGCCTACCTCGACCTTGCCGGCTGCGAAGGCGAGGCGCGCGAGCACGCACGCAGCCTCGCGCCGAGCGGCTACGAGGCCGTGGTCGGCTGGTACCTCTTGCGCCGTTAGTGACCGTGGCCGGGGCCGCGCCTCGACCGGACGCGGGCGACGAGCCCCGGTGCGAGCGCCTGCGCCCA
>JANMWB010000093.1:0-8927 GCA_031393705.1 Thermoleophilia bacterium | reverse complement strand
GGCGAGATGCGCCGCGTCTGAGCCACCAGCCGCGAGTGCGCGTGCGTTTCACATCAAGCCTCTAGCCACCGTCAGCCGTCGCGATGCTTGAGCGCCGACTCGCGCCGCTGTGCTTCGGCGAGCGTCAGCGAGCCCGCGCAGACGCGGTGGTTGAAGTCGTTCTCGATCTGGTCGACCGCCGTTGCGCGCGAATAGGGCTCCGGCCACAGGTTGCGCGGATCGTCCGGGCTGCCGCCCAGCTCGAGACTGATCAGGTGATCCTCCTGGAAGGCGGAGGGCGGCCCGCGCATCCCGTACTGGCGGAGCTGCCGCTGCTTGAGCACGTTCGTGAAATCGACGGGCGGCCGAATCGTGCGCGTCCACCCGCGGCGGCAGATCGTGGACGCGATCGTCGCCTGCGTGACCGCGGGGTTGAGCACGCCGGGCGTCAGGTCCCAGCTGGCGCGCACCACTGCCGAGCGCGATCCGCAGCGCGGGATCGCCGTCGCAACGACGACGGCGGCGAGCACCAGCAGCCCCAGCTCGACGAGTGAAAGACGCACCCGATCAACGGTACAAACGGCGCCGCGCGCCGCAAGTGTCCCGAACGAAACGTCACAAAGTTGTTGCGCTTCGGTTCGTCTTGGGGCGCTACTCGGTCGAATCGGCGGCGAGCGCCCAGACGGTGACGGCGATCCACGGGACGCCGATCACGTCCGTCTGCAAGCCGAGGAAGAGCACCGCCGCGAACGCCGCGCCGAACCACGGCCGGCGCACGAGCGTCAGCCGCAACAGCGACAGCGACCACGCGACGAACACGAGCGCGCCGAGCAAGCCGAGCTCGACACCGAGCTCCGTGTACGTCGACTCGCCGGCCTTCGGCGTGACGTGCGTGCGCACTGCGGTGACCCCAGAGTTGCCGAGCCCGAAGCCCCACGGATGGTGGACGACCGTGTGCACGCCTTCGCGCAACGCGAGCCAATGCTCATGGGTCGACGACTCGTTCACCGCGGTCGGGTCGTTCGAGACGCCGTGGTGCAACTTCGCGTTCTGCTCCTGCTGCGTGAGCTCGCTCTTCGTGAAGTGCGTGCGCGGACCGATGTGGTCGTAGGACTTGATGAACGCGAAACCGAGCACGGTAACGACGACTGCATAGAGCAGCGGGCGCAACGAGCGGCGCACGAGCGCAAGCAGGATCAACCCACCGACGAGCGCGAGCAACGCCGAGCGCGTATGCGTGAAGAGCAACGCGGCGAACAGCACCAGTGCGACCGCCTGTCCCCGCCACGCCCGCAGCCGCACGAAGAACAGGGCAGCGACAAGCAGGTATGCGGTGGCGAGCGGCGAGAGGAACGTCGAGGTCAGGCGGCGGAAGACGACGCCGTTCCCGGCGTTGTAGACGAAGTTCTCCGGCAGATCCGAGAGGCCGAAGTAGCGCAGGCCCAGCTGGTCGTGGAACCAGCCGCCGACAGGACGCCACCACGAGAGCGGCACCGCGTAGACGTCGATCAGCCCGAACGCGGCGACGAACGCCGCCACGGCGAGCACCGTGTGGCAAAGCCGCGCACGCTCCTGCTCCGTCAGATCGAGCCCGCGGCCGAGGAAGTAGGCACCGACCGGGAGCAGATCGTGCCGCGCCGCATAGAGCACACCCTTGTGCGTCGCGTGCCCACCGAGCCACGACTGCGGCAACACGCCGTACACGACGACGAGTACCCCGAACGCGAGCGCAAGCCAGTCGGAGAGCGTCCCCTTGAACGGCAGACCGCCGCGTGCCCGAACGACGAGCAGCAGCGCGACCAGCAGCAGCACGTCTTTCCACGCCGACACGACCGTCAACGCCGCCCCGCGCACACCGGCGCGCCACAGCAGCGCGACGACGACGTTGTGCAGCGCGAGGCCGACAATCAGCGCGTGCAGCGCCCACACGGGCCGCTTCAGGTTCATTCCGGTCCGACCGCGATCAGCGTCATCCCGGTGTTGATTACACGCACCCTGTAAGGAAAGAGCGCCGCGAGGTCCTTCGCCGAGAGCGGATCGAGCACGTCGTCGAACGGCAGCAGGCGCTCGCGTGGGCCCTTCGGCAGCCAGTGGACGAACGGCAGCAGCGTGTGCACCTCGAGCGGAAAGCGCCGGTTCGGGGTCGTGACGAACACGCGCCGCGCCACGCGGCATAGCTCGTGCACGAACTGACGCTGCCCTTCGTGGCCGCCGGCAACGTGCTCGACGACGGCGTTCGAGAACCCGAGATCGAACTCGCCGCTTTCGAACGGCAACTCGCGCCCGTCTGCACGCACGGCGCGCACCTGCGGAAACGCAGCCACGAACCGCTCCAGCTCGGTCCGGCCGACGCCGGTGATCTGTTCCGGCCAGGGATAGAGCGCTTCGAAGAAGTTGTCGGTCGAACCGGCGCCGAACGGAGCATCCGTGACCCCGACATCGACCACGGTCGTCTCCGGCCCGGGCTGCAGGAGGTCGAGGAACAGCTGGAGCTTCCGCTCCCGGCTCCGCATGGACACGCGCGACGCGACCCGGCGCAGCATCGCCTGAGCGTAGTTCTAAACTCGGGAGGATGCCGATCCGTGCCGAGCTCCGCGCGCAGGGGCCCTACTCCCTCCGAGTCTCCGGCCGGCACGCCTCCGACGCGACACGCGTCGTGGTCGACGGCACCTACCGCGCGACGATTCGCGTCGAGGATCGCCTGGAGCGCGTCGAGGCGGCGCAACGTGCGGACGGAACGATCGTGATCGCCGCCGACAGTGACGCGGGCATCGACCATGTTCGCTTTGCGCTCGGGCTCGACGACGACCACTCGGAGTTCCTCCGGCGCTTCGCGAACGACCCACTGCTCGGCGAGACGCTCCGCCGCGTGCGTGGGCTGCGCCCGATCCGCACCGCCACCGTCGCCCAGGCGCTGCTGCGAGCCGTCGCGGGACAACTGATCCAAGCGAGCGAAGCGCGCCGGATCGAGCGGCGCATCATCAGGGCGACGACGCCCGCACTCGGCGATCTGCACGCCGCCCCGACGACGGAGGAGCTTGCGCGCTACGCGCCGGCGCAGCTCGCCCGCTTCGGGCTCGGTGCGCGCCGCGCGTCCGCCCTCGTCCGGCTCTGCCGCACGCTCGACCTCGAAGGCCTGAAGCAGCAGCCGAGCAAGGCGGTCGCCCTCCGGCTCAACCGCGAGCGCGGGCTCGGCCCCTGGTCGGTAGGCGTCGTCTGCCTCGAAGGGCTCGGGCGCTACGAATACGGCCTCGCGCGCGACCTGGGGATGGCGAAACTCGCCTCCGCGCTCTGGGGGCGCTGGGTCGAGGCAGAGGAGAGCGACGCGCTGCTCGCGCCGTACGAGGAGTGGGCCGGCCTCGCGAGCGTCTATCTACTGGCGGGGTTCCATGCCGGTTTCGTACCCTTGTCGGATGCCGCCGCCGCCTGAACTGCACGTCGTCGACGACCCCGCCGTGCCCGTGGCCGAACTACTGGCCGACCAGGCACGCCGGGGCGGTTCGATCGTGCTCACCGGCGGGTCCGCGGCCGGCCCTCCATACGCGCGCGCAGCCGCGCTCGAGCCCGACTGGGGCAACGTCACCCTCTGGTGGGGCGACGACCGCTGCGTGCCGCCGGAGCACGAGTGGTCGAACTACCGCCTGGCGAAGGAAACGCTGCTCGACAACCTCGCGGTGCAACCGCGCGCGGTCCATCGCATCCGCGGCGAGCTCGCGCCGGCCGAGGCCGCGGCGGAGCTCGACGCCGCTCTCGAAAAGGCGGCGCTCGAGGGCGTGGAGCTCGATCTGCTGCTGCTCGGCCTCGGCCCGGACGCCCACGTCGCGTCGCTCTTTCCCGGCTCCCCGCAGCTCGCCGTCGAGGACCGCCGCGCGACGAGCGGCCCCGCCGGGCTCGAGCCCTTCGTCGACCGCGTGACGATGACGATGCCGGTGATTCGGGCCGCCAAACGCATCGTCTTCATCGTCGACGGAGCCTCGAAAGCAGACGCCGTGGCACGGGCATTCGGCGGCGAGATCTCCCAGGAGGCGCCCGCCAGTCTTGTCCTCCTGGCACCAATTCCTGTCGAGGTCTTCCTAGATGGGCCTGCAGCAGCGAAACTACAAAACAGATGAGCGCGCCGGAGCCCCAGAACGCCCCACGCGATGTCCTCGAGGTCGAGCGGCCCGAGCAGCTGAAGGCGCTCGGGCACCCGCTACGGCTGAAGGTGCTGCAGGTGCTCGGCGAGTCGGAGAAGCCGCTGACGAACCGCGAGCTCGCCGCCAGCCTGGCCGTCGATCCGGGCCACCTGCACTTCCACGTGCGCATGCTGCACCGCGCGGGACTGATCGAGCTCGCGAACGTTGCGGGCCGCGAGAAGCCGTACCGCCCGGTTGCGAAGCACTTCGTCGTCGGCCAGGAGGTCCGCGCGACCGGGCTCGCGAGCGATCTGCAAGGAGCGCAGCTGCGCGAGCTGCAGCGCGGCTTCGAGCTCTTCGCGACGGCCGGTGAGTTCCGCAGCGCGCAGCTGCACGCAAAGCTCGACATCGAAACGGTGCGCGAGCTGCTCAACGAGCTCGTGGACAAGCTGACGGCGCTCGAGGACGAGTCGAAGCCGCCGCTTTCGATCACGGTCGCGTTCCACCCACTGATCACGCAGGGCGAGACGGACTAAGGAAGCACCGGCGATGCGGGCAGCGCGTAGTCGATGCCGCGCCGCGTCGCGAGCTCCTGCAGCACGAGCGCGGTGTCGGCGACTGCAACGTCCTCGAGGTACTCGTCGCGCGTCTCGAACGATTCGACGACGGAGTCGACCGCCTCGATGTAGCCGACGACGTCGTGCGCGGCGATGTAGGCGAGGGCGTCGGCCACGTCGTGCGGGAAGTCGTCGAGGTCGCGTAGCGACTCGGCGACGTGACGCGCTTCGGGCCAGCGGCCGAGCGCGAGCAGTGCAAGCGCCGCGGCGTAGCGGCCTATCGGCGACTCGGCGGTAGCAGTGCCGAGGCTGAGCGCCCACGGCGCCAGCTCTTCGATCGCGACATCGTCGTGAGCAAGGAGCGACGCCTTCAACGCGCCGATCGGACGCCCCCAGGACTCGCCACCGCTCCAGCTCTCGCGCCAGGTGGTGGCGGCCTGCCTGAACCACCCGGCCGAGTCGACGTCGGCCGCCATCAGCAGCGCCAAGGCGGCCGCGTAGGCGGAATTGCCCTGGCGGACGACCGAGCGCTCATCCAGTTCCCCGTGCTGCTCCAGGAAACGGGCTTTCTTTGCCTCGGCGATGGGAATCCAATTCATAGGGCTACGTTGTACTAGACGAGATGCAGACAGAATTCCATGGACTCACCTTCGTGACAGAGCCCGGCCGGGTGTTCTCGCCGCGCGCGACCACCGAGAAGCTCGTCGATGCCGCGCTCGCGCGGCTGGCGGATGCTCCGGCGCGTGTCGCCGATGTCGGCACGGGCGCGGGCGTCGTCGCAGTGACACTCGCATTGCGCGCGCCGCAGGTCGAAGTGTGGGCGAGCGACACGTGTGAGAACGCGTTGCGGGTCGCCTCGGCGAACGCCGATCGTCTGGGTGCGCAGGTGCACCTCGTCCGCGGCGACCTGCTCGACGGATTGCCGCGCAATCTCGACCTGATCGTCGCGAACCTTCCGTACCTCGCTCCCGACACGCCCGGCTACGAGGACGAGCCGGAAGCCGCGGTGTTCTCGACCGGCGACGGGCTCGATCACTACCGCCGACTGCTCTCCGGCGCGGGCGATCATCTCGCCGAAGGCGGCGGCGTAATCCTGCAGTTCGACGGCCAGGTGCTCGAAGCAGAGCGCAGCGAGCTGCCGTGGCTGCGCACGCGGCTCGAGTCACTCGTCGTCGCCGCAGCGGCCTAGAGCGGTTCGGAGCCTCTCGGCGCTGGCCCGAGGGCTGGCGGCTGAGGCACGGGGCGCGGGCAACCGGATGATCGGCTATTCTGCTCAGGCGCTACGCGAACGGGGTTTGACCCGCGAGCGCGTTCCTTTGGGAGGCGGCACTGCAGCAAACGCCGCCGCACGCATTGGCAGAAACCATCACGCATTCTCCGAGTGAGTCGGAGGAGACGGCGGCTCTTAGAGCTGACGCCCTCCGATGCGAAGCCTGGGCCGGCGAGCCCTTCGTACGTCCCGATGAAGATCCGGACGTTGCGCTCGCACCCGGGACGGCTCGCCGACGGGCGCTCGACGACGCTCTCGCCGAAATCAAGGCCGGCCGCGACGCGCCGTCCCCCGAATGGAAGGTGAAATACGCGCTGCTCCTCGGGCTCGAGCGCGTCCTGTCGGAGAAGCCACCGGCCCTCGCCTCCGGCACGGAGCTGCGCCGCCACCAGATCGACGCCCTCGCCGGAATGCTGACCGAGTTGATCGCCGCCGCGCAGAAGAGCGGCGAGAACGGGAACGGCCACGCGGAGGACGTTCCCGAGGAGGACGAGGACGACGACGAGCTCGAGCTCTCTCCCGACTCCGAGACCGACGAGGACCTCGAGGATGAGGTGCCTGTCCAGGACGACCCGGGCGCCATCCGGCGCTACCGCTTCCGTCATCCGACCGCGTCAGGCAAGACGATTGCCGCCGCCGGCTTCGTCGAGGCCGCCGGCACGGAAGGCGTCCTGATCCTCACGCACCGTCGCCTGCTCGTCGACCAGTTCCGCCGTGAGCTCACCGATCACGGGTATGGCACCCGCTTCCACGACGCGATCCTCGAAGGGCACACCGCCCCGCGCCCGTCGAACCCCATCACGATCCAGACCTACGCATGGTTCGCGCGCCACGTCGACGAGATTGCGCACGACGCATACCAGCTCGTGATCTGCGACGAAGCGCACACGGCACTCGGTGAGAAGACGTCGACTGCGATCCGCCATCTGAGCGAGCCGATCTTCATCGGCATGACCGCGACCGAAGAGCTGATCGCGAAGCAGGTCTCGGACGTCTTCCCCGCTTCCGTCGACGACCTGCCGCTGACCGACGCTGCGCGGCGCGGTTTGATCGCGCCGTTGCGCTGCTTGCGCGTCCCGCCCGTCGCCGCAATCAACAAGGTGCCGATCGTCGGTGGCGACTTCGAGGAGCGCGCACTCGCGCAGGCGCTCGACCACGAAGCGTTGAACATGGCGGCCGCGACGCTGTACCGCGAGCGCTTCGGCGATGTGCCGGGAATCGTCTACGCAGCCGGCGTCGACCACGCCTACAACCTTGCGATGGCGTTCCGCGCCGCGGGGATCAAGGCGGAGGCCGTGTCAGGACGCACGCCGCCGGTGAAACTCGCAGAGGTTCTCGCGTCCTACGAGCGCGGCGAGATCGACGTGTTGATCAACGCAATGCTGCTCGCAGAAGGCTGGAACTCACCGCGCGCGACCGTTGTCATGCATCTCGCACCGACCGCGTCGAAGCGCGTGTATCAGCAACGGATCGGGCGCATCATGCGCATCCATCCGCGCAAGGAAGCCGGCATCGTCGTCGACTTCACACCGAAGAGCGCGACACACAACGAGCGGGTCGTCTCGTTGCACTCGCTGCTCGACGCGGACTTCTATCGCGAGGGCGCACGCGTCACGCCGGCGCCGCGGCGCCGCCAGCAGCGGCGCGCACGGCGCAAGTTGACGCCGGCGTCGTGGCTTGTCCCGGTGACGCCCGATGTGCTGCGGCGCAAGGCGGTGATCGCGCGCGAGTGGCAGCGGGTCGATCCGAAATTCCTCGACGAGGACGAGCAGCAGTTCTGGGGCGAGATCGCCGGCCGTCAGCTCCGCTTCGACGAGCGTGCTGCGTTCGTCGAGAAGCTGACTGCGCGCGGTGCGTCCAAGCGCGCAATGGAGAGGTTCCTCTCGACGTGCGCGGCCGAGAACCCGAACCGGCGTCTGCGGCTGATCGCACTGGCGGACCGTGTCTCGATGACGGTCGAGCGCGCCGACTTCGACGATCTCGTCACGCTCGTCGCGCAGGCGCCGCCGTGGGAGAAGGATCGCGCTGCGGGCGTGCGCATCATGCTACGGGCGATCGCCGACGCGAAACCGGACGCGCCGGATCAGATTCTCGCGCGGTGGACGTGGCGGCTCTCGGTCGCAGTGCGCAAGCAGCTCGACCGCAAGGCGTCGCAGGAGTACCCGGACGCAAAGCGACTGCTCGGCGCGCTCGCCAACTCACGGGGGCATCGTCACGAGGAGAACGCCGCGAAGCTCGTCAACGCCGCGCTCGAGATGCCGAAGGAGGTCGGCGCGGCTCTGCTCGCGTCGGCGGAGGGCTACACGCCGCGCTCGACACAGCTGCTCGAAGCGGCGCGCGAGCGCCTCGGAACGATTCAAGAGGTCGCAGGCTGGATCGCGGAGAGCTTGCCGCAGCCGAAGACCGGCCCGTCTCGCGCGCGGCGCCGCAGGCGCCGCAAGAAGAAGGGGCCGGAGGGCGCAACGACACAGACTTCCGGCGCGCAGATTTCCGGCGCGCAGACTTCCGGCACGCAGACTTCCGGCACGCAGGGCGGCGAGACGAAGAAAACGGAGACGGTCGACGGCCAGGAGCGCTCCGCCGCCGCGAAGAAGCGGCGCCGGCGCCGCAAGAAGCCCACCGAAGGCGGGAACGGCAGCAACGGCTCGTCGCCGGCAGGCGACACGCCTGCGAAGCCGACGAGGCCTGCGAAGCCGAAGCCCGAAGCGCCGCAGCCCGCAGCCGCAGAGACGCCGGCCCCGGCCCGGGCCGAAGACGCCGCCTAGCTCCGAACGGACACCACCGGGGGTCAGACCCGGTTCGTGGCCCTTTGGGACAGAGACGCCGCATGGTTGTGCGCCGCACAATGGCCAATGTCTGAAAGCGTCACGCCTCACCGCGCCACCACCGGGGTCAGACACAGGTGATGGCCGCCGGGGACATGGCGGCACCCGACGACGTAAGAACTTCGTAATACACAGCCGCGTCAGAGCAGGGCAAGCTTCACGTGCGTGCTCCTCCTGATCC
>JANMWB010000072.1:0-2765 GCA_031393705.1 Thermoleophilia bacterium | reverse complement strand
ACGCGTCAACACAGATCATCTCGGACGTCGTGACGATGCAGTCGGAGTCGATGGCCCGGAAACAGCACGGCCAGCCGACGCCGCCGTCTCAGCCGACGATGCCGCACCCGTGCGGCGGCGTGCCCGCGAACCCGCTCTGCGCTACGTAGCTGGGTCGTCGTCGCCGGAGCGCTTGCGCCAGAACGTCAGCGCGCCCGCAGCACCGGCAACGAGCAGCGCGATCGCGCTCTTGTTCGGCTTCTTCGTCTCTGAGTCGATCGACGGCACCGCGCCCTTTGCCTTCTTCTTCAGGACACGCTTCCCGACGAGCCACGTCACCCAGCCGACGGCGGCATTTCTACGATTGAAGACACCCACACCAACACCCTACCCCGCGTTGCACGAACCGCAAACGAAAAGAGGGGCCCCGCTCGCTGCGGCTAGAGCGGGGCCCCTGGGAGAGTTGCCGGGAACCTGCGGGCGGGCGAGGTTCCCGGCGGGACGAGGGCACGTCCACCGATAAAGACACCGGCGGCGGCGAAAACTTGCGCGACCCCGCGCGCTTTACGGAAGGCTTACTTTCAGGGTTTCGAACCCGGAGAGTAGTCCTCGGCCGAGATAGGGGCTAAGGTGCGCCGGTGGCGCTAGGGGGAGCCGTTCAGCCGCTGCGGGAGCGCCAATTTCGCCTGCTCTGGCTCGGCCAAATCGCGTCCGGGATGGGCGACGCCCTCGTCTTTCCGGTCGCCATCGCCTTCGCGGTCCTCTCGGTTGACCGCTCGGCAACCGCCCTTGGCGCCGTGCTCGCCGCCTCCACGCTCTCGCGGGTCGTCTTCACGCTCGTCGGCGGCGTTGTCGCAGACCGCCTCCCGCGCCGCGCGGTGATGCTCGCGAGCGATGCGGTGCGCGCTGTCGTCCAGGCGTTCACCGCGGCACTGCTCCTCTCTCACCACATGACGCTGCCGCTGTTCCTCGTCGTGGGCGCGGTGTCGGGCGCAGCCTCCGCATTCTTCGGGCCTGCCGCGGACGGGCTCGTCCCGCAGACCGTCAGCCCCGCGAACCTGCAGCCCGCGAACGCGCTGCTCGGAATCTCGCGCAGCGCGCTCAATGTGTTCGGGCCGGCGCTCTCGGGCGTGCTCGTAGCGGTAGCCGGCGCGGGTTGGGTCTACGCGATCGACGCGGCAAGCTTCGCCGCGAGCGCGCTCTTCTTGCTGCAGTTGCAGGTGCGGACGCACGTGCGCCCCGAGCCGAGCCGCTTCCTGCTGCAACTCCGCGACGGTTTCCGCGAGGTGACGTCACGCGCGTGGGTGCGCGCGCCGATCGTCGGCTTCGCGATCTCGAACTTCTGCTTCGCGGCGTTCATCGTGCTCGGCCCGAAGATCTTCCTCGACCACTTCGGAGGGGCAAGCGACTGGGGAATTGTGTCGGCGTGCGGTGCCGTCGGCGGGATTCTCGGCGGCCTCTCCTCGGTGCGCTTACGACCCACGCATCCGCTGAGCGCGGGCTTCTTCGCGTGCATGCTGATCGCGGTGCCGATCGCGGCGCTCGCCGGCCCGCTGCCCGTGTTCGCGATCGCCGCGTCGTGGGCACTCGGCCTGGGCTCCGTCGCTCTCTGCAACACGTGGTGGGAGACAACGCTGCAGCGCGACATCCCGGAAAGCGTCTACGCCCGCGTGCGCTCGTACGACATCCTCGTCTCGTTCGTCTTCATGCCGCTCGGTTTCGTCGTCTTCCCACTGCTCGCACGCGGCTTCGGCTACGAGTGGACACTCCTCGCGGCCGCTGCGGTCACCGCGGTGACGAACCTCGTCGTCGCGTTCGTGCCCGGCGTGCACGCGGTGACCGAGAACGCGGCCACCGCACGCGCCGCCGAGCCGCGCGCGGCCTAAGCCGACAGCTGACCGGCCAAAGGCCCTCTAGGCAGCGGCCAGAAAAACCGCCATGGTCTGTCTCCAGGCATCCAAAAGGAGGCGGGCAATCAATGAGCTCCACAGCAGTCGGCGCAGGCGCGGCCCCCAACACCGGAAACCCCTGTCCCAACTGCAATCGTGACTGGGGCGCGGGCGTGGCGTGCCAGTTCTGCGACCAGGTTGGCGGGCTTCCCGTCGGTGTGCATCTCGCGTCTCCCGCCAAGCGGTTCGGCGGCTACCTGTTGGAAGGTGTCCTCACCGTCGTGACGCTCGGGATCGGCTGGCTGATTTGGGCGTTCATCGTCTTCGGACGCGGGCAGACCCCAGCCAAGCAACTGCTGGGAATGAGAGTCGTCCAGCTCCGCAAGGGCCAGAAGGCGAGCTGGGGAACGATGTTCCTCCGCGAGTTCATCGCGAAGTGGATCGTCGGTCTCCTCAGCTTCTTCACCCTCGGAATCATCAACTTCTGGCTGATCTGGGACAAGAACAACCAGGAGCTCTGGGACAAAGTCGTCGGCACGATCGTCGTCAACGACGGAAACAAGCAGCTCTCGTAGTCGAAAGACGCGTGAGCCTGGTTCGCCACGAGGGAACCAGGCTCACACCAACCATCTAGGCCTTCGCGGCTGCTTTTTTCCGGTTCGGGATGTGGATCGCGCGGCCGAGGGCTGCGAGACCCGCTTCCTTGATCGCCTCGCTGAGCGTCGGATGCGGGGTAATCCCGTCGGCGATCGTCTCGACCGTCGACTCCGAGTCAAGCGCGACGACGCCGACCTCGATCATGTCGGTGACGTGCGGGCCGACCATGACGAGGCCGAGCAGCTCGCCGTACTTCGTCTCGTGGATCGACTTGACCCAGCCGGTCGTCTCCGCCTGCAT
>JANMWB010000068.1:0-5422 GCA_031393705.1 Thermoleophilia bacterium | reverse complement strand
GCATCGCCGAGCTCGAACCACGGGGCCGGGTCGGGCCAGGCGGCGGTGCCGATGATCACTCGGTCGGCGCCTGCTTCGAGCAGGGACCGTGCATCGGCGAGCGAGCGGATGCCGCCCGAGGCCTGAACGGGGACGCCCAGCGAGGCGATCTCTCGTACGAGCTCGGGCCGCACGTTCCCGCTTCGCGCTCCGTCCAGATCCACGAGGTGGATCCGCGTCGCGCCCGCGTCCGCCCACTGCCTGGCCAGAGTCACCGGGTCGCCGGCCCGCTCGACGACGGAGTCGTAGTCGCCGCGCTCCAAGCGGACGGCGCCCTCGCCGAGCACGTCCACCGCCGGGATTACCTCAATCGACTGTTCAAACCACATGTCTACATGTTAGCGTGCTAACATAGGAGCATGAGAGAGAGAACGCGACATCCATGGCGGACCAAGGAAATGAGAGCGCTCTTCGACGCGATCCAGTCGCTCGAGAGCAGGGACGAGACGGAGAGCTTCTTCCGAGATTTGTGCACGCTGTCGGAGCTCGAGGCGATGGCGCACCGCTGGGAAGTGGCGCGCCTGCTGGAGCAGGGCCTGCCGTACCTGGAGATCGCCGAGCGAACCGGCGCCTCGACGACGACGGTGACGCGGGTGGCCCACTGGCTGCGTCACGGCGAGGGTGGCTACCGGCAAGCGCTCGATCGCGCGACGTCCTGAGGGTTGCAGTTCCCGTAAAAGGACGGCTGCGCGAGCCGTCGTTTCACCTGCTGGAAGACGCTGGCCTCGGACCGGAACAACCGGGTGACCGCGCGCTCGCCTTCCCGTGCCGCAACGCGCCGGTGGAAGTGCTGCTCGTGCGCGCCAGCGACGTGCCGGAGTACGTGCAGGACGGCGTCGTCGACTGCGGGATCACGGGGATCGACCTCGTGCGCGAGCGCGGGGCGGACGTGCTCGAGGTGCTGCCGCTCGGCTTCGGCTCGTGCCGGCTCGAGGCGGCGGTCCCCGAGGAGTCGCCGTACCGCGAGCTCGCAGACCTGGAGGGCGCGGCGGTCGCGACTGTCTACCCGCGTCTGACCGCCGAACTGCTGCCCGTTGACGTGACGCTCGTCGATGTCAGCGGCTCCGTCGAGATCACGCCGCGCCTCGGGCTCGCCGACGCAATCGTCGACCTGGTCTCCTCCGGCAACACGCTGCGCACGAACGGCCTGCGCTCGATCGCCGTGCTGCTCGAGTCCGAAGCGGTGCTCGTCGCCCGCGACGAGGAACGCGCCGGCCCGCTCGTCGCGATGCTGCGCGCCGTCGTCGAGGCCCGGAAACATCGCTATCTGATGCTGAACGCGCCGGAGAGCGCACTGCCGGCGATCGGCGAGCTGCTGAGCCCGCGCGTGCCGAGCGTTTTGCCGCTTGCCGCCGAAGGAATGGTCGCGGTGCACGCGCTCGTCCCCGCCGCCGACGTCTGGCGCCTCCTGCCCGACCTCGAGGCGCTCGGCGCGTCGTCGATCCTGATCGTCCCCGTCGAGCGGATGGCAGCTTGAGGTCGCTCGCTCCCGCGTTCAAGCCCTACTCGTTCGCCGCGCCATCCGACGAGGTCGCGCGCCTCGCCGGCATCGATCCCTCACAGGTGCTCCGCTTCGACCAGAACACGCCGTCGCAGCCGCTCGCCTCGACGCGGCCCGCGACCGTCGCCGGCGCGCTCGCCCGGATCAGCGGCTATCCGGCGGGCGGTTATCGCACGCTGCGCCGCGCGATCGCCGACTACGCAGGCGTCGAGCCCGAGAACGTCGTGCTCGGCGCGGGCGCCGACGACCTGATCCTGCTCTGCGCGCGCGCGTACGCAGGCCCCGGCGACACGGTCGCGATTCCCGAGGCGCCGACGTACCCACTCTTCCGGATCGCGGTCGAGCTCGCGGGGGCCGAGGTCGGCGAGGTCGACCCGGTGCTGACCTTCGCGTGCCGCCCGAACAACCCGACCGGCACGCTCGGCCCGCTGCCGACCGCGCGGCCGCTTGTCGTCGACGAGGCGTACTTCGAGTTCAGCGGCGAGACCGCATTGCCACTGATCGAGGAGGGCGTGATCGTCCTGCGGACGTTCTCCAAGCTTTTCGCGCTTGCGGGCGCGCGGATCGGCTATGCGCTCGCATCCGCCGAGATCGCCGCCGAGCTGAATGCGCGGCAGGCTCCAGCGCCGGTCTCCGAGCTGTCGGCCGCGCTCGCGATCGCCGCCATCGCCTCGCGTCCGGATCCCCGTTCGGTGCTCGAGGAGCGCGAGCGATTCGCCGACGGGCTGCGCGCGCTCGGCTTCGCGCCACTCGAGTCGCACGCGAACTTCCTCTATGTCCCGACCGATGACGCCGATGCGATCGTCGCCAAGTTGCTCGAGCAGGGAATTGTCGTGCGCTCGTTTCCCGGCGCGTTTCGCGTCTCGGTGCTCGACCGTGAGGACAACGATCGCCTGCTCGAAGTGCTCGGCGGCCCCGCCGTGTCGGGCGGGCGCAGTGTCCGCACGATTCGGGCGACCGCGGAGACCCGTTTCGCGACTCGTCTTTCACTGGATGGCCAGCGGCGCGTCCGCGTCGCGACCGGCGCCGGCATCTACGACCACTTCCTCGAGCAGCTCGCGTTCCACGCGGGCTTCGACCTCGTGCTCGAAGGATCGGGCGACATCGAGACCGGCGACCACCACACTGCCGAGGACGCCGCGCTTGCCTTCGGCGAGGCGCTCGACGCCGCGCTCGGCAACCGCGCGGGGATCGCGCGCTACGGCAACGCCGTCGTACCGATGGACGACGCGATCGCGACCGCCGCCGTCGACCTCGGAGGCCGCCCGTTCGCCGAGTTGCAGCTCGAGCACGATCCGGGCATGGCGGTGCACATGCTCACGAGCCTCGCGCAGGCGGCGCGCGCGACGATCCACGTCGAGGCATCTGGGCGCGACGCGCACCACATCGCCGAGGCTGCGTTCAAGGCGGTCGGCCGCGCGCTGGCGGTCGCGGTCGCTCCCTCGGGCGCGGGCATCCCGTCGACGAAGGGGATCCTGTGAACGTCGCGATCTGTGGGTACGGCGCCGGCAACGTGCGCTCGGTCGAGATCGCGTTCCGCCGTCTCGGCGCGGAGATCACGACCGACGTCGGTGCTGCCGATCTTGCAGTGCTGCCGGGGGTCGGGTCCGCGCGGGCTGCGATGGCGGGGTTGCGCGAGCGCGGCCACGACGTCGCATTGCGCGAGCGCTTCGACGAGGGCCGCCCGATTTTCGGCATCTGTCTTGGCCTGCAACTTGCACTCGACTGGACGGAGGAGGACGGTGGCGTCGATGGGCTCGGTCTCGTCCCTGGCCGTTCGTCGCGCTTGCAGGAGGGACGCGTGCCGCGCATGGGCTGGGCCGAGGTCGATGACCGCGGCGCGTTCTACTTCGCGCACTCCTACGCCGCGGAGACGCCGCACGCGACCGCGTGGTCGGAAGGCGTCGTCGCCGAGGCGCGCTTCGGCTCGTTCTTCGGCTGCCAGTTCCACCCGGAAAAGAGCGGCGCGCTCGGCGCGAGCTACCTCGAGGAGGCGTTGTCCCTCTCCCGCGTTTGATCCCGTGCCTCGACGTCGCAGCCGGTCGCGTCGTCAAGGGCGTGCGCTTTCAGGGGCTGCGCGACGTCGGTGACCCCGTCGAGCTCGGCGCCGCGTACTCGGACGCCGGCGCAGACGAGCTCGTGTTCCTCGACATCAAGGCGACGCTCGGTGATCGCCCGACACTCGTCGAGCTCGTCAGACGCGTTGCCGAGCGGCTCGCGATCCCGTTCACGGTTGGCGGCGGCGTTCGCTCGGCCGACGACGCGGAGCGCTTGCTGCAGGCCGGCGCGGACAAGGTCGGTGTCAACTCGGCGGCGCTTGCACGGCCCGAACTGATCACCGAGCTCGCCGAGCGGCTCGGCTCGCAGGCGGTTGTTGTCGCCATCGACGCGGAAGGCGGGGGCGTTCGCTCGCATGCGGGCACGCGCTCGGTAGGCCGCGACGCCGTCGAATGGGCGCGGGAGGCGGAGCAGCTGGGCGCCGGGGAGATCCTGCTCACCTCGATCGACGCCGACGGGACACGCGAGGGCTACGACCTCGAGCTGACCGCCGCCGTCGCGGGCGCAGTCGGCCTGCCGGTGATCGCCTCGGGCGGCGCCGGCAACGCGAGCCATGTCGCCGACGCGCTCGCTGTTGCGCAGGCCGCGCTCCTTGCCTCGATCCTCCACGAGAACCCGCAGCGGCTCGCGTCACTGCGCGAGGAAGTGCGCGAACTGGGAGTACCGGTCCGATGAATCTGAAAGCGGCGATCGTGCAGGACGCGCAGACGAACCGCGTGCTGATGCTCGGCTGGATGAACGACGAGGCCGAGCGCCTGACGCGCGAGACCGGCCAGGTGTGGTTCTGGAGCCGCTCGCGCGAACAGTTGTGGCGCAAGGGCGAGACGTCCGGCAACACGCTTGCGGTCGAGGAGATCCGCGACGACTGCGACGGCGACGCGCTCGTCGTGCGCGCGACTCCCGCCGGGCCTACGTGCCACACCGGCGCGGCCTCGTGCTTCGCGCCTGCGCTCTGGCGCACGATCTCTCGTCGTGCGGTCGAGCGGCCCGAGGGCTCGTACACGACGGAGCTTCTGAACGCCGGCATCGGCGCCGCAGCACGCAAGGTCGGGGAGGAAGCGGTCGAAGTGACAGTCGCGGCGCTCGACGAGACCGACGACCGCCTCGTCGAGGAAGCCGCCGATCTCATCTACCACCTCTATGTGCTGCTTGCGGCGCGCGGTGTCGACCTGTCACAGGTCGAGGACGTGCTTGCTGCGCGCGCGCGTTAGCCGGTCGGCTGCGGCGTCTTGCGCAGGTACGGCTTGACCGTCTCGTAGCCGGGGAAGCGCTCGGCGGCTTCCTCGTCGGACACCGAACCGGCGATGATCACGTCCTCGCCCTGCTGCCAGTTCACCGGCGTCGCGACCTTGTGCTTCGCGGTGAGCTGCAGCGAGTCGATCACGCGCAGTACCTCGTCGAAGTTGCGGCCCGTCGTCATCGGGTAGACCAGGATGAGCTTGACCTTCTTGTCCGGGCCGACGACGAAGACGTTGCGCACCGTCTGATTATCGGCCGGCGTGCGCTCGGCCGGGTCGCCGGACACGGACGCCGGGAGCATCCCGTAGAGCTTCGACACATTGAAGTCCGCATCGCCGATCATCGGATAGTTGGGCGCGTGCCCCTGCGTCTCCTCGATGTCCTGCGCCCAGGTCGAGTGTTTGTCGACCGGATCGACGGACAACCCGATGATCTTGACGTTTCGCTTGTCGAACTCGGGCTTCAGCTTGGCCATGTAGCCGAGTTCGGTCGTGCACACCGGGGTGAAGTCCTTGGGATGTGAAAAGAGCACGCCCCATGAGTCTCCGAGGTATTCGTGGAACTTGAGCTCGCCTTCGGTCGACT
>JANMWB010000040.1:0-8206 GCA_031393705.1 Thermoleophilia bacterium | reverse complement strand
GAGCCTGTTTGACAGGAGAACGTGTGTTCGTGTAGAACATACGTTCCCGTGATCGCCGCAATCGTCATTCCCGCTTTCGATCTACGGGCCGCGCTGCGCCTGCAGCCGCGCCTGCAGGCGAAGGCGGCGGCCCTGGCGCCGCTGCCCGGGACGGAGCCGCTGATCGGCTCGGTGACCGGCGTCGCGGAGGCGAAGGGCGTGCGGCCCGGGATGCGGCTCGGAGAGGCCCTCGCAACCTGTCCTGAGCTCGAGCTCGTGGGGCAGGACCCGGCCACGGCCGAGCAGGCCTGGGAGGAGATCCTGCGGCGGCTCGAGGATGCGGGGTTCGGGGTCGAGCCGGCGGAGCCGGGGACGGTGTACTTCGAGACGAAGGGCGTCGAGCGGCTCTACGGCGGCCTCGAGCCGGCGCTCAAGCGGGCGCTCGCTGCTGTCGGCTCAGTCTGGGATGCACGTGCGGGTGCAGCCGAGCGGCGGTTCGCGGCGCTCGCGGCGGCGAACGTCGCCCGGGCGGGGCAGGCGCTGATCGTCTCCGACGACCGCGCACGCTCCTTCCTCGCGCCGCTGCCGCTGACGCTCCTGCCGCTCGAGCGGAGCCGCTACGCGGAGCTCGAGGAGCTCGGAGTGCGAACGATTGGACAGCTTGCTGGGCTACCGGGCAGTGCCGTCTCCGAACGGTTGGGGCCGGACGGACGGCGCGCCTGGAGCCTGGCGAGAGGGGAGCAGGACGGGAAGGTGTCGCCGAGACGGACGGCTGTCGCCCTCCACGAGACGCTCGAGTTCCCGGAAGCAGTCGGCAACGAGCTGACGCTCCGGCGAGGGCTCGTAGTGCTGCTCGATCGCCTGCTCGCACGGCCGGAACGCGCGGGGCGGCCGCCGAGGAAAGTCGCGGTATGGGCGCGGCTTGTCGGCGGCGCCTCGTGGCGCCGGACGGTGACGCTGCGTGAGGCGACGGCCGATCCGGTGCGGCTGCGCGCCGCGCTCGGCTCGAAGCTGCTCGAGCTGCCGGCGCCCGCGCTCAAGCTGCGGCTCGAGTTCACGGAGCTGGCAGAGCACACCGGTGAGCAGCTCGAGCTCGTTGCGGCGGCGGGAGACGTCGTGAAGAGCCAGTTGCGGGAAGGCCTGCGCCAGGTGAAGGCTGCCGTCGGCGCAGGTGGGGTCTCAACAGTTGTGGAGGTTGCTCCGTGGTCACGCATCCCGGAAGCGCGCGCACTGCTCGTACCGCGCGACGACTGAATAGTCCTCGTCCGGCGCTCGTCGAGGCGCACGCCGACGGCACGCCGCGCCGGATCAACCGGCAGAACGTCGGCACGGTCCGCGAGGAGTGGCGCGTCGTCGATCGCTGGTGGACAGAAGAGCCGGTGCATCGCCGGTACTTCGACGTCGTGCTCGAGACCGGGGAGAACACCGTCGTCTACCGCGACCAAGACGCAGGCTCGTGGTTCATGCAGCGTGCTTGATGCAGGCACCCGTGACGCATTTCCCGCACGAGGTGGCGTAGGCGAAGACGGAGAACGATTTCCGCTCGGTGGCGGACGTGAACTGGTGCCGGGCCCCAACAGGCCCGGCACCAGGCCAACATCCCCGTACGTCGAGCTGCACGCGCACTCGGCGTACTCGTTCCTCGACGGCGCATCGCTGCCGGAGGAGATCGCCGCGCGTGCGGCCGAGCTCGGGTACGACGCGTTCGCGCTCACCGACCACGACGGCGTCTACGGCTCGCTTGAGTTCGCGCATGCGGCGAAGAGCTTCGGTGTCCGCCCGATCACCGGCGCGGAGGTGACCCTCGAAGGAGGCTCGCACCTGACGCTGCTCTGCGAATCGCAGCGCGGCTACGCGAATCTCTGCCGCATCCTGACCGACGCGCACGCACGCACGCGCGTCCCGGGGAAGGAACGCGAGCTGCTGCCGGCCGAGACGACGATCGACATGCTCGAGCAGCACGCGGAAGGGCTCGTCGCGCTCTCCGGCTGCGCGCGGCACGGGCTCGGCTTTGCCGACCCGAAGGCAGCTGCGCGGCTCGCGCGTGCATTCGACCGCGCGTTCTACATCGAGCTGCAGCGTCCGTACGAGCGCGGCGACGCACGCCGCAACGCACAGCTCGAAGAACTCGGGCGCTCACTCCGCGTTCCGACCGTCGCCACCGGCGATGTGCACGCGCATCACATCCGCCGCGCAGGCTTGCAGGACGCGCTCGTCTCGATCAAGCACCGCACCTCACTCGACGGCAGCGAGCGTGAGCGGCGCGGCAACCACGAGAGTGTGCTGCTCTCGCCGCAGGAGATGCTCGAACGCCTGCCGCGCGATGCAGCGCTGCGCACCCGTGAGATCGCCGACCGCTGCCAGTTCGACCTCACGCAAGAGCTCGGCTACCGCTACCCCGACTTCTCCGACCGCGCCGATCCAGCCGATGTGCAGCTGCAGCAGATCTGCGACGTCGCGTTCGCCGACCGGTATGCGAACGCGAACGGCCACAAGAAGCGCGCACGGCAGCGGCTCGACGACGAGCTCGCGCTGATCGCACGGATCGGGCTCTCCGGCTTCTTCCTGTTGCACTGGGAGGTGCTCGAGCTTGCGCGCGAGTGCGCGCTCGAGGTGCGCGGCCCGGGCAGCCCGCGCCACGCACTGCCACCGGGACGCGGGCGCGGATCGAGCGTCGGCTCGATCGTCTGTTACCTGACAGGCCTGTCGCACGTCGACCCGGTCGAGGCCGGTCTCTCGCTCGGCCGGTTCATCAACGACGAGATGGCCTCCGTGCCCGACATCGACCTCGACTTCCCGCGCGACATCCGCGAGAAGCTGATCGTCCGTGTCACCGAACGCTACGGGCGCGAGCACGCAGCGCTCGTCGCAAGCTTCTCCACGTACCGGAGCCGCGGTGCGATCCGTGACGTCGGCAAGGCGCTCGGGCTGCCGTTCGCCGAGCTCGAACGGCTGGCGCGCGTCACCGACGGCTGGGACGCGACGCGCATCTCCGAGGAGGTCGACGGCATGCCCGGCACGCACACCGGGCCACGCTGGGACGCGTTCCGTCGGTTGACCCGCGAGATCTCCGGCCTGCCGCGGCACATCAGCCAGCACCCGGGCGGGATGGTCATCTCGACTCGCCCGCTGATCGACCTGGTGCCGGTGCAGCCCGCCGCGATGGCCGGCCGCCAGATCTGCCAGTGGGACAAGGACAGCTGCGGCGACGCCGGCTTCCTGAAGATCGACCTGCTCGGGCTCGGGATGCTCTCCGCCGTCGAGGACGCGATCGACCGCATTGCGCGCCTGCGCGGCGAGACGATCGACCTCTCGCGGATCCCGCTCGACGACAAGGGTGTCTACGAGGAGATCCAGGCCGCGGACACGGTCGGCGTCTTCCAGATCGAGAGCCGCGCGCAGATGCAGAGCCTGTTGCAGACGCGCCCCGAGAACCTCGACGACCTGACCGTGCAGGTCGCGCTCGTGCGGCCGGGGCCGATCCAGGGCAAGGCGGTGCACCCGTACGTGAAGCACCGGCATGCGAAGCGTGCGGATCCGACGTTCGAACCGCCGGTGGAGCACGAGTTGTTGCGCGAGCCGCTGCGCGACACGCTCGGCGTCGTCGTGTTCCAGGATCAGGTGCTCGACGTCTCGATGGCCGTAGCCGGCTTCTCGATCGGGGAAGCGGAAGGTCTCCGTCGCGCGATGAGCCGCAAGCGGAGCGAGGAAGCGATCGAGGCGTTTCGTCCGCGCTTTGTCGACGGCTGCCGCGCGAACGAGATCGACGAGCAGACGGCGAACTCGATCTACGACAAGTTGTGCGGCTTCGCAGGCTTCGGCTTCCCGAAGTCGCACGCTGCTGCGTTCGCGCTGCTCGCGTATCAATCCGCTTGGCTCAGACGGTATTACCCAGGTGAGTTCCTGTGCGCGCTCATGAACGCGCAGCCGATGGGCTTCTACCCGCCGTCGTCGCTCGTCCGGGATGCGCAGCGGCGCGGGGTGGAGGTGCGTGCCCCGCACATCAACCGCTCGGAGGCGCAGTGCGGGATCGAAGAGGGTGCGGTGCGGGTCGGGCTCGCGTACGTGCAGTCGGTCGGCGAGGAGGACGCGAAGGCAATCGTCACGCAACAGCCGTACGCCGACCTCGGCGACCTGGCGCGACGCGCGTCGGTGAAGCAGGACACGCTCGAGGCGCTCGTCGCCGCCGGCGCGTGTGACGAGTGGGGACTGCGGCGCCAGCTGCTGTGGCGGCTCGGCGTCACCTCACGCGGCACGTCCCTCCCGGGCGGGAACCGCCAGCTCGCGCTGCCGCTCGAGCCGACGGCGGTCATCCCCGAGCTGCCGGCGCAGACGCCGTGGGAGACGATGCTCGCCGATTACAAGCACACGTCGCTGTCGGTGGGCGTTCATCCGCTCCAGCTCCTGCGTCCGCATCTGGCCGCCAGCGTCTGCAGCTCCACCGACATGGCGTCTGCTCCGAACGGCTCGCAGATCGAAGTCGCGGGAATGGCAATCGCGCGCCAGCGCCCTTCGACCGCGAACGGGATCGTCTTCATGCTGCTCGAAGACGAGCACGGCCAGGCGAACCTGATCATCCCGTCGAAGGTCTACGAAGAGCACCGCGCGATCGTCCGCGGCGAGCCGTTGATCCTCGCGCGCGGCAAGCTCGAGCGCAGCGGCCGGAACATCAACCTGCTCGTCAGATCGGTCGTCTCACTCGGCCCGCTCGCCCGCCAGGCGGCCAACGAAGCGGAAGTTGCCCGCGACTTGCCGCGGGCGCACCACTTCGGCCACCGTTGACTGAACCCGGGAACAGTGGGATCGTGGTCCAATGACGACGTTCAGATCAGTGCGCGTCGCGGCGGTCCAGGCAACACCGGTCGTTCTGGATGCGGAAGGGTGCGTGGCGAAAGCCGAGCAGCTGATGCGCACGGCTGCGGACGACGGCGCAGAGCTCATCGTGCTGCCCGAGTGCTTCATCCCGTTCTATCCGATGTCGCGTCTGACTCGATCCGATTGGGACCCGCGGCAGACGGATCTCTACGAGCGCATGTGGCTGAACGCCGTCGACGTCCCTGGGCCGATCACCGACCGGCTCGCAGCGGTCTGTGCGGAGCTCGGCGTGCACGTTGCAATCGGCGTGAACGAGCGCGAGAGCAACCGGCCGGGAACCCTCTACAACTCGCTGCTCTTGATCGGGCCGACGGGTGTTCTGCTCCGTCACCGCAAACTCATGCCGACGCATCACGAGCGGTTGTTCCACGGGGTCGGCGCCGGCGACGACCTGACCGTTGCCGATACTCCGATCGGTCGCATCGGCGGTTTGATCTGCTGGGAGAACTACATGCCGCTCGCCCGCTACGCGCTCTACCGCGGCGGGCCGCAGATCTGGCTCGCGCCGACGATGGAAGATCGCGAGATGTGGGCGGGGTTGATGCAGACAATCGCGATGGAGGCGGGGGCGTGGGTGGTTGGGGTCTGCGGTTACAGCCGTCGGAGCGACTATCCGGATGAGCTGATTGCCATGGCGTCCGACGGACCGGAGGAACTGTCCCGCGGCGGCACGGTGGTTGTCGCGCCGGGCGGCGAGATCGTCGCTGGCCCGTTATACGGCGAGGAAGGCATGCTCATCGTCGACTGCGACCTGCGGAGCGGTTTGCGTGCGAAGTACTTGTTCGACGCAGTCGGGCACTACAGCCGCGAGGAGCTCTTGTTGCGCGTGCTCGGCTCAGCTGAGCTGGGCGGCGAGCCGGCGGGTGATGTCGGCAGCGCCTTCCCGACGTTGCACCCCGGTTACTGACGTTCCGGCGTACATCGCCATTTCCCCGACGTCGCCGTCGGTCGATGCGGTCGGTTGCGCGTCTGCGTAGCGCGCGATCGGGTGTCCGCCGCGCGTTGCGACGATCTCGTTCTCGCCTGGCCGCGCACCCGCAACCGGGCGGTCCGCCATCTCCCACGCGGTGAGCGTGTCGTTGCGAAGCACGCGGTGCGGCGCGTTCGGCCAGCCGCCTTCGAACGCTGTAGTGAGCACGGTGTCGGCCGCCGCGGCTGCCAGCAACCGTTCGAGATAGAGCGGATGGACGTTGGCCTCGCGCGCCGCGAGGTACGCCGTGCCACACGCGACGGCGTCAGCCCCGGCGTCGACGGCGCGACGCGCTGCTCCGGGGTCGCCGATGCCGCCTGCAGCGACGAGCGGCCGGCCCAGCGTGCTCATGTCACGCACAAGCTCGAGGAGCGGAGTCGTGCCTTCCACGTGCCCACCGGCCTCGACGCCCTGCGCGATCAGGATGTCCGCCCCTGCAGCGTCGGCCATTCGTGCTGCGGCCACGTCGGCAACCTGCACGAGCACGGTTGCACCTGCGGCGTGCACCTCCGCGATGAGCGCGGCGTCGATACCCCATGAGAACGAAACGGCCGGTGCGCCTTCTGCCAGTGCGATCGTGAGTCGCTCGCGCTGGTCGAACGCGAGGACGAGATTGACGCAGAACGGCCCCTCGACCTGCGCTCGAATGCGCTGCACCTGGTCACGGAGCTTCACCGGCTCAGTCCAGGAGGCCGCCAACGTACCGAGGCCGCCCGCAGAGCACACCGCCGAGACGAGCGCTGTCGTCGTCGCCGGACCGATCGGCGCCTGCATCACCGGGAGTTGCCAGGGGAGGCTCACGCGATCGTCAGCTAGGTCGGCTTGATTACCGGGTCAGTCGTTCCTGTAAGGGTCAGCCGTCCGCTGCCCGCGAACAGGTCGAGCAGGAACGAGTAGACGCTCGGCATCGCAGGCGAGCACCCGGCGAAGGACGGTGCCGTCACGGGTGCCGACAGCGTGACCGCCCCCGTTGCCGACGAGTACGCAACCCCGGGCGGGTCGGTGGACAGCGTGAGCGGCAGCGGTGCTGCTGCAATACCGAGCGTGCACGTTCCCGAGTAGATGTTGGCCTGCGCTCCGAAGACCGTCGCCGTTGCATTCATCGTGACGCTCCCGAAGATCCCGCCGTTCAACGACACGGTGCCGGGCTCGGGATCCATCGTGCCATTCAGTCCGCCCGATGACAGCGTCAGCGTGCCGGAAACGTGGACGTCGGAGAAACCACCGAGATTCTGTGTGTTCTCGAAGGGGATCGTCGTCGTCGGGAACGCCGGCGAGGGGACGGCGACTCGGCCCTCGAGGTCGACCGTTCCTGTCGCCTGCCAGCCGCTCGTCGGGAGAGGGCGCTCGCCGAGGAAGCCGAGCGTGAGCGTCCCGGAGGTGACGCGTAGCGTGAACGGGCCGGGGTTCGCGACCAGGTGCGTGACGCACGTAATCGATACCGGTGCTTCCAGGCCGCTCCCGTAGTCGAGCCGGACCGTGGCGAACTTGCCTCGCACGCCGTGGCAGGGGACGCCCGCGAGCGCGTCCAGATTGGAGACGGTCCCCGCCGTCCCGGGCGTTCCTTGCGGGCCGGGTTGGCCTTGAGGACCGGTCGCGCCTGCGGGACCGGGAGCGCCTTGCGGCCCGCGCGCATTCCAGTCGATCGCGGTCTGGTTCTTCTTGCAGCGGTCGCCCTTCGACGGGTCGATCACCTGCAGGCCGCCGTCCCTGCGGCATAGCAACCGTGAATCACCCCACTGCCGTCCGGAATCGTCGCGTAGGCAGCTCCGGCCGCAGCCGCAACGGCAACCGCCGCGCAAAGAACGACGACCCGTCTCGAACGATGCATCTGGCCCTCCCCGTTTACAAACCGATTTCGATCGACCCTACAAGGGTCGTCGTGGCTCACCTAGGACACGATGCCGCCCGAGGCTAGTTCGTGAAGAGAAAGACGACGAACGCGATCAGGAACGGACCGATAAACGCGCCCACGAAGCCGGCGAACGCCGTGAAGGCGAGCCTCGCGCGACGCGCGAGTACCCACGCGAATGCGAGACCGAGACTCAGCGACGCAGCGAGCACGCCGAGTTGTGTCCAGAGTTCGAAGTGATCCAGTCTCGCCAGCGCGATGGCGCCGACTGCGGCACCGCCGGCCGCGGCGGTCCACCGTGCGCGTGTCAGTCCAACCGCCTGCCGCGCTGGTGCGTGGGGCCGGTGTGCCTCGAGAGGTTGTACGCCGAGTTGACGAGACCGACGTGCGTGAACGCCTGCGGGAAGTTCCCGAGCAGCCGCCGCTCCTCCGGGCTGTATTCCTCCGAGAGCAGCCCGAGGTCGTTCGAGACGGCGAGCAGCTTCTCGAACAGCGCGCGCGCCTCGTCGTCGCGCTCAAGCATCAGCAAC
>JANMWB010000258.1:0-13590 GCA_031393705.1 Thermoleophilia bacterium | reverse complement strand
GAGCGCCTGGACCCGGAAGAGGTGCAGGCAGTGCTCGCGCCGTACCACGAGCGTGTGCGACGCGAGATCGAATCGTTCGGGGGTGTCGTCGAGAAGTTCATCGGCGACGCGGTCATGGGGCTGTTCGGCGCGACGCTCGCGCACGGCGACGACGCGGAGCGCGCGGTGCGGGCCGCGCTCGTCGTCCGCGATGCCGTCGACGAGCTCGCGGGCGGCGGCCTGCAGATCCGCATCGCAGTCAATACGGGAGAAGCGGTCGTGTCGCTCGGCGCGCGGCCGGCGCTCGGCGAGTCGATGGTCGCGGGCGACGTCGTCAACACTGCAGCGCGCTTGCAGGCGGCAGCGCCGGTAAACGGCATCGTCGTCGGCGCGGAGACGTACCGCGAAACGCGCGGCGTGATCGAGTACGAGGCATCCGAGCCCCTCGTCGCCAAGGGGAAAGAGCATCCCGTCGAAGCGTGGATCGCCGTGCGCGCACTGACGGAAGCGGGCGAACGCCCGCTCTCGGGCTCGACGATCGTCGGACGCGACAGTGAGCTCGCAGTCCTCCGCACGTTCTGGGAGCGAGCCTCGACCGAACGGATGCCCCACCTCGTCTCGATCTTCGGGCCGGCCGGCGTCGGGAAGACGACGGTCGCGGCGGAGTTCGCACGCCTCGCGGCTGAAAGCGGCGCCCGCGTCGTTCGCGGTCGCTCGCTCCCGTATCGGGAGAGCGGGACCTACGGCTCCTTCGCGAGTCAGCTGATGCGGCTGTGCGACGTCTTCGAGAGCGACTCCGCACAGGTGGTCGCCGACAAGCTGCGCAGGCGCACCGCCGAGCTCCTCGCAGATGGGGACGCTGACCCTGATCTGGTTGCGGGCCACCTCGGCGTGATCGTCGGCATCGATGCGGGCAACGAAGCGTCCGACCGTGACGCACTCTTCGCCTCCGCGCGGCAGTTTCTCGAGGGTGCTGCGCGCGAGCAGCCGACCGTGCTCGTCTTCGAAGACATCCACTGGGCGGACGCCAACATGCTCGACCTCATCGAGGCGCTCGCAACGAGGGTTCGCACGCTGCCTCTGCTCTTTCTGACCCTCTCCCGCCTCGAGCTGCACGACACGCGGGAACGGTGGGCCAACGGGATCTCGAGCTATACCGCGCTCACTCTGGCGCCGCTCGGCGAGCAGCATGCACGCGAGCTCGCTGTGCGCAGACTCGGCGACACCGATCGCGTCGAGGAGGTGATCCGCGTCGCCGAGGGCAACCCCCTGTTCATCGAGCAACTCGCCGCGACGATCGACGAGACCGCCTCTGGAACCCTTCCGACGAGCGTTCGCGCGCTCGTCGCTGCGCGGCTCGACGCGCTGCCGCGTGCAGAGCGAGGGCTGCTGATCGACGCTGCGGTCGTCGGCAAGATCTTCTGGCCCGGCGCGCTCAACGCGATGGGCGCCGGGAACGGTAGCGTCGCGCAGTTGCTGGACCAGCTCGAGCGCCGCGACCTCGTGCGACGCGAAGCAACCTCGATCATCGAAGGCCAGCAGCAGTTCGCGTTCACACATGTGCTGATCCGCGACGTCGCCTACGAGCTACTGCCGCGCGCCGACCGCGCGCGCCGTCACGCGCTCGTCGCCGAGTTCTTCGAGAGCTCAACCGGCGCATCCCGGGAGGCGATCGGCGCACTGGCACGGCACTGGCGCGACGCCGGCGACCACGATCGTGCCGTCAAGCAACTCGTTCGCGCGGCCGAGCAGGCCGAGCGCGGGTGGGCCAAAGACCACGCCGCGATTCTGTACCGCGAGGCGCTCGAGCTCGTTCCGGTCGAGGACGTCGAGCAGAGGAGCGCACTCCGCCGCCGCCTGGCGATCGCCGCCCAGGCTGCCTTCCACCTCCCCGATGTCAGACGCTAGGAAAGTCTGCGGGCGTGACGTCGCCGGCGATCTCGTGAAGCGCGTCGATCGTATGCTTGCCGAGCCGAGACGCGTGCTCCCGCACCATCTCTGCGCTGGGCGCACCGTAGACGCAGTACGTCTTCACATTCCCGTCGTCCCCGACGACGACGTGGCTGTGCTCCCAGGTGATCTCCGGGAACTCTCCCTCGGTGAGCTCCCGCGAGCGGCGTCCAACAGGCCCCATCTCCGGCTCGGTGACGTCAAAGCTGCGAACGATCATGTAGCGCGGCATCAGGCGATACTAACCCAGTGACCGACGATCGCGGCATTAGCCTCGAGGAGCTGCAGCTTGCGGCCCGCAACCACGGGATGCCGCTGGAGATGCTTCGCGACGACGTGACGCCGATCGGGCTCCACTACCTCCTGATCCACTACGACATCCCGCAGGTCGACGCCGCGACCTGGCGCTTGACGGTCGACGGGCTCGTCGACGCCGAGCTGTCACTCGACCTCGACGTGCTGCGCGCACTACCGGCGCACGAGGTGGTCGCGACGATGGAGTGCGCGGGCAATGGCCGAGCACACCTCGAGCCGCGGCCGGTCAGTCAGCCGTGGCTCCTCGAAGCGGTCGGGACCGGACGCTGGCGCGGCGCGCGCCTGCGCGACGTGCTCGAGCAGGCAGGCATCGACACCGGCGCCACCGAGGTGCTCTTTACCGCCCTCGACCGCGGCGTCGAAGGCGGTGAGGAGCAGTCCTTCCAGCGCAGCCTTGCGCTTGCGGCTGCGCGTGAGCCCGACGTGCTGCTCGCTTACGAGCTGAACGGTGTCCCACTTCCGCCGCAACACGGCTTCCCACTTCGACTACTCGTGCCGGGCTGGTACGGCATGACGAATGTGAAGTGGTTGACACGCATCACAGTGCTCGACAAACCGTTCACCGGCTACCAGCAAGCGCACGGCTACCGGCTGCGTCAGACCGACGACGACGAGGGAGAGCCGCTGTCGCGGATCTATCCGCGGGCGCTGATGGTGCCGCCGGGAATACCGGACTTCATGACGCGTGAGCGGACTGTGCGCCCCGGCACCGTGACGATCGAGGGGCGCGCCTGGTCCGGTCTCGCTCCGGTCGCGGCGGTCGAGGTCAGCACCGACGGCGGAGCGACCTGGGACGCGGCGCAGCTCGACCCTTCGACGCTCGGGCAGTGGGCCTGGCGGCGCTGGCACTACGACTGGACCGCGACCGCGCCCGGGCAACACATGCTCGCCTGCCGCGCGCGCGACGAGGCGGGCAACGAGCAGGCGGCCGAGCCTCGCTGGAACGTCGGCGGCTACGCGAACAACGACGTGCAGCGCGTCGCTGTCACGGTCGTTGCCTCGCGCGCACCATCGGCGTAGCGTCGGCGTGTGACGAACTATGCCTGGAGCGACCAGTGGGTCGACCTGCCGCAAGAACCGCTCGGCTGGATGCATTCCGGCGCAGCAGTCATCGACGGTCTGATCGTCGTTGCACACCCGGGAGAGCCGACGCTCCTGCAGTACGACGCGAGCGGTGCGCTCGCACGTCGAGTCGCGCTCGACGGACTCCTCGAGCCGCACGGGTTCTGCGGCGTCGCCGGGGGGATCTGGATCGATGACGTCGGCTTCAAACGACACGGCGGCGGGCCCGAGCACGTGACCGAGCGGACCCGTGGACGCGTCGTGCTGGTCGACGACGACGGCACCGCGCAGCGAGAGCTCGATGACCCCGGCACCGACTGGTCGCCGACTGCTGTCGCCATCGTCGAGGAGACCGGTGACGTCTGGGTCGCTGACGGCTACGGCCAGGACCTCGTGCACCGTTTCGGCGCCGACGGCGCGCACCTGCAGACCTTGAACGGCGAGGAAGGCGCCGGACGCTTCGACACGCCGCACGGCATTCTCGTCGATCGCCGCCACGGAGAGCCCGAGCTTTACATCAGTGACCGCAGCAACGCACGGATCCAGGTGTACGACCTCGAAGGACGCTTCCTGCGGCTTGCCGGCGAAGGGATCGTCGTCACGCCCACAGACATGGTGACCGTCGGCGACAGCCTCGCGCTTACCGACTTCACGCAGGCGCGGGTCACAATCCTCGACGCAGACGACCAACTGGTCGAACACATCGGCGCGAATCCCGAGGTGCGCGAACGCGACGGCTGGCCGAACGCACGCGATGCCGAAGGGAACCTCGTCCGACCGCTTCTCGAGCCCGGCAAGTTCAACAGTCCCCACACTCTGACCGCAGACGCAAGCGGCAACCTCTACGTCACCGAGTGGCTGATCGGCGGCAGGCTGACGAAACTCACGTCGAACTGATCGAACCGACAAGTCCGTGCACGCCGAGCTCGGTCTCTCCCAGCCAGTCGTGCGGGCCGGACGCGAAGAAGAGCGTGCCCTCCGGCCCCGCGGCGCCACCGTTGCCGAACACGAGTGCCCACAAACCGTTGACTACGACCGCCTTTCCCTTCGCGTCGTGCAGCGTTCCGCCGTACGACCAGCCTGCGCCGGACCGGCGGAACGCATTGATGCGACCGTCGCCGAAGTTGCCGACGAGCAAGTCGCCGCCGAAGCGCCCGAAGGAGCGCGGCGCAAGCGCGAGGCCCCACGGCGCGTTCAGCACGCCCATGTGCGCAACGCGCGCCACGAGACGGCCCTCACGGTCGAACTCGTCGACGTAGCCGCCTGTCGGGGAGTCGTTCCCGTTGACCGGTGCGCGCGCGACGTACGTCACGAACAGGCGGTCGCCGATCGCCTGGATGCCGAACGGCGCGTACCACTCGGGAATCGAACGGTCGACGAATGCACCGGCACGGCGCACGCGCTGCCAGCGCATGTCGTACACATCGACGCGTGCGTTGTGGAAGTCCGTCGCGTACACACGCTCGCCCTCGATCGCGACTCCTCGAAAGACCGCCGCCGCCGCCGCTTCGTCGACGACGACGAGCGCCTCGGTCGACCAGCTCTTCGGCACCGTCGGCGTCCACGCGCGCAGCTTTCCGTCCTCACACGCGTAGACAAATCGCGCGGGGTCGGACCTCCCGCCTGCCGAAACGCGCAAGCCCTTGCCGCCGTAGTAGGCGATCCCGGTCGGACCGCCCTCGACGGAGACAGTGAGCAGCTGCTTGCGGCCCGCGCCGGAGTAGAGCGTGCTAGTCGCACTCGCCTCGTTCGACGTCCACCAGGGCCCTGTCGGGCTGGCTGCGAGGCCCCACGCGTTCACGAGTCGGGCGTCGACCTGCGACGCACGCCGCTGCTCGTCCGAAACGAGCGCGTGAACGGCGTACGCGTTGCGCGGCCCGCCACCGAGCGCGAGTGTGGCGCCGACCGCTACGCCGGCTAGGACGAACGCCGCGACGAAGGGGACGCGCACCGGCTCACCGCGGCGGGGCGGTCGACGCGCGGACGACGAGCTTCGTCGCGAGCTCCAGGCGGAGTGCGTCGACACGCTGGCCTTCGATCAACCGCACGAGCAGGCTCACGCCCATGCGTCCCATCTCGGCGAGCGGCTGGCGCACGGAGGTCAGCTGGGGCGTGACGATCCTTGCCGGTTCGGTGTCGTCGAACCCGACCACCGACAGATCGTCCGGCACCGAGAGGCCGCGCCTGTGCGCGGCGTGCAGCGCTCCGATCGCGACGTTGTCGTTGAATCCGAAGATCGCCGTCGGCGGATCCGGGAGCGACAACAGCTGCTCGGCAGCTTCCGTACCGCGCGGGATGCGCCAGTCCGAGTACACGATGAGCTCCGGATCGAGCAGGATCCCGGCACCGGCCAGCGCGGCGCGGAAACCGATCAGGCGCTCTTCGGTCGCGTACCAACCGGGCGCGCCGGCGATCGCGCCGATGCGGCGATGACCAAGCTCGAGCAGATGCTCGGTTGCCTGCTTCGCACCGGAAGCGTGCATCGCCGCGACGCACGCGATGCCCTCCGGCGGCGGCTCGCGCGGGTCGACAACGACGAACGGGAAGCCCTGGCGTTGCAGCATCCGCAGCTCGTCCGCGGACTCCTCCGGCAGCATCAGGATCGCGCCGTCCGTCGTTCCGCGCATCAGGCGGTCGAGCAGCGACATCTCGCGGTCGTGATCGTGGAAGGTCGGCGCGAGCACGATCCGCATGTCGCGTTCGTAGAGCGCCTCGGACGCACCGCTCAGGATCGGCCCGAAGTAGGCGTCGGCGACGAGCGGCAACGTCAGCCCGATCATCCCGGTGCGCCCGCTCGAGAGGCCGCGCGCGCCGCGGTTCGTGCTGAACCCCTGTTCGCGGACGACCTGGAGCACGTTCTCACGCGTTTCCGGCGCGACGTCCGGCTTGTCGTTGAGCACCCGCGAGACGGTCGCGATCGAGACGCCGGCGAGATCCGCAATGTCGCGGATCGTCGCGCGGCCGCGGAACGGGGGCTCGTGCTGGGTGTCGGCCTGGGCCATGGAGCCCATTGAAGCACTCGGAACCGTTTCCGGCAATTCCCGGCAGAATTTACATACCGCAGGGGGGAAACGCTTGACACGGGCCTAGCTGCCGTGTTAACCGTTACCGGAAATTTACGGTACTGAATCCCGGTTCGACCCTCAGTCGCCCCACGGCGGCAGGAAAGGAAGGCAGATGTCACGTCAGTCTCCACGTTCCACCCGCGCCTCTCTGGTCGTCGGAACGAGCGCC
The DNA here is from genome assembly GCA_031393705.1 of Thermoleophilia bacterium. Taxonomy (GTDB): domain Bacteria; phylum Actinomycetota; class Thermoleophilia; order Gaiellales; family Gaiellaceae; genus PALSA-600. The sequence continues at coordinate 7,050 of JANMWB010000258.1, read as the reverse complement.
GCCGTCATCCTGGCTGCGCTCGTCCTGGTTGCCGTCGCGGCGGCAAGGCCGCTCGGTCTCGCCGGCCACGCCACGCCGCTCGCCGGGCACCCGTGTCTCGTGATGACGGGCTCCGGCGACCCGGCGTTCACCAAGAACTTCAACCCGTTCACGGCCACCGGCCTCCCGACCGGCCAGTTCGTCCGCGGCGCCGTCTACGAGGGGCTCATGGTCTCGCCCGAAGGCGGTAAGCCGACGCTCCCGTGGCTCGCCCGCACATGGAAGTGGAGCAACGGCAACAAGACGCTGACGCTGCAGCTCGCGAAGGGCGTGAAGTGGTCGGACGGCAAGGCGCTCACGTCGACCGACGTCGTCTACAGCCTCACCGCCGGCCGCCAGAACAAGGTGATGGACGTCGTCGGCCTGACGCGGCCGGACACGAACATCGCGTCGGTCAAGGCGAAGGGCGCGTACGCGGTCGTGATCGGCCTGAAGACGCCGGACTCGCAGTTCATCGCGGCGACGCTGAATGCCGCCTTCGTGATCCCGCGGCACATCTGGTCGAAGGTCGCGGACCCGGCGACGTTCACGAACTCGAGCCCCGTCGGCTCCGGACCGTTCACGCGCATCACGCGCTTCACGAGCCAGGACTACGTCCTGAGCAAGAACCCGAGCTACTGGCAGGCCGGCAAGCCGCTGATCAGCTGCCTCGAGTACGTGCAGGCGTCGTCGAACGACTCGGCACTCGCGCTCGCGCAGAGCGGCCAGGTCGACTGGACGCACAACTTCGTCCCCGGCGTCGACAAGGCGTACATCGCGAAGGACCCGGCGCACTTCCACGCGTTCTACGCGACGACCGCCTATCCGATCTCGCTCGTCTTCGACAACAACCAGTACCCGTACAGCATCGTCGGCTTCCGGCAGGCGCTCTCGCTGGCAATCGACCGCAACACGGTGTCGAAGCTCGGTGAGTACGGCTATGCACCGCCGACCGACGCGATCGGCCTCAACGGTCTCTTCCCGCAGTGGGTCGCCGACGCGAAGGTGAAGGCCCGCGCGAAGGCGATGTCCACCTACAGCCCGACGGCGGCGAAGAAGCTGCTGACGGACAACGGGTTCACCTACAAGGGCAACAAGCTGTACGACCCGAAGGGCAACGCCGTCAACCTCGACATCCACGTGATCTCGGGTTGGTCGGACTGGGTCGCCTCGAACCAGATCATCACGAAGAACCTCCAGGACATCGGCATCGACTCGAACGTGAAACTCGAGCCGGACTGGGGCTCCTGGTTCCCCAACGCGTTCGCGACGAAGAACCCGACGCTGCTCTGGCAGACCGGGTCGCAAGCCTCACCGTACGGCTACTTCAACTCGAACCTGTCGCAGAACTCGCTCATCCCGTCGGGCACGGACGCTTCGCCGACGGGCAACTGGTCGCACACCGCCAACGCATCGGCGACGGGCCTTCTCAACAAGTGGAAGGTGACGCTCGACCCGAAGAAGCAGCAGGCGATCGCGACGCAGCTCGAGACGATCTTCCTCGACAACATGCCGATCGTCCCGCTCTTCATCGGGCCGCGGTGGTCGACCTACAGCACGAAGTACTTCCACTGCTTCAACTCGCCGAAGAACTTCTACGGCGATCCGATCTTCTCCACCTATCCAGACAACCTGCTGTCGTTCACCCGCATCTGTCCCGGCGGTCACGCCGGTCCATAGCGGGCTTGGGGGCACCCGGGCGGGACTTCGGTCCCGCCCGGGGCACATACTCGGCCCTACATACGCATGCGCTGGTTCCTTCGCAGACTCGTCTTCTACGCCTTCGCGGTGTGGGTGGCGCTCACCCTCAACTTCCTCCTGCCGCGGCTGATGCCCGGCGACCCGATCGCCGGCGTGCTCGCTCACCTCTCGCCGTCGCAGATCCAGGCGAACCCGGGGATCATCCAGACCTACCAGGCGCTCCTCGGCGGCGGCAAAGGGACGATCTGGCACGACTACGTCACCTACCTCCATCGCCTTGCGCACCTGAACTTCGGGATCTCGACGTCGAATTACCCGGCGCCGGTCTCGGACGTGATCGGGCGCACGCTTCCCTATTCGATCTTCCTCGTCGGCGTCGCGTTCCTGATCGCGTTCGCCGTCGGCACGACGGTCGGGATGATCGCGGCGTGGCGGCGCGGCGGCGCAGTCGACACGGTCGTCGTGCCGACGCTGATGGCGCTCGGCGCGTTCCCCGCATTCTTCACCGCGCTGCTCAGCGTGTACTTCTTCGGCCTGAAGTTCCACTGGTTCCCGATTCAGCACGGCTACGACAGCGGCCTCGTGCCCGGCTTCGACTGGGCGTTCCTCTCGAGCGCGTTCCGTCATTCGCAACTCCCGATCATCGTGATCGTCACCGCCTTTGCCGGCGGCTGGGTGCTGAACATGCGCACGGTGATGATCAACACGATCAGCGAGGAGTACGTCGCGGTGGCACAAGCGAAAGGCCTGCGTGACCGCCGCGTGATGACGCGCTATGCCGGGCGCAACGCGATCCTCCCGCCGCTGAACGGTTTCGCCGCGCAGTTCGCCGGTGCCGTCGGCGGGCTCGTGTTCATCGAGTTCGTCTTCAGCTATCCCGGCGCCGGGCTGACGCTGCAACAGGCCGCGCTCGGCAACGACTACCCGTTGACACAGGGGCTGTTGCTCGTGTTCGCGTTCTGCGTGATCGCGTCCAGCTTCATCATGGACCTCCTCAACTTCGTCCTCGACCCGCGGGTGCGCGCAAGCTGATGTCGCAGCTGCAGCCCCTTGTCGAGCCGGAGCTCGCACCGCTCAGCGTCTTTGCTGCGCGCAAGCACGGCCGCCTGCACCTACCCGGGTGGCTCACCTTGCTGCTCGCCAACCCGAAGTCGCGCTTCGGCCTCGCAGTGATTGCCTTCATGATCGCGATCGCGGTGATCGCACCGTGGATCACGGTCAGCGACCCGACCGCCTTCAACATCCTCGCCACGCGGCAGGCGCCGTCGTGGAACCACCTCTTCGGGACGACCGACCAGGGCAGCGACATCTTCTCGCAGGTCGTCCTCGGCACCCGCCGCTCGCTGATCCTCGGTGCAACCGCCGCGGTGATCGCAACCGGGCTTGCCGCGACACTCGGCATCCTCGCGGCCTACGCCGGCGGAATCGTGGACGAGGTCGTCAACTTCCTGACGAACGTCTTCCTCGTGATCCCCACCATCCCGCTGCTCGTCGTGATCTCCGGCTACCTGAAGGCGCGCGGGATGACGACGATGATTCTCGTGCTCGGGCTCACGCTCTGGGCGTTCGAGGCGCGCATCTTGCGCGGACAGGCGCTGTCACTGAAGAACCGCGACTTCGTGCAGGCGGCGAGAGTCGCAGGCGAGTCGACGTGGCGGATCGTCTTCGGCGAGCTGATGCCGAACATGATCAGTCGGATCGCGGCGGCGTTCGTACTCGTCTTCTACATCGCCCTGCTTGTCGACGCCGGCCTCGAGTTCCTCGGTCTCGGCGACTCGTCGCACGTCAGCTGGGGCATGGTCCTCTACTGGGCCCAGGTGAACTCGACGGTGCTGCAGGGTGAGTGGTGGCCGTTCCTTTTCCCCGGCCTCGCGCTCGTGCTGACGGTCGTCGGCCTCGTGTTCCTGCTCGCCGGGATCGACGAGGTCAGCAACCCGCGCCTCCGCAACATCAAGAGGTCGAAGTGACGGCCATGGCGCACGAGGCACAGCGGTCGGCAGCGCAGCGCAAGACGCTCGTCGAGCTGCGCGGCCTGACCGTCGCCTACGGCGACGTCGTCGCGGTCGACGGCATCGACCTGACGATCGGTGCGGGCGAGATTCTCGGGCTCGCCGGCGAGTCGGGCTGCGGCAAGACGACGGTCGCGAACACGCTGATGCAGATCCTGCGTCCCCCGGCGCGCATCGCCGGCGGCAGCATCCTCTTCCGCGGCGACGACCTGACGACGCGCAGCCCGGAGGAGCTGCGCCGCTATCGCTGGCAGAACGTCTCGATGGTCTTCCAGAGCGCGATGAACGCGCTCAACCCCGTGATGCGGGTCGGCGACCAGTTCGTCGACATGATGCGCGCGCACGAGCGGGTGTCGAAACGACAGGCGCTGGTGCGTGCAGGTGAGCTGCTCGACCGTGTCGGCATCGACAAGCGCCGCGTCCGCTCCTACCCGCACGAGCTCTCGGGCGGCATGCGGCAGCGCGTGATCATCGCGATGGCTCTCGCACTGCACCCCGAGCTCGTGATCATGGACGAGCCGACCACCGCGCTCGACGTTGTCGTGCAGCGCGAGATTCTCCAACAGGTACGCGACCTGCAGAGCGAGCTCGAGTTCGCGGTGCTGTTCATCACGCACGATCTTTCGTTGCTCTTCGAGGTCGCCGATCGAATCGCGATCATGTACGCGGGCGAAATCGTCGAAGAGGGTCCGGCTGCGCTGCTGCACACCGACGCGCAGCACCCCTACACACTCGGGCTGATCCGCTCGTTTCCGTCGCTGACCGGCCCACTCGAACGGATGACCGGGATCGCCGGCGCCCCACCGGATCTTGCGTCACCGCCCGCCGGCTGCCGTTTCCATCCGCGCTGCCCCCACTGCACCGACGAGGAGAGCCCGTTGCACACGCTGCAGACGACGGTGCGGCCGCTCCTGCACGATGTCGGCCCCGCACACCGCGTCGCATGCCACCTGGTGGAGCAGCGCGCATGACCGCGACGCCGCTCTACGCGCCGCTCGAGGTGCGCGGACTGACCAAGCACTTTCCGGCGGGCAACGGCATCATCGACCGCAGCCGCGTGCATGCGGTCGACGACGTGAGCTTCGCGCTGCGCCCCGGCACGATCACCGCACTCGTCGGTGAGAGCGGCAGCGGCAAGAGCACCGTCGCGCGCCTGCTCGTGCGCCTCTACGACCCGACGCGCGGGAGCATTCTCTTCGAGGGGACCGACGTGACGCGTGAACGCCGGCGCCGCGACGTCCTCGGCTACCGGTCGCAGGTGCAGATGATCTTCCAGGATCCGTTCGGCTCACTGAACCCGGTCAAGACCGTCCGTCACCACCTCGCACGCCCGCTTCGCATCCATGGGCTCGCGACGCGCCAGGACGTCGAAGCTCGCGTGCTCGCGCTGCTCGAGCAGGTCGGGCTCGTCCCGCCGGACAAGGTCGCAGACAAGTATCCGCACGAGCTTTCGGGTGGCCAGCGGCAACGTGTCGCGATTGCGCGCGCGCTCGCGGTGCAACCCACCGTCGTGATTGCGGACGAGCCCACGTCGATGCTCGACGTGTCGATCCGGATCGGGATCCTCAACCTGATGGCCGACCTCAAAGAGAAACACGGTCTCGCGTTCCTCTACGTCACGCACGATCTCGCAAGCGCGCGCTACGTCGCGGACACCGTGCTCGTGATGTACGCGGGCCAGATCGTCGAACAAGGCCCGTCCGAGCGCGTGCTGCAGAGCCCGCTTCACCCCTACACGCAGCTGCTGCTCGCCTCGGTGCCCGATCCCGCCGTTCCGGTTCGCGAGCGGATCGAAGTGCGCAAGGGGGTCGCCTCTGCCGCGGTCGATCCTCCCGCAGGCTGTCGCTTCGTCGAGCGCTGCCCGCTGCGGATCGGCATCTGCTCCGAGATCACACCCGATCTCATCACCGCCCAGCCGGGTCAGAGCGCGCGCTGTCACGTCACCGCTCCCGCACCTGCAATCCGAGAGGAAATCAATGTCGAGCCAACTCACTAAGTCGTTCCCCGCCGAGTTCGTCTGGGGGGCAGCGACGGCGTCGTACCAGATCGAAGGCGCGGCGAATGAGGACGGTCGCAGCGAGAGCGTGTGGGACCGCTTTGCCGCGACGCCGGGCAAAGTGCGTAACGGCGACAACGGTGCGGTCGCGTGCGACTTCTACCACCGCTATCGCGAAGACATCGCGCTGATGCGTGAGCTCGGCCTCGATGCGTTCAGGTTCTCGATCGCCTGGCCGCGCATCCTTCCCGACGGTCGCGGGCGCGTGAACGCCGCGGGACTCGACTTCTACGACAGGCTCGTCGACGAACTGCTCGGCAACGGGATCGCGCCGTTCGCAACGCTCTTCCACTGGGACACGCCGCAGGTGCTCGAGGACGCAGGCGGCTGGCCCGCCCGCGACACCGTCGAAGCGTTCTCCGAATACGTCGACGCGGTGTCGGCACGGCTCGGCGATCGTGTCGGGCACTGGATCACCCACAACGAGCCGTGGGTCGTCTCGTGGGTCGGTCACGGCTGGGGCCACCACGCGCCAGGTCGTGAATCGGACGCAGACGCACTCGCGACCGCGCATCACCTGCTGCTCTCGCACGGTCGCGCGGTCGAGATCCTGCGCGCCAACTCGCCGGGCTCGCAGATCGGGATCACGCTCAACCTCGACACGTCCTACGCCGCAAGCGACTCCGCAGAGGACGCCGCAGCGACGCGCTGGGTCGACGGGCTGCACAACCGGTGGTTCCTGGACCCGATCTTTCGAGGCCACTATCCCGAGGACATGGCGGAGGCGTGGGCGGAGATCATGCCCGCCGTCCACGAGGGAGACCTCGAGACGATCTCGGCGCCGATCGACTTCCTCGGCGTCAACAACTACACCTCACCGCTCGTCGCAGCGGATGAGAACGGCGGCCGCTCGCAGATCGTGCGGCGCAACGACGTCGACCGCACCGACATGGGGTGGGAGGTCGTGCCGGACGGGCTCGAGGACCTGCTCGTGCGGCTGCACCGCGACTACGCGCCCGCTGCGATCTACGTCACCGAGAACGGCGCGGCGTACCCCGACGTGCGCGGGCACGACGGGAGCGTGAAGGATCCCGAGCGGCAGTCGTATCTCGAGGCGTACCTCGGCGGCGCAGCGCGCGCCGTCGCACAGGGCGTCCCGCTCCGCGGCTACTTCGCCTGGTCGCTCTTCGACAACTTCGAGTGGGCGTGGGGCTACTGGAAACGCTTTGGCCTCGTCTACATCGACTACGCCACGCTCGAACGGGTGCCGAAGGGAAGCTTCTACTGGTACCGCGATTTCATCGCCGCGCAGCGCCTGCGCACCGC
>JANMWB010000241.1:0-1731 GCA_031393705.1 Thermoleophilia bacterium | reverse complement strand
GCCTCCTCGAGGTACGTCAGATAGGCGGCGTTGTTGACGTGGCGGAACGCGTCCATATCGGCCCAGCGGATCTCGATGCGCTTCGTGAACGGCATGGGGTGTCACGATAGTGCCTGGGTGGTCTCAGTCGGTCATCGCAATGCTGTGGGTCGCATCGTTGGTGATCGGAGGTTGGGATGGCGGGTCGGGAGCGGCGTGGGCGTGCGTGGCGGTTGAGTGATGAGCAGCGGGGTGTGATTGAGGAGCGGCTTGCTGCGGGTGCGACGCAGGAGCAGGCGGCTGAGGCGGTCGGGTGTGGTGTGCGGACGGTGATTCGTTGGGTCCAGCGTTCGGGTGGGCTGCGGGGGTATGAGCGGCGTCGGTCGGTGTTGCGGCTTTCGCTTGGTGAGCGTGAAGAGATCAGGCTCGGCTTGGCGCGTGGTCAGTCTGTGAGCGGGATCGCGCGGGGTCTCGGCCGGGCTGTTTCAACGGTCAGTCGGGAGGTCGCGCGTAACGGTGGCGAGCGGCGTTACCGGGCGGTGCTCGCGGACGAGCGCGCGCTTCGCTTGGCGCGGCGTCCGCGGGTCGCGAAGCTGGCTCTGAATGCGAGGCTGCGCGCGAGCGTCGAAGCCGGGCTGCTCGCACTCTGGTCACCGCAACAGATTTCGGCCAGGCTGATCGTCGATCATCCTGATGATCCGGAGATGCGTGTGTCGCACGAGACGATCTACCAATCCCTGTTTGTTCAGTCACGCGGCGCGCTCCGTCGCGAGCTGACCAGGTACCTACGCAGCGGGCGTGTTCGTCGTCACCCGCGCGCTGGCGCGCGTCGCGGTGGTGGTCTGCGCGCGATGGTCCCGATCGCGGATCGTCCGGCCGAGGCGACTGATCGTGCGGTCCCCGGTCATTGGGAGGGTGATCTGCTGCTCGGTCAGGCGGGCCGTTCGGCGATCGCGACGCTGGTTGAGCGTCAGACTCGCTTCACGCTGCTCGTGGAGCTCCCGCACGGGCGTACCGCAGAGTCCGTGCAGGTCGCTCTTACGAAGCAGGCGAAACGGATCCCGCAAGCGCTCTTTCGCACGCTCACCTGGGATCAAGGAAAGGAAATGGCCAATCACGCCCGCTTCAGCGTCGACAGCGGCGTGGCCGTGTATTTCTGTGACCCGAAAAGTCCCTGGCAACGCGGCAGTAACGAGAACACCAACGGTCTACTGCGCCAGTACTTGCCCAAGAGCACCGACCTCGCCAGCCACAACCAGCACGCCCTCGACGCCATCGCCGACGAACTCAACGGCCGGCCTCGACAAACACTCAGCTGGATGAAACCATCAGAGGCCTTCGACCAACTCGTAGCGATGACCGACTGAGACCACCCAGGCACCACAGTGACACGCCGCGGCGTGTCACTGTGGTGCCTGGCACTTTTCTGCCAACCGCTATCTCGCCGAGCCTCCAAGCGCCGCGCCCACGATTCCCGCGTCTGCGCCCAGCTCGGCGCCGCGCACTTCCAGGTCGCGCGTTGGCGGCCACCAGACCGCGTCGCGCAGCGCGGGCTCCCACCGTGCACGGTAGCCGCGGTCGAGGCCCAGCCCACCTCCAACCACGAGCGCTTCGGGGTCGAGCGCGCCGACGAGCGCCGCGAGCACAAGCCCGAGCTGCTGCGCGGCCGCGTGCCGCTCGGGCTCGCTCGCGCCCGCGAGGGCCTTCCCGCTCGCGACCTCCTCGATCATCGGCGCACCGGTCACGATCGCC
>JANMWB010000215.1:0-35641 GCA_031393705.1 Thermoleophilia bacterium | reverse complement strand
CGCGATCTTCTCCGCCTCGTCCCCGACTGCGGAGACGAGCACGATCGGCGCTTCGCTCCAGGCGCGCAGCTCACGGCTGACCTCCGTCCCGGTCCCGTCGGGCAGGAGCAGATCGAGAATGATTGCGTCCGGCGGCCTCAGCCCAGCTGCGGCGAGCGCCTCCTTCGCAGTGGTCGCGGTCTCGACCTCGTACCCCGCGCCGCGCAGGTTCGTCTCGAGCGCACGCAGGAACTGCGGCTCGTCGTCGACGACGAGAATACGTGTCATGACGCAGCCCCGGCCCGCAGGCGCTCGGCGGGGACGACAAGCCGCGCAGTCATGCCGCCGCCGGCCCGGGGCTGCAAGTCGACCGTCCCACCGTTCACTTCGGCGAAGCCCCGCGCGATCGACAGGCCGATCCCGGCGCCCGGTGCGTGCGCACCGCCGCGATCGAGTACGTCGACGACGAGCGTGTCACCGTCGGCGCGTGCGATCACCTCGACTGCGTCGTGGGAGAACTTGAGCGCGTTGTCGATCAGGTTCACGAGCACACGCTGGATCTGGACGTCGTCGACGAGCGCAGGCGGCAGATCGTCGGGAAACGACATCCTCACGCGCGCGCTGTCGCGCACCTCGGAGACCGCACGCGGGATCAGCTCCTCCACGGGCCAGAGCGCCAGGTGCGGCGCGGCGGCTCCCACCTGCAGCCGTGACAGATCGAGCAGGTTCTCGACGAGTCGGATCAACCGCCCAACCTCGAGCGTCATCGTCTCGAGCAACGCGGCACGGTCTTCCGCGCTCAGGACGAGATCGCTGCTTTGCAGGCCCTCGACCGCGGCGGCGATCGTCGCGAGCGGCGTGCGGAAGTCGTGGGAAACGCTCTGCAACACGGCCGTCTTAATTGCGTCGGACTGTCGCAACGTGTCGAGCCGCTCGCGCTCCTCGGCGACGTCGACGAGGGCGGCCAGCGCCGCATCGAAACGACGCCGGGCGATCACGTCACCCCCGCTGAGCACCGCTTCGGAGCGTGCGAGGCTCTCCTCGACCGGGCGCCCCTCCAGTAGCGCCGCCGCCGCGTCCGCGAGCAGCTCCGCTTCGCGCTCACGCTGCTCCGCCTCCGCCGCCCGGCGGCGTGCGCGCGTCGCGAGCTCGCTCGCCACGATCGCGACGACGAGATACACGGCGAGCGCGGCCCAGTCGCTGTCGTGGGCGAGCGACAAAGTGTGCACCGGCGGCAGGAAAAGGAAGTTGAACGCGATCATCGATGTGATCGCGGTCGCAACCGCGACGCCGAGACCCCAGAGCACCGCGCTCGCAAGCACAGCGAGCGTGTAGAGCACGCCGAGACTCAACGTCGGCGTGATCGGCCGCAAGAGGTAGACGAGCCCGGTCGCCGCCACGACCGCGGTCACGGAGCCGGCGAGCGCCGTCAGGTGACGGCGTACATGCATGAAGCGAATGTAGATGACGCGCGCGGCGCGGGGCCGTGAGGCCCCGCGCCGCACGGGCGTCGGATCTAGCTGTGGATCGAAACGAGGAGCGGAATGATCAGGATCGCGACGATGTTCGCGATCTTGATCATCGGGTTGATCGCGGGGCCCGCCGTGTCCTTGTACGGGTCGCCGACCGTGTCGCCGGTGATCGACGCGTTGTGCGCGTCGGAGCCCTTGCCACCGTAGAGACCGTCCTCGATCGACTTCTTCGCGTTGTCCCAGGCGCCGCCGCCGGAGGTCATCGCAATCGCGAGGAAGAGGCCGGTGACGATCGTGCCGATCAGCATGCCGCCAAGCATCTTCACGCTGATGATCCCGACGATGATCGGGAAGCCGATCGGGATCAGGGCCGGCGCGAGCATCGACTTGATCGCCGAGCTCGTGACGATGCCGACGGCCTGGCTGTAGTCCGGCCGTTCGGTGTAATCCATGATCCCCGGGTGCTCGCGGAACTGGCGGCGCACCTCTTCGACGACGAGGCCGCCGACGCGTCCGACCGCCTGCATGGCGAGCGACGCGAACAGGAACGGCATCAGGCCGCCGATGAACAGACCGGCGATCACCCAGGCGTCCGAGAGTGAGAACGTGGTGCCGAGGCCGCTGTCCTTGAGGCCCGTCGTGTACGAGTCGAAGAGGACGAGCGCGGCGAGCGCGGCGGAGCCGATCGCATAGCCCTTCGTCACGGCCTTCGTCGTGTTGCCGACCGCGTCGAGCGGATCGGTGACGCCACGAACTTCCTCGGGCAGGTCTGCCATCTCGGCAATGCCGCCCGCGTTGTCCGTGACGGGGCCGTACGCGTCGAGCGCGACGATCAGGCCGGTCATCGAGAGCTGCGCCATCACCGCCACGCCAATGCCGAACAAACCGGCGAAGTGATGCGCGACGAGGATGCCGCCGACGATCACGATCACCGGCAACGCAGTTGCCTGCATGCCGATCGCGAGGCCCTCGATGATGTTCGTCGCGTGACCTGTTTGCGACGCGCGTGCAATCGCCTTGACGGGGTTCCAGCGAGTGCCGGTGTAGAACTCGGTGATCGCGACGAGCAGGAACGTCACGACGAGCCCCACGAGCGCAGAGATGTACAGCTGCTTGAACGTGAACGGGCCGCCGTCGAACGCCTTGATGATCGGGATGAACCCGACCGCGGACAGGACGGTTGCGGCGAGCACCGCCTTGTAGAGCGCGTTGATGACGGCGTTCTCGCCCTTGCCGAGCCGGGCGAAGAACGTGCCGATCACCGACGAGATCGCCGAGACGCCGCCGAGTGCGAGCGGCAGGAGATACAGCCGCGCGTTGTCGACGCCGAGCTGGGTGCCGAGCAGCATCACCGCAACAGCAGTGACGGCGTAGGTCTCGAACAGGTCCGCCGCCATGCCGGCGCAGTCGCCGACGTTGTCGCCGACGTTGTCTGCGATCACGGCCGGGTTGCGCGGATCGTCCTCGGGGATTCCAGCCTCGAGCTTGCCGACGAGGTCGGCGCCGACGTCGGCGGCCTTCGTGAAGATGCCGCCGCCCAGCCGGGCGAAGACGGAGATCAGAGAGCCACCGAACGCGAGGCCGATCAAGTCGTGGATCGCCGAATGGGGCGTGTGGTTGAACCCTGCCGTCAGGAGCCAGTAGTAGCCCGCGACCCCGAACAGCCCGAGGCCGACGACGAGCAGGCCCGTGACCGACCCGGCGCGGAACGCGACGTTCAGCGCGGGCGCGAGGCCCTTGCGAGCCGCCTCAGCAGTGCGCGAGTTCGAGCGCACGGCCACGTTCATCCCGATGAAGCCGGCGGCCGCGGACAGCGTGGCTCCGATCAGGAAGCCGAACGCCGTGCCCCAACCGAGCTTGTCGTAGACGCCGAGCAGGATGAACGGCACGACCGCGACGATTGCGATCGCCGTGTACTGCTTCTTCAGGTAGGCCGCAGCGCCCTCTTGGACGGCACGCGAGATCTCCCGCATTTTCTCGTTCCCGGCGGGCTGTCTGAGCAGCCACCAGGTCAGATAGACCCCGTACCCCACGGCGATGCCGGCACCGACAAGGCCGAGGAGCACCGGGTGATGCATGAACCAATCCATCGGTTTCGCTCCCTCACAAAGTCAAGCGCCGAAGGGCTTCGGCGCGGCGATTATGTATCACAAGGCGCGGATGGGTCTACGCGGAAGCGGCTTCCGCGTAGGCCACCTGCAGCTTCGTCAGGGCGAGGCCCAGATCGGCTGCGAGGTCGCCTTCGAGCAGTGGAGCAAGTGCCGCCAGGGCGTCGATCGCCTTCCGCGCCTGAGGCAGATCTTCGCGTTCGAGCTTCGCGTAGGCGAGGCTCGCGATCGTCGAGGCCGCCGAGATCAGGAACTGCTCGACGGAAAACGAGGCGAGCTGCTCCTGCAGCGCCTCGATGTCGATCTCGGGGTCGGCGCTTTCAGCAGGCTCTGTGTCGTCAGCCATCTGTGCCCTTCCCTGCCACTGGTTCGCCTGCCTGCACCTGTTCAGCGTAGATCTCCTGGAGGCTGGCACCCTCCTGGAACCGTGCGATCTGCCGCTCCGCTGCGTTCTGCTCGGGGATCGCGAGGTACGGAGCAGCGCCGATCTCGTCCGCCACGGGAGCAACCCACTCGAGCAGATCTTCGAGCCGGCGCCGGGCATGGACCGGCTCGGCGCGCTCGAGGTCGAGCAGTTCGCCGGACAGTCCGTACCGCGTCGCGCGCCAGAGGTTCTCCTCGAGCAGCCGGTTCGGGAGGCTCGGGACCTGCTCGCCCTCGTCGATCGCGCGGGCGCAGCGGGCCGCGAGCGCGTAGGCGAACGCGGCGAGCGACTGCGCCTCCGCGACGTCGGGCTGGCCATCGGCGATGCGGATCTCGATCGTCGGGAAGGCGAGGTGCGGGCGCACGCTCCACCAGATCTGCGTGTGCTCGGTCACCGACCCCGTCCGGTAGAGGAACGAGATGTAGTCCTCCCAGCCCTGCCAGTCGCCATACGGGTCGGGAATGCCGCACCGCGGGAACATGCGCGTGAAGATCTCGGTGCGCGCCGAGTGGAGCCCCGAGTTGACCGACTCGACGAACGGCGAGCTCGCGGACAGTGCAAGCACCTCCGGCAAGAAGGTGCGCAGCGCGTCATGCACCTTGATCGCACGGTCGGCGCCGGCGATCCCGACGTGCACGTGCAGGCCGAACGTGTTGTTGCGCCAGACGACGTAGCGAAGGATCTCGTCGTTCCTCCTGTAGTGCGGCGTGTCGATGATCCGTTGGTCCTGCCAGCGGCTCCACGGGTGTGTGCCGGTGCCGCCGAGGCCGATCTGCAGGTCGCGCGCGACGGAGTGGATCTGGGTCCGGCGCTCCTGCATCGCTGCTGCCGCCTCGGCAAAGTTCTCGCAGCGGCCGGTGCGCACCTCGATCTCGGACGCGATCAGCTCGCCAACGATGTTCGGCGCAAGGTCGGTTTCCATCGCGGCCGCGTGCAGCTCCTCGAAGCGATCGGTGAGCTCGAGCGTCTCCGGGTCGAGCAGCGCGAACTCCTCCTCCACGGCAACGGTGAAGTCGGTGCCGCCGTCGAACTCCTCGCGCGATTTCGCCAGGAGCGCTTGCCAGGAGATCTTCTGCTCGTCACCCACCGACGGGAGGGTATCCGCGCGGCGCGCCTCGCTAGCCGAGCAGCCGTTGTGCGACGCTCGCCCACGACCAGCGGTCGACGACCGCCCGACGACCCGCACGTCGCAACTCGTCGCGGTCGGCCGCTGAGAGCGCGAGCAGTTCGCTCAGCTTGCGCGCGAGGTCGGTCGCGTCTCCCGGCTCGAACGACGCCAGATGCCGGAAGCGCTCGGGGTACTCCTCCTCGAGACCGGCGGCGACCTCGGCCAGCCCGGAGTGGCGCGCGACGAGCGGAGGCGAGCCCGCGGCGGCAGCCTCGGCGGCGACCATGCCGAACGCCTCCGGGAAGATCGACGGGACGACTGTCACGTCGGCGAGGGGCAGCAAATGCACCAGGTGACGATGCTCCAGCGGTCCGGTGAAAAGCGTGCGGCGCGGCGCCAGTGCTTCGAGTGTCGCGCGATAGGGGCCGAACCCGACGATCACGAGCCGCACGTCGAAGTCGAGCATCGCCTCGAGCAGGACCTGCACGCCCTTCTCCTCGATCAGCTTCCCGAAGTAGACGACCGTCGGCTCGTCGCCGGACAGGAACGCGCCCAGTCGCTCGGCGTTGCCGTCGTCGGGCAGCCGCTCGTTGCCGTCGTTCGGTGGATCGTCGCGCGCCTCGCGGAGCAGGTCGGCTAGCGCCTCGTCCCGGTCTTGCAGCGTGAACTCGTCGATGTCGACGCCCGGCGGAACCTCGTACACCCGCTCGACGTGCCCGACGACGTCCTCGAGCACCCCGCGAATGTGATTCGAACCGACGTAGGTCGCCTCGGCCTGCGCGAGCGCTTCTCTCCCCCACGCCTCGAGCTCCGGTCGCCCACGGATCGAGTACTCGAGCTCGGAGCCGTGCACCTTCACCCGGAACGGAACGCCGGTCGCCGCACCGACGGGGCCGCCCATCAGCACGTGATTCGCGAAGACGAGGTCGGCGGGCAGGAGCTCGCGCAACGCGGCGCCGTTCGCCTCGACGTATCCGCGCTTCTCCTCGTCCGAGAAATCTTGGAGGAACTTCGGCTCGAGCCCCGCGTAGCGATCCATCACGAACACCGGCAGCAGCCCGCCCGGAAGATCGACGGCAACGGTCTGGGCACCGCCAAGGTCGTACAACTCGGGCTCGCGCTCCTGCGAGACGACGACGACCTCGTGTCCCGCGTTGCTCCACTCGCGCGCGAGCGCACGGGTGTAGACGTTTGACCCGGTGCCTGCGAGCAGGTAGCCGTGCCAGAGAAGGATCCGCACGCGGTGAGGCTACTCGGGAGTCCACCTAGGTGCTCCGGCGTGCCGCTGGGCGTGCGGCGCCGGAGGGGACAGTGCTCCGCACAGCCCCGGAAGGCGACGTGCGTCCAGCGGTGCGAGGCGGCGGAGCCGGGCTTGCCCGGCGGGAGCCGCCGCCGGCCGGTGCGCCTAGGTCAGGTGGAAATAGAGCGCGTGCAGTAACTCGACGGCGGGATTCGACGTATGCACCGTCACGTCCGACGGCACGTCGAGCAGCGCTTCCGAATAGTTGAAGATGATCCGCACGCCCGCGTCCACGAGATCGTCCGCGACCTTCTGCGCGGCGCCCGCCGGGACGGCAAGCACGCCGACGACGATGTTCTTGTCGCGCACGACGTCCTTCAGCCGGCGCTCGTCCTGGACGGTCGCACCGCCGATGTCGCCGCCGATCATCGTCGGGCTCGAATCGAAGACCGCCGCGATGTTGATGCCGTGTTCCGCAAAGATCGCCGAGCTCGCAATTGCCTGGCCGAGACGTCCTGCGCCGACGAGCGCGATGTTGTGCTGCCCTTGCGTCCGCAGGATCTTCCGGATCTCACCGAGCAGCGACTCGATCGAGTAGCCGACACCGCGCTTGCCGAACTTGCCGAAGTTCGAAAGATCCCGGCGGATCTGCGTCGCGTTGATGTTCGTGTAATCCGCGATCTCCTGCGAGGAGATGCGCTCCTTGCCCATCTTCTTCGCCTGGCTGAGGACCTGGAGATAGCGGGAGAGTCGAGCGGCTACCCCGACCGTCAGGCGGTCGGGCGCGGCTCCGGGAACGGG
Source organism: Thermoleophilia bacterium (assembly GCA_031393705.1). GTDB lineage: Bacteria > Actinomycetota > Thermoleophilia > Gaiellales > Gaiellaceae > PALSA-600. The sequence goes on along the minus strand of JANMWB010000215.1, from coordinate 28,509 downwards.
CGCTTGAGCTGTCACGATGTCATTGTGCCGAAGGCTCGGGATCTACCGTTCGGTTGTCACGAACTACGGAGTTTGTGACAGTTTTCTCAGCAGCGCCGCCTCGTCCACGTAGTAGACGAAGGCCCGCTCGCCGTCGATCTCGACCACCGGTAGCCACTCGCGGTAGCGCGCCTCGAGCGCTTCGTCGCCGGTGATGTCGACCGCGTCGTAAGGAACGCCGAGGCGGTCGAGCTGCGCGCGCGCCCGCTCGCAGAGGCTGCACCCCTGCCCGTGGAAGAAGACGGTCCTAGGGATACAGCCCGCGTGTCACGGTCGCCTCGGCGACACGCTGCACGGCCAACCCGTACGCCGCCATCCGCATCGAAGTCTTGCGCTCCTCGTAGGTCGCCCACGTTTCGTCGAAGGCCCGTGTGATGATCGAGTTGAGGCGCGCGTTCACCTCGTCTTCCTTCCAGAAGTACTCCTGCAGACCCTGCACCCACTCGAAGTAGGAGACGACGACACCGCCGGCATTCGCAAGCACGTCGGGGAGGATCATCACGCCGTTCCCTTCCAGGATCTCGTCAGCTGCAGGGGTGAGCGGGCCGTTCGAGCCCTCCACGATCACGCGCGCCTTCACCTGGTCGGCGTTCTCGGCCGATACGACCTGCTCGAGTGCGCACGGTGCGAAGACATCGCAATCGAGCGCAATCAGTTCCTCGTTCGTGATGTGCTCTCCGCCCTTCAGTTCGGAGATCGAGGCGCCACCACGCTTGTGCACGAATGCGGCCGCGACGTCGATCCCGTTCGGGTTGTAGATGCCGCCGGTCGAATCGGAGATCGCGACGACTGTCGCGCCTTGCTCCGCAATGAACTTCGCGAAGTACGCGCCGACGTTGCCGAAGCCCTGGACCGTGACGCGGAGCCCCTGCATCGAGCGACCCTTCTTCTCCAACGCCGACTCGAGGCAGAACGTCGCACCGCGCGCGGTCGCCTCCTCACGTCCGAGCGAGCCACCGATCGTCAGCGGCTTGCCCGTCACGACGCCGAGCACGGAGTGACCCTTGTTCATCGAAAAGGTGTCGAAGATCCAAGCCATCGTCTGCGCGTTCGTTCCGACGTCCGGCGCAGGAATGTCCTTCTCCGGACCGATCTCGTTGATGATCTCCGACGTGTAACGCCGGGTCATGCGCTCGAGCTCCCGGAGGGACATCGACTTCGGATCGCAGACGACGCCGCCCTTGGCGCCGCCGAACGGCAGCCCCATCAAGGAGCACTTCCACGTCATCCACATCGCGAGCGCCTTCACCTCGTCCTGCGTGACGTCCGGGTGGTAGCGGATGCCGCCCTTCGATGGACCGCGCGACACGTTGTGGGTGACGCGGTAGCCGGCGAACGCGCGCACCGACCCGTCGTCCATCGACGTGGGGATCGAGACCTCGACTGCCTTCTTGCACTGCTGCAGCACCTCGACCAGGCGATCGTCGATCCCGAAGGTGTCGGCGACCTTGTGGAGCTGCTGTTGAGCGAGAAGGAACGGGTTCTCGCGAAGATGGGACTCTGGGGCCGCGGTGGCCATCGACGGCGGAGGCTACTCGATCCGGAACGAGACCTGTGCCCTGCTCGGTTGGGCGTCGAGCGGGAGGGTCGGCCAGGCCACGAGGCGAAGCTCGTAGGAGCCCGGTGCAAGCTGGACGCTCGTCGGGCCGCGGCCCGTGATCCCGAAGCTGTACGAGCCGGGAAGCAGGTTGCGCAGCCGCGCCATCACGCCGACGTATCGACCGGACGCGGTGTAGAGCAGGACGTCAAGGCGCGAGACGGGCTGAATCTGCAGGCCGAAGTCGCGGACGAGCTTCCCTGCCTGCACGGTGAGCACAGCGGGGTTCGTGTCGGAGGGCTTGAACGACGTGTCGCTGATCGTGACCCGCGGCAGGAGATTCGCCGAGTAGTGTCGGAAGCTGAGCGCCCACGGGACACGCAGCGTCTCGCTTCCGGCTGCTGCGATCTGCAGTACGCCAGTCATCAGGCGTGCCCGGGGAGCAACTGCGGCAGTGACGGTTACCTGCACGCGGGCGGAGCGGCCGATCCCGAGGACGAGCCGGTTGGGCACGACCTTGAACTTGAGCGCTTCCGACTCGCCGTCTGCGACCGGGCTGAGCGAGAGCTGCAAGCGGCGCGTCGAGACGTTACGCACCGTCACCGTGCGTGTCGCATGCCAGCGTCGGCCCTCCCAGATCCCGAACCCGAGCGTGGACGGCTGTGCGGCGACCTCACCGACCGCCGAGACGCCGAGCCGGAACGCTCCCGCGCCGACATCGACTACAGGCGCCCCGTCGCGCTCCGCGTAGCCGACGAGCAAGCTGTTCATCGCCGCGCCGTCGAGCGCGGGGCGCATTTGCGCGAGCAGTGCGGCAGCGCCTGCCACCGTCGCAGCGGCGGCGCTCGTGCCGTTCACCGTCCCATAGAGCGGCGACCCGTCTGTTGCCGCACCGGGTTCGGATGTCGCGAGCGCGACGCCCGGCGCCGCGACGTTCGGCTTGACCGCCCCGTCGAATGCGAGTCCGCGCGACGAGAAGCCCGCGACGAACCCTCTGTCCGGGTTCGCGACGTTGCGGCGCGCCCCGATTGCGATTCCGACGTCGATCCCCGCGCGCTGCGCGGCGAGCAACTCGACGGCGTCAGCGGTAGGCACGACGACGACCGGCGCGGTCTGCTCTTCTGCGACGCGCAGCGAGCCGGGCGGCAGCGACCCGCCGTAGAGCACGACGGCAGCCGCGCCGGCACGAGCCGCGGCGAGCGCGGTCGCCTGCGGATCCGCGCCCACCGGCACGACGACAGCACGGCCGGCAACGAGGCTGAAGCCTTTGGCGTCGAAGAAGTCGATGGACGACGTGCCCGCGAGTCCCAGCGTCGACCTCGGTGTCGCGACGTGCAGCGTTTGCGAATGCGACGGCGCGACAGGCCCGAGCAGTGGCAGGAAGCGGTCGAGGATCACGTTGAGACCGCTACGCAGCACGACGCGCACGCGTGGCTGCACCGCGAGCGAATCGGTCGCACCCACCGCGAGCGCACCCGGCGCACCGGCGGGGCCGGCAACGGAGCCGAACGTCGGACCGGCGCTCCCGTCGTTACCCGCAGGCGTGACGACGAGCGTGTTCAGATCGAGCGCACCCTGCACGGCGATCGCCTCAGGCCCCTGCGCGAACGCCGCGTACGGCTCGGAGACGCCGACCAGCGCGACGCGCACGGCGTCGTGCGTGTCACCGTCACCGTTCGGATCGACCGCGCGATCGAGCCCCGCGATCAGCTGATCGCTGCGGCCATAAACGATGTTGCGGCCGTCGGCTGCAGGCTGCCAGCCGGCGACCCGGATCGGCAGCACCGTTGCTCCCGGCGCGACGCCGTGCAAGCCGCCGGGGCCGCCGGCGCCGACGAGCAGCCCGGCAAGCTCGGTGCCGTGATGCTCGAGCTGCGACGGATCCTGCGGATTCGAGCGGGCAGTCGCGTCGTCGCCGCCGTTGACGAGATCGATGCCCGCGAGGATCCGGCCCCGCAGATACGGATGCGCAAGATCGACACCGGTGTCGAGCAACGCAATCGTTACGCCCCGGCCGTCGTAGCCCGGGAGCTCGATGTCCGGCCGGTGGCCACTCGCAGGGCCGAACCCTTTGGTCGCGAGCAGCGACTCCGACACCGACGCGGGGAAGGCCGCACGCACCGGATAGATGCCGGCGATCTCCGGAAGGTTCTCGAGGATCGAGACGGCCCTCGGGTCGAGTGGTGCGGCGAAGCCGTCGAGCACGCGCGAGTAGCTGAAGTCGGGACGGACGGTGACGCCGAGCGTCGCGAGCGTCGTGAGCACCTGCTGCTGCGCGGCGTACGCCTGCGATGTCCACGACCGTTCCTGCGCCTCGGTGGCGTACTTCGCCTTGGCGAGTCGCTGCGCAACCGAAGGCGTGTGGAGTACGACGATCATCCGCTGCCCCGACGGGACGGCGCTGCGTGGGTCGCCGACGAGCCCGCGCCAGCTGACCGGCAGCTGCTGCCCGGCACCGTCGCGACCGCGTGCAACGACGGTCGCACCAAGCACGATCGTCAGGATCGCGAGTGCGAGCAGAGCGAGGCTACGCCGTGGCACGCGCATCGAGGGAAAGGTAGTCGGGGTACGGGACGGGGTCGGTGTAGCGCCCGGCGGAGGCGATCATCGCGGCGTTGTCGGTGCAGAGCGGCAGCGGCGCGAGGGCCGCGTCGGGCAGTGCAGCGCGCAGCTCCGAGTTGGCGGCGACGCCGCCCACGACCGCGATTCGGTCGCCACCGGCCGCCTCCAACCGCTGGACGAGGGCGCGCACGATCGCGCGCTGATAGCTGGCCGCGAGGTCGGCGCGCCGCGCTTCGAGCTCCTGCGGCACAAGGTCACGGACCGTGTAGAGAAGCGACGTTTTGAGGCCCGAGAACGAGAAGTCGAGCCCGGGAACACGCGCCACGGGGAAGTCGTACGCCGTCGGGTCACCCTGCGTCGCCAGCGCGTCGATCTCGCGACCGCCCGGATATCCGAGCCCGAGGAGCCGTGCCCCCTTGTCGAAGGCTTCGCCGGCGGCGTCGTCGAGCGTCGTGCCGAGAACCGTGTAGCCGGCTCGGTCCTGGACGTCGAGCAGCATCGTGTGCCCGCCGCTCGCGAGCAGGCACGTGAACGGCGGTTGCAGGTCGAGCGGCTTCAGGTAGAGCGACGAGACGTGCCCGTGGAGGTGGTTCACCGGCAGCAACGGCAACCGCCTCGCCCAGGCGAGCGCCTTCGCGGCGGACACGCCGACGAGCAACGCGCCGATCAGCCCCGGCCGTGAAGTGACGGCAATTGCCTCCACCTCATCCGTCAACACCTCTTCGATCACCGGCGCGATCAGGTCCAGGTGCCTGCGCGACGCCAGCTCTGGCACGACCCCGCCGAAGCGCGCGTGCAACTCGTCCTGTGATGCCACGACGCTCGCTACGATCTCGCCGTCCCAGGTGACAAGCGCGGCCGCGGTCTCGTCGCACGAGGTCTCGATCCCGAGGATCACTGACGTGCGTCGCGCCACATGATCAGCGCGTCTTCCCGGTTGTCCGTGTAGTACCCGCGCCTGATCCCGCGCGAGTCGAAGCCCAGCTTCTCGTAGAGGCCGATGGCGTCCTCGTTCGAGACGCGGACTTCGAGCGTGTAACCGCGACGCTCGTCGTCGCGGGTCAGCTCGAACAGCCGCTCGAGCAGCGCTGTCGCGACGCCGCGCCGCTGGTGCTCCGGGTCGACGGCGACGTTCATCACGTGCCACGCATCGACGTAGCGTGAGTTGATCACATAACCGGCGAGGTCCTGCCCCTCGAACGCGCCAAGGCAAATCGACGTCGGCTTCGCGAGCTCCGACGCGAACATCGAACGCGACCACGGCGTCGGGTACGCCTTCTGCTCGATCACTTCAATCGCGTTCAGGTCGCCCAGTTCGAGGACGCGGATCTCGATCGCGACGGCCGTCACGCGCTGGGCTTCGCGTCGGGATCGCGGACGTAAAGCGGCTCGACCTTCTCAGCGGGGCCGAAAGCGCCTGCGCGCTCGACGAGGAGCAGCGCGTCGGGAAGATGCACAGGATCGTCATCGGGCGCGATCGTCGCGCCGTTCGCCTCGAAGAGCTCGCGGTAGCGGATGGCTCCGTCACCGACGAGCACCTGTCCCGCCACCTCGAGCTCCTCCGGCTTGCACACGCGCGGGCCGGGGACGAAGACCTCGCCGCGGCGCGCGTCGATCACCGGCATCCCGCCGGCGTAGCCATCGAGCGTCGACGCGCCCGCGACGGGCACACCGAGCACGAGGGCGAGCGTGCGCGCCGTCGCGAGCCCGATGCGGATGCTGGTGAAGCTGCCCGGCCCGCGGCCGACCACGATCCCGTCGATCGCCGCGGGGTCGTCGACGAGCCGGTCGACCGCTTCGAGCAGGTCGCCCGCGCGCGCAGCGTGATCGCGGCGGTCGGGCGTCAGCGCGCAGACCGCCCCGAACGATGTCGCGGTGTCAAAAGCCAAGATCGTCTTCACTGTCGATTCTCACCTGCCGGTGTGACTCGTCGACGTGATTGAGCGTAACCGTCGCGCGCGTCTCCGGCAGCCACGCGCCGCCGTGCTCCGGCCACTCGACGAACGCGACCGTGCCGTCGAAGTATGGCTCCAGGTCGGCCCACTCTTCCGAGTCGATACCGGCAACGCGGTACAGATCGAGGTGCGCGACCGGCACGGGCGCGTCGTAGCGGTGACCGATCGTGAAGGTCGGGCTCGAGATGGGCTCGCGCACACCGAGCGCGCGCGCCGCACCGCGGACGAAGGTCGTCTTCCCCGCCCCGAGCTCGCCGGAGACCGCGACAACGTCACCGGCGCGCAGCAAGCCCGCCAGCCGGGCAGCCAGCGCCTCGGTCTCCTCAGGCGATCCAGTCACGCAGTCCACGGCATGACGATAGGGACCGGAGGACCTGTCGAACGTTTGTGGCACTTCTGTGATCCTGGTCTGACCACGAGACTGGTCTCGGAGCGGCATGTCCGAGTTCCCGCAAACCCGCATGCCGAAGACCCTGTGGACAGTTTGTCGCAGTTCCGTGACCCTGGTCTGACCACGAGACTGGTCTAGAAAAGGCGTGGCTAAAAGAGGCCGAGCTGGGCTGAGGGCTCGGCCGCCGGCTCGGGCGCGTACAGCGGTGTCGGAGGGGGCGGCGGGGGAGTTGCCTCGCGGCCCAGAAGCTCCGGGATGCGCCGGAAGTCTTCCTCGAGCACCTGCAGCATCCGTGGCGTGTAGAGCGCGGCTGCGGGATGGAAGATCGGATAGAGCGTCACCGGGTTTCCGCCGAGCACGACCTGCTGCTCGCGCCCGTGCACCTGCGTGATGCCGGCCGGCTGGCCGGAGAGCAGCTTCGTCGCGAAGTTGCCGAGGGTTGCGACGAGCGTCGGCTGCACCAATTCGATCTGCCGGAACAGATGCCCTTCGCAGGCCTGGATCTCCTGCGGCAGCGGATCGCGGTTGCCGGGAGGCCTGCACTTTATGACATTTGCCACATAGACATCGTCCCGCGACATCCCGATCCCCTCGAGCAGCTTGCCGAGCAGCTTCCCGGCGGCGCCGACGAACGGGACGCCCTGCTTGTCCTCGTGGAAGCCCGGCGCTTCGCCGACGAACATCAGCTCCGCTGTCGGCGAGCCCGAGCCGAAGACGACCTGCGTCCGCGTCTGGGAGAGCGCACATTGCTCGCAGCCCGCGACAACGTCGCCGTAGGCGATCAGCGAGAGATCAGCCGCAGCTGCCACAACCGCCGCCACAACAGCCGCCACCACCGAAGGAGGGCTGTCCGGCGGTGCCGTGCGCTGCGAATGAGGTGCTGAACTGCTTGGCGACCTTCTGGTTGCCACAGTCGGGGCAATTCGGATCGGGATCCGACATGCCCACGAGCTCCTCGAAGTGAGATTCGCAGCTCATGCAGACGTATTCGTAGATCGGCACCAGGAAAACCCTACCAAGGTGATCTTCGCCCCCGAGCCGGACGGCGTGGAGTACCCTGCATATGCCCGGTATCCGGAATCGGAACTGGAGCCACAACATGTTCGAGGACGTCACCGTCATCGGCGCGGGTCGCGCCGGCTCAGCGATTGCAGCTCGCCTGCGCGAGCGTGGCATCGCCGTGCGCGACAACGGACAGCTGCGCCTGCTCTGCGTGCCGGATCGCGCGATCGCCGAGGTTGCACAGTCGATCGATCGAGGCCCGTGGATCGCGCACGTCTCGGGCGGCACACCGCTCGCCGCGCTCGACCCTCACGTCAACCGCTTCTCGATGCATCCGCTACAGACCCTCACGCTCGCACGCGGGCCAGAGCAACTCGACGGCGCCTGGGGCGCGGTGACCGCGGAGTCGGACGACGCGCAGGCACGCGCGCTCTGGCTCGCGGAGACGCTCGGCCTGCACCCGTTCATGCTCGCCGACGACAAACGCGCGAGCTACCACGCAGGTGCCGCGATCGCGTCGAACTTTCTCGTCACGCTCTACCGCACTGCGTCGGAGCTGTTCGAGGAGGCGGGCGCACCACCGAAGGCGCTCGTCCCGCTGATGGAGCGCACGATCGAAAACGACTTCGACCTGACCGGCCCGATCGCGCGCGGGGACTGGGAGACCGTCGAACGCCACCGCGCCGCGCTGCGCGGCTCCGGGTTCGAGCAGGCCTACGAAGCACTCGTCGAGGTGACGCGGGAGTGATCGTCGTTCGCTCGATCCACGAGCTCGACCTACCACGTCACGGCGTCGTCGGTCTCGTGCCCACGATGGGTGCACTGCACGCCGGCCACACGGCGTTGTTCCGCGCTGCGCGTGCCGAGTGCGACGTGCTGGTTGCGAGCCTGTTCGTCAACCCGGTGCAGTTCTCGGACGGCAGCGACCTCGCTGCCTACCCGCGGGACTTCGACACGGATGCGGCGATCGTCGCGGCGGAAGGCGTCGATGTGATCTTTGCCCCGCCGGTCGAGGAGATGTACCCACCAGGCTTCGCGACCTGGGTCGTGCCCGAAGGCGCCGCAGAGGGGCTCGAGGCCGAGCACCGCCCCGGCCACTTCCGCGGGGTCGCAACGGTCTGCCTCAAGCTCTTCAACATCATCCACCCGGAGATCGCATGGTTCGGGCGCAAGGACGCGCAACAGGTCGCAGTCCTAAAACAGCTCGTGCGTGACCTGAACGTCGACGTCGAGATCCGCGTTGTCGACACGGTGCGCGACACCGACGGGCTCGCGCTTTCCTCGCGCAACGTGCACCTGACCGCGGAAGAGCGCGAGCGTGCACGTGCGATCCCGCGTGCGCTTGCGACTCGCGACGAACAACAAGCGCGCGCCGTGCTCGAAAACGCAGGCGTCGAGCCCGACTACGTCGCCGTCGCAGACCTCGACGGGCCCACCCTCGCCATCGCGGCGCGCGTGGGCCAGACACGACTGATCGACAACGTCCCAATCAGGGAAGGAGACACCACCCCATGACCACCCGCCCGCGCAAAGGTTCCGCCGGAACACCGGCCCCCGGCAAGCTGCCGCTCCCAGAGGTCGCCGAGATGAAGCGCCGCGGCGACCGGATCGTGATGATCACCGCCTACGACGCTCCCTCAGCGCGAATCGCGGACGCGGCCGGCGTCGACCTGATCCTCGTTGGCGACTCGGCGGCAATGGTCGTGCTCGGCCACGACTCGACCGTGCCCGCAACGATGGACGAGATGCTGATGCTGACGCGCGCAGTCACGCGCGGCGCGAACCGGCCGCTCGTGATCGCCGATCTGCCGTTTGGCTCCTACCATGTCTCTGTCGAGCAGGCGATCGAGTCCGCGATCCGCTTCGTCAAGGAGGGGCGGGCCGACGCAGTGAAGCTCGAAGGCGCAGGCCCAATGCTCGCGCGCGTGCGCGCGCTCACCGATGCGGGGATCCCGGTGATGGGCCACCTCGGCCTGACGCCGCAGACCGCAACGATGCTGGGCGGCTTCAAGGCGCAGGGCCGCACCGCTGCAAAAGCGATGCAGCTGTACGAGGACGCCCTCGCCCTGCAGGCGGCCGGCTGCTTCTCGATCGTGCTCGAGGCGGTGCCCTCACCGGTCGCGGCACGCATCACGGACGCGCTCGACATCCCGACGATCGGGATCGGCGCCGGTCCCGATTGCGACGGGCAGGTCCTCGTGTGGCACGACCTCCTCGGCCTCTACGAGGGTCACGCCCCTCGTTTCGTCAAGCAGTACGCCAACCTCGCGCCGACGATCGGCGCAGCGGTCGAGCAGTACGCAAGCGAGGTGCGCGACGGGTCGTTCCCGGAGGAGAAGCACACGTACGCGATGTCGGAGGAGGAGCTGGCGCTCTTCGAGCAGGAGCTCGCCGCTCACGCGACGGCGTAAAGCCGCCACTCGCCGGGAACGCCCTTCAGCTCGCGCGTGCCGCGGTCGACGAACTCGAGCCCGGACCCCGCGACGAGGTCGCGCACGGTCCCCGAGACAAGCACCTCGCTCGGACCGGCCTCGGCCGCGACGCGGGCGCCGAGCGACACTGCGATCCCGGCGACCTTGCCCTCGTTGACCTCGCATTCGCCCGTATGCAGGCCGGCCCGCACCTCAAGCCCGAGCGGGCGAACGCTGGCGACGATCTCGCGCGCGCAACGGATTGCGCGGGCCGGACCGTCGAAGGTCGCGAAGAAGCCGTCGCCTGCGGTGTCCATCTCGACGCCGCGGTAGCGGCTGAGCTGCCGCCGCACGGCGGCGTGATGCTGCGTCAAGACGTCCGACCAGCCGCGGTTCCCGAGCTCGGCGATCTTCTGTGTCGAGCCGACGATGTCGGTGAAGAGGATCGTCGCGAGCACGCTCTCGCGATCTTCAAGTTCGTCGCGCGCCGCCCACGCCTCTTCGAGGAACATCTGCAGCTCGGCGAGCACCGGCTCGGCGTCGCCCGCCATGGGCGCGTGGTCCGCACCTGGTAGCTCGACGTGGCGGGCGCCGGCGATGTGCTCGGCCAGGTACTTCGAGCCCCCGACAATTACCTGTTGGTCTTCCGTGCGGTTCATGACGAGTGTCGGAGCACGGATCGCAGCCAGGATCCCGCGCACGTCGATCTCCTTGTTCATGCGCGACAGGTCGGCGCGTGCGCCAGGAGTTCCCGCCTGGCGCATCACCTCGGCGAACGCCCGCTTGCTCTCCGCGTCGGCCGAGGGAGCAACCGCCTCAACCATGCGCACGAAATACGTCGGATTGGAGACGGCGCTTTGCTCGTCCGCGAACTCGCGCTGCCATTCCTCTTCCGTCCGCCCCCACGGAAAATCAGGCGCCCACATCACACGCGGAAAGCTCGCGAAGAGGATGAGCGCCCAGGTGCGTTCCGGATAGGTCGCAGCGAACAGCGTGCACATCGGCCCGCCCTCCGATGTGCCAAGGAGTGCCGCGCGCTCCGAGCCGGCCGCGTCCATCACGGCGCGGACGTCGTCCATCCGCGTCTCGAGGTTCGCGATTCCCTCCGCCCGGTCCGACATCCCGGTCCCGCGCTTGTCGAAGATGATCAACCGGCAGAACGACGCGATCCGTCGATTGAACGCCGCCCGGCTCGGGATCGTCCAGTTCAACTCGACGTGCGACAGGCCGCCGGGAACCCAGACGACGTCGAACGGCCCGTCGCCGATCACTTGGTAGGCGATGTTGACATCGCCGCTCTTGGCGTAGCGCGTTTGCGGAAGCGGCTCGTCCATCCGCACATCATCCCGCTACAGCGTGCTGAGCACCAGAGCCAGCGCGACGGGAGCAACGAGCGCCAGCACGCACGCGGCCGCCGCGCGCGCCCACGTCCAGCCGTGCACTGCGCGGACGCCGATCACGAGCAGCACCGCTGACCATACGAAGAACGCGACCTCGATCAGGTCGAAGGCGAGCCCGCCCCCACCCGTGTCGCGGCCCCCGGCATGGAACCAATCGCCGCCGTAGAGCGCGAGCTTCACCGGCCAGACGACCAGCGAGAGCGCAACAGGCACGAGCGCGAACGCGAGCACCTGACGCGAACGGCGATACGTGCCCTGCGACCCGAGCGCCTTCACACCGCCGTGCAGGACCGCGCCGAACGCGAAGTAGCCGAAGAGGCCGTAGACGCTGCCGGCGAAGAATGCCCAGATCGCGATCAGGATCGGGCTGTACGACCCGTCGTTGTTCAGGTGCGCCGCCGTGCTCGTCGCGAGCACGGCCGCGATCCCCGCGAGCAGCACGACGAGCAGCACCGGTTCGGAGCGATCGGCCGCCGCCTCGCGCGTGTCGTCCCGCAGCGCGACGAACACCGGCTGCGGCCGTTGCAGAACGAGCAGTGTCCTCAGCCACCAGTCGCGCATCGCGGCCAGCCTAGTTAAGAGGCTCGATGTGGAATTGGGTGCTTGCGGGGATGGCTCAGACCAAGCAGGTCGCACGGGTCGGGCGCAGGGCATAGCGGGGCCTACGTTCAAGCCCGAACCGGGCGAGATGCGCCGCGTCTGAGCCACGAGCCGCGAGTGCGCGTGCATTCCACATTGAGCCTCTAACCCGGTGTCGTGACGATCTGACCGTTGTGGCAGCGGTACAGGCCCTGGCCCAGGATGCCTGCGCGCTGCGCGACCGGCGGCTTGCCGTCGGAGCAGAGCGTGTTGTTGCGCGTCACCCATGCGGCGCCGGCGCCGGCGATCATCACGAGCGCGATCACGCCGAGGATCAGGAAGAGCACCTGACGCTTGCTGTGCCAGTCGAAGCGCCGGGTCACGCGGCGACGGCGCGCTTCCTCGCGGCCGGCTGCTGACGCTGCCGCTGCAGTAGCGGGCGCAGGAACTGGCCGGTGTAGGACTCCGGCACGCGCGCGACCTCCTCGGGCGTGCCGACGGCCACGATCTCGCCGCCTGCCTCGCCGCCCTCGGGGCCGAGGTCGATCAGGTAGTCGGCCTGCTTGATCACGTCGAGATTGTGCTCGATCACGAGCATCGTGTTGCCGGCGTCGACGAGTCGCTGGAGCGTCTCGAGCAGCTTCTCGATGTCGGCGAAGTGGAGGCCCGTCGTCGGCTCATCAAGGATGTAGAGCGTGCGGCCGGTCGAGACCTTGCACAGCTCGGACGCAAGCTTCACGCGCTGCGCCTCGCCTCCCGACAGCGTCGTCGCCGGCTGGCCGAGCGTCATGTAATCGAGGCCGACGTCGTGCAGCGTCTGCAAACGGCGGCGGACCTTCGGGATCTTCGAGAAGAATGCAAGCGCCTCTTCGACCGACATCTCGAGCACGTCGGCGATCGTCTTGCCCTTGAAGCGCACCTCGAGAGTCTCGCGGTTGTAGCGCTTGCCCTTGCACGTCTCGCACGGGACGTAGACGTCAGGCAGGAAGTGCATCTCGATCTTGATCTGACCGTCGCCCTTGCACGTCTCGCAGCGGCCGCCCTTGACGTTGAACGAGAAGCGTCCCGGCTTGTAGCCGCGCACCTTCGCGTCGGGCGTCAGCGAGTAGAGCTCGCGGATGTGCGTGAACAAGTCGGTGTAGGTCGCCGGGTTCGACCGCGGCGTGCGGCCGATCGGGCGCTGGTCGATCTCGATCACCTTGTCGAACACGTCGATGCCTTTCACAGCCTTGTGCGCGCCCGGCCGCGTTCGCGTCTTCGAGAGCTGGTTCGCGAGCGCCTTGTAGACGATCTCGTTCACGAGCGTCGACTTGCCGGAGCCCGAGACCCCGGTGACCGCGATGAACTTGCCCACCGGGAACTCGACGTTGATCTTCTTCAGGTTGTTCTCGGCCGCGCCGAGCACCTTGAACCAGCCGTTGTCGGCGGTGCGGCGCTCGGGAATCGCGATCCCGCGGACACCGGCGAGGTACTGGCCGGTGATCGACTTCTTGTTCCGCTGAACCTTGTCGGCGGTGCCCTCGGCGATCACGTGGCCGCCGTGCGCGCCGGCACCCGGGCCCATGTCGACGAGCCAGTCCGAGCTGCGCATCATCTGCTCGTCGTGCTCCACGACGAGCACCGTGTTGCCGAGGTCGCGCAGGCGCTCGAGCGTGCCGATCAGCTTGTCGTTGTCGCGCTGGTGCAGCCCGATCGACGGCTCGTCGAGGATGTACAGCACACCGACGAGCTGCGAGCCGATCTGTGTGGCGAGCCTGAGCCGCTGCGCTTCGCCACCGGACAGCGTCGCGCTGGCGCGGTCGAGGTTCAGGTACCCGACCCCGACGTCGTCGAGAAACGTCAACCGCTCGCGGATCTCCTTGACGATGCGGTGCCCGATCAGCTGCTCCGTCTCGGTCAGGTCGAATTCACTGAGAAACTGCAGCGCGCGCGTGATCGAGAACCGCGTGAACTCATGGATGTTCTTGTCGCTGACCGTGACCGCGAGCACCTCGGGCTTCAGGCGCGCGCCCTTGCACACAGGGCACGGGCGGAACGACATGTACTCCTCGATGCGCTCGCGTTGGGTCGACGAGTCGGTCTCGCGGTAGCGGCGCTCGAGCGAGGAGATGATCCCTTCGAACTCGATCATGTACGAGCGGCGGCGGCCCATCCGGTTGCGATAGGCGACGTAGACCTTCTCGCCGTCGGTGCCGTAGAGGAAGTAATCCTGCTCTTCCTCGGTGAGCTCCTGCCACGGGACGTCGGTCGGAATCTCGTAGCGGTCGGCGATCGCCTGGATCACCGATTCGTAGAACCCACTGCCGCCGACCGCCCACGGAACGAGCGCCCCGTCGTCGATCGAGAGCGACGGATCGGGCACGAGCAGGTCGGGGTCGATCTCCTGCTGTGCGCCGAGGCCTGTGCAGCGAGGGCACGCGCCGTGCGGTGAGTTGAACGAGAAGATGCGCGGCTGGAGCTCGGGAAGCGAGACGCCGTGCTCCGGGCACGCGAAGTTCTGACTGTAGGTGCGCTCCTCGCCCGCGTCGACGAGGTCGATCACGATCAGCCCCTCGGCAAGCACGAGCGCGGTCTCCACGCTCTGCGTGAGCCGCGTGCGCATGTCCTCCTTCATCACCAATCGGTCGACGACGACTTCGATCGAGTGCTTGAACTTCTTGTCGAGCGTCGGCGGCTCCTCGAGCGTGTGCTGCTCACCGTCGACCTTGACGCGCGTGAAGCCCTCGTTGCGGAGCTCCTCGAAGCGATCCCGGAACTCGCCCTTGCGGTCGCGGACGATCGGCGCGTTGACGGTGAAGCGCGTGCCCTCGGGCAACGTGAGAATCTGCTCGACGATCGAATCGATCGACTGGCCCGAGATCGGGCGCCCGCAGACCGGGCAGTGTGGGCGGCCGACGCGCGCGTAGAGCAGACGCAAGTAGTCGTAGATCTCGGTCACGGTCCCGACGGTGGAGCGGGGATTCCGCGAAGTGGTCTTCTGGTCGATCGAGATTGCGGGGCTGAGGCCGTCGATCGAATCGACGTCCGGCTTCTCCATCATCTGAAGGAACTGCCGCGCGTACGCGGAGAGCGATTCCACGTAGCGCCGTTGGCCCTCGGCGTAGATCGTGTCGAAGGCAAGGCTCGACTTCCCGGAACCGGAGAGCCCCGTGATGCAGATGAGCGCGTTCCGCGGGAGCCGGACAGTGATGTCCTTGAGGTTGTGCTCCCGGGCGCCGTGGACTACAAGCTCTTCGGCCGCCATCGAGAACGCCATTGTAGCTGCCGAACACACGTTCGTATAGGGGGTAGAACCGTTGCAGGAGCACGATCTGTGGGAACCTCGAAGGGTGATGAAGGACACCGCCCGCCGTGCCGCCGTCGCCACCCTGTCGGGCGGCTCCGTGATCGTTCTGGCGCTCGCGCTTTGGAAGCTACGGCTCGTTCTCGCGCTCCTCTTCTTCGCGTTCATTCTCGCCGCGGCGATCCGGCCGAGCATCGAGTGGCTTGCCCGCCACCGCGTTCCGCGTGCGCTCGGGCTCACCCTCCACTACCTCGCCCTGCTCGGCGCGATCGCACTCGCGCTCTCGTACGCTGTCCCCGCCGCCTTGCACCAGGTCGACCACGCGCTGAGCCCGAGTGGCAAGGCGCAGATTGCGCACGCCGCCAACACGTCGCACGGGTTCAAGCACCAGGTGCTCGTCGCGCTGCAGAAGCGGCTGAAGCACCTGCCGACCGGAGGGAAGCTCGTCAAGCCGCTCGCCCAGGTCGGCCTCACCGCCTTCGAGGTGATCATCGGGATCTTCTTCACGCTGGCAGCGGCCGCGTACTGGATCTTCGAGCGCGACAAGGCGCTCGACGTGGTGACCTCGCTGTTCGCGCGACCCAAACGCAAGTTGATCCGCGACACCTGGGACCTGATCGATGCCAAACTCGGCGCGTTCGTGCGCGGTCAGGTGCTGTTGATCCTGCTCGTCGGGACCGTGATCTCGCTGCTCTTCTGGGCGATCGGCGAGCCGTACTGGCTGCTCGTCGGCGCGTTCGCCGGGCTCGTCGAGATCGTGCCGGTGATCGGGCCGCTCGCGGCGGGCGGGCTCGCCGTGGCCGTCGGGTTCACCGCCTCGGTGCACGTCGCCGTGCTTGCGGTCGGCTGCGTGGTCGCCGTTCGCCTGTTCGAGGACTACCTGGTCATGCCGAGGATTCTCGGCGATGCCGTCGGGCTTTCGCCGCTGCTCGTCCTCGTCTCGGTGACGGCAGTCGGGCTCCTCTTCAGCGGTTGGGCGGTGCTGTTCGCCGTGCCGCTTGCGGCGATCGTCGTGACGATCTTCGACGTGCTGTTCCGCGACGTCGACCCCGCGGAGGAAGAGGTGCCTGCGTTGATCTTTTCCGCCCGCGACTCCGAGGCGTAGATTCGGCTTCATGACGTCAGTGCGCGACCGCGACCTCCGG
Organism: Thermoleophilia bacterium; assembly: GCA_031393705.1. Classification (GTDB taxonomy): domain Bacteria; phylum Actinomycetota; class Thermoleophilia; order Gaiellales; family Gaiellaceae; genus PALSA-600. The sequence continues at coordinate 12,205 of JANMWB010000215.1, read as the reverse complement.
TTCGTCGCGACTGCCATCGCCGCCTCAGCGATCGGAGACTGGGTCGCGATGATCGCACTCTCGTTGCGCGCCAACGACCTGTGGAAGGGTGCCGGCGTCGCCGCGCTGCTGATTTGCCTTTGGGCGCCGCTCGCTGCGTTGGCCGGGCATGTCGGGCTGCTGGTCGACCGGCTCGAGACACGCGGGCTGGCGATCTGGGCCTCACTGTTTCAGGCAGGGATCGCGGTCGCGCTGGCGTTCGCAGAGACGCTGCCGGCGATCCTCGCGCTCGCGATTCTGCTCGGGGTCGGGATCGCGGTCTCCCAGGCTGCGGAGTTCGCCCTCGTGCCCCTGCTTGCCGGGTCGAGGCCGATCGGCCGGGCGAACGGCCTGATCGAGTCGATGCGCGGCATCGGGTTCGCGACCGGCCCGCTCATCGGCAGCACGCTCGCGGCGGGCGCCGGCACGCGAATCGCGCTGATCGCAGACGCTGCCACCTTCCTGCTGATCGCGGCCGTGCTGGGCGCACTGCCCGTGCGGCGACGGATCGAACAGACGGCGGGGCAGAAGCCGCGCGCGCGTGACGGGCTGCAACTCCTGATGTCCGAGCGGATCCTCGCGATCGTTTTGGGGGCCGGCGCCGTCACCCTCGTGTTCATGTCGGCGTCGATTCCCGGGGACTTCGCGTACGTGACCGAACTCGGTTACAGGCAGATCGGCATCGGCATCGTGCTGAGCGCCTGGGCGATCGGGATGATCGTCGCGTCGAACACGATCCCGCAACGCATCGCCGCTCACTCGGTCGCGACCGTGACGTTGCTCGCGGCCACCCTGCAAGGGCTCGCGAAGTTCACCGCGCCGTTCTGGCGCGTGTTCCCTTTCATGATCGTCTGCTGGGTCGTCGGCGGCGCCGGGCACGGGCTGAAGAACACCGGCTTTCGCACCTTGATCCACGAGCGCGTCGCGGCCGACCACCACGGCCGCGCCTTCGCCGCCTTCAACGGCCTACGGAACACCGCCGAACTCGTCGCGCTCGCCGGCGGAGGCGTGCTCGTGACGACACTCGGTGCCCGCGGAACGTTGTGGATCGCGGGCGGAGTCTCGGCGCTCGCAGGCCTCGTGGGAGTGGTGGCGCTGTCGGCCACGCGAAGCGCCACCCGGCCCGCCGTCGACTGAAGCTCGGGCTCTAGGCCTTGCGCCAGCGGCCGAACACGAGGCCGCCTAGCGTGAAACCGAGCCCGAACGTGCCGACCGCGAAGCCGCTGATCGCGATGCCCTTCCGCCACGCGGACAGACGATTCCAGCGACCAAGTGCCTCGCGCTCCTCATCGGTGAGTTCCTCCCCGCGCCGTTGCTTGCGCAGCGCGCCTCCGGCCCGGAGCCCGAGGTAGAGGTCGTCGAAGATCTCAGTCGACTGCTCGTCGGCCATGGAACCCACTGTATAGCCTGCTTCGCCGATGGCCACTCGCATCCTGCACGTCTCGGACCTTCATTTCGGCGCCCGAGATGACCCGATCCTGGAACGGGGCCTCGCGGCGCTGATCGAGCGCGTCGGTCCGGAGCTCGTGATCGCGAGCGGTGACCTCACGAACCGGGGCCGGCGCGACGAGCACGAGCGCGCGGCGGCGTTCCTGCAGCGCCTCGAGCGCCCTGTGCTCGCGATCCCGGGCAACCACGACATTCCCTACACCTTCCCGGCGCGCTTCACGAGCACGTGGAGTGAGTTCGAGCGGCAGTGGCAGACGACGGAGCCCGAGTACGCCGGGGCCGGAGCGCATGTGATCGGCCTCAACTCGGTCCGACCGTGGCGCCACCAGTCCGGCGGGGTGAGCGACGCGCAGCTCGAGCGCGCGACGGCGAAGCTGCAGGCGGCCTCGAACGACAAGCTCCGCGTCGTCGCGCTTCATCATCAGATGGTCGGCGCCCCTTGGCGTACGCGCAAGAAGCCGGTCGCGCGCCGCACGCACGTGCTCGCAACCCTCGTCGACTCCGGCGCCGAGTTGATCGTCGGCGGTCACATCCACCAGGCGACCGTCTCCGAGCGGCACGAGTTCGAGGTGATCAGCGGTGACGCCCGCGGCGTGGTCGTGTCGATCGCGCCGGGCCTCGGCCAGCCGCGCCCGCAACGGCGCGGCGAAGCGCGCGGCTGCGTCGTCTACCGCGCGGACGAGCGGACGCTGACAGTCGACACGTACATCTGGCGCGAGGACGACTGGGGGCTGACCGCCGTGCGGACGTTTCCGCGCGGCATGCAGCCGCTCGCCGTCTCCTAGCTCCTTCGACCGCGGTACTGGCTACCGACGAGCGTTACGAGACCCGCGGCGATCGCTACGGCCAGGATGAAGCCGAGCACGCCGCCGATCAGCAGGCCCGCGATCAACGTTGCTGCAACGCCGATCAGGATCGTCAGCCAGATCGGCATCGGGTCGCGGCCGGGATGCACGAGCCGCCCAAGCGCGCCGATGATCAGGCCGGAGATGATGAGTCCGATGATGAACATGGCGGTCTAGTTCTCCGCGCGCGACGGTTGCAAACCCGCCAGCTTGTCCGCGAGCTCGTCGTCGGTCAGCACGCCGGCGCGGTGCAACTCCCGCAGCATCGCCTCGAGGCGTGCGCGCTCGAGCTTCGCCGGATCCGGCCGCAGCGCGTTCGGATCGAGACCGAACTGCTGCAGCCGTTCGCGCGTCCGCGCGACTCCGACGCCGCGCTCGGGGAACGTGAGCGCGCCCGGCCCGAAGATCGGCCGCTTCTGCACGAACCGGCGGTAGGCGGCGACGAGCGCCATCGCGACGCCAAACGACAGGAACGAGATCACGACGCCGTTGTTGTTGGAGATCGACTTTCCCACGACCGCGCCGACGATCGAACCGGCGAGCCCGATCGCGAGCGTAAGCCAGATCGGCATCGGATCCGGGCCGGGAATCGCGAGCCGCGCGAGCGCGCCCGTCCAGAGCCCAGAGAGCACGATCGCGAAGACGAAGCTGGCGGTCATACAGTGGTCGCAGTCGTCGAAGAGAGCGCCACGAGGTCGCGCCGCAGGCTCTTGATCTCGTCGCGCAGCTTCGCGGCGTACTCGAACCGCAGCTCCTCGGCCGCCTGGAACATCTCTTCCTCGAGTGTGATCAGCAGCTTCTCGAGCTCCTCGCGGTTCATGCCTTCGACCTTGTCCTTGCCGCGCCGCCGCGAGCGCGGGACGTTCGGCGATTCGAGCGACAGGAACTCGGCGATGTCCGACACGCCCTTGGAGATCGAGATCGGTTCGGTGCCGTGCTCTTCGTTGTAGGCGATCTGGATCGCGCGCCTGCGGTTCGTTTCGTCGAGCGCGCCCTTGATCGCTTCCGTCAGCTTGTCGGCGTACATCAGCACCTTGCCGTCGACGTTGCGCGCCGCGCGGCCGATCGTCTGGATCAACGCCGTCTTCCCGCGCAGGAACCCTTCCTTGTCCGCGTCGAGGATCGCAACCAGCGACACCTCGGGAAGGTCGAGGCCTTCGCGGAGGAGGTTCACGCCGACCAGCACGTCGTATTCGCCGAGCCGCAACTCGCGGATGATCTGGATGCGCTCGAGCGTGTCGACCTCGCTGTGCAGGTACCGCGTCTTGATGCCCGCCTCGAGGAGGTAATCGGTCAGGTCCTCCGACATTTTCTTGGTCAGCGTGGTGACGAGTACGCGTTCGCCTTTCTCCTCGCGCTTGCGGATCTCGTTCAACAGGTCGTCGATCTGGTTCTTCGTCGGCCGCAGTTCCACCTCTGGGTCGATCAGGTAGGTCGGCCGGATCAGCTGCTCCGCGATACGCGTCGACTGCTTGAGCTCCCACGCGCCGGGCGTCGCCGAGACCAGCACCAACTGGGGCACCTTCTCGAGGAACTCGTCGAAGCGCAGCGGACGGTTGTCGATCGCGCTCGGGAGGCGGAACCCGTAGTCGACGAGCGTCTGCTTACGCGAGCGGTCGCCCTCGTACATCCCGCCGATCTGCGGAACCGTCTGGTGCGACTCGTCGATGAACACGACGTAGTCGGACGGGAAGTAGTCGAGCAAGGTGTGCGGCGCCGAGCCGGGCGGACGGCCCTCGAGGATGCGCGAATAGTTCTCGATCCCGTTGCAGAAGCCGAGCTCTTGCATCATCTCCATGTCGTACTCGGTGCGCTGCCGAATCCGGTGGGCCTCGAGCATCATCCCTTTCGACTCGAAGAGCTTCACCTGCTCGTCCATCTCGTGACGGATCTCGACGAGAGCGCGCTCGATCGACGGACGGGACGTGACGTACTGCGTCGCCGGGAACACGGTGATGTGGTCGAGTTTCGAGAGCACCTCTCCGGTCAGCGGATCGAAGTGCGAGATCGACTCGACCTCGTCGCCGAAGAACGACACGCGGTACGCCGTCTCGGAGTGCGCGGGCTGGATCTCGATCGAGTCGCCCTTGACCCGGAAGCGCCCGCGTCCCAGGAGTGTGTCGTTGCGTGAGTACTGAATATCGATCAGCTTGCGCAGGACGAGGTCACGGTCGGTCTCCTCGCCCAAGGTGAGCGTGACGAGACGCGATTCGTATTCCTCCGGCGAGCCGAGGCCGTAGATGCACGACACCGAAGCGACCACGATCGTGTCGCGCCGCGAGAGCAGGTTCGCCGTTGCCGCATGGCGAAGGCGGTCGATGTCGTCGTTGCGCGAGGAGTCCTTCTCGATGTAGAGGTCGGCCTGCGGGACGTACGCCTCGGGCTGGTAGTAGTCGTAGTACGAGACGAAGTACTCGACGGCGTTGTTCGGGAAGAACTCGCGGAACTCGTTGCAGAGTTGCGCTGCAAGCGTCTTGTTGTGTGCGATCACGAGCGCCGGTTTCTGAACCTGCTCGATGATCCACGCCATCGTGGCCGTCTTGCCGGTCCCGGTGGCGCCGAGCAGCGTCTGGAAACGCTCACCGGCGCGCAGGCCGTCCGTGAGCGTCGCAACCGCGCCGGGCTGGTCACCCGTCGGGACGTACGACGTCGATGTTTTGAGTGGTTGCACTACAGGGACAGGGTATCCCGCATGACTGTTGTGACGACCCGCCGGCCCTACGGCGCGTACGCCGGTATCACGGCCACGTTCGTGGGCGGCCTGGCGATCGCGGGCGCCCTCGCTCACCTGCTCGACCGCGACCCGCGAGAACACGACGCGCTCGACCTCGTCGTCCTGGGCGCAGCGACATTCAAGGCGGCGCGGACGATCACGCGCGACGACGTGGCGAGCTTCATCCGCGAGCCCTTCGTCGAGGGAGAGGCGGGCGCCGGGCCTGAGCACGCCGTCGAGACCGGCGACCTCCGGCAGGCGATCGGCGAGCTCGTCACGTGCTCTCGCTGCGTCGGCACCTGGGTGGCCGGCGGCCTCGCGACAACCCAGCTGCTCGCGCCCCGCTTCGGCCGCATCCTGACGTGGACGCTGGCCGCAGCGGGCCTGAACGACTGGCTCCAAGCCCTCTTCACAGCGCTGACCACCAAGGCGAACGACCTGGAACGCCGCACGGGGTAGTCCTCCACCCCCGATACCCTGCCGGGCGTGCGCCGGCTGGGACTCCTTGTCGCCGTGGCGAGCATCGCGGTGACGGCTCAAGCACAGGCCGCGACGCTGACGGTGGCGCCGCGAAACTTCTCGCCTCACCGGGCGGTCCTGCGCGTGTCCGTGAAGCTCTCGTTGACCCGGCAGATCGGCGTCCGCCTCGTGACGCCCGGTGGCCGCGCGATCGGCTGGATCGTGCCGCCCTCGCGGCGCCGGATCCTGGCAGTCGGGTGGGACGGCCGCATCGGCGGCACGCGCGTGCCCGACGGTAACTACATGGTCCGCCTCGTCTATCGGTCTGCCGTGCTCGCGAGTACGCCACTGCGGATCGATACACACGCGCCGCAACTACTCGGCTTGCACGCCGACAACGGCTCGACACCGTTCGCGGGAGACGGCCCGCTCCTGACGACAATCTCGCCGAACGGCGACGGCTTTCGCGACAAGGTCGACGTCACGTTCCGCCTGCGCGAGCAGGCGACCGTGACCATGGACGTCACGCGCACCGTCAAGGTGCCGAAGCCCTTCTACACGCTCACGGCGACGTTCGGACGCGGGACGCACACGATGTCGTGGATCCCCGGAACGAATCTCAATCCGCGCACGTATTTGATCCGCTTCACCGCCGTCGACACGACGGGCAACCGCGGAATCTACGGGGCACCGAACGCATACGTCGGACGACACGCGCGGGGCATCGTCGCGCGATTGCAGGGCATCGACGCTACGTTCGGCAAGCCGAGCTATCTCCCAGGCGAGCTGGCGCAGATTCACATTGCGACCGACGAGCCCTCGCTCACGTACCGCATCTTCCACTCCGGGCCGGAGCAGGTGGTCACCTATGCGGACAATCAGTTCGCAGGCGTCGACATCGGCCTCGAGCCCGTGGCCCTCGACTGGTCGAGGTGGCAGAGCCGGGGGCATTCGATCTCGTTCAGGGTGCCGACCGTGGCGAGCGGCCTCTACTACGTGCAGTTCGGCGGGGCTGACGGCCGTGTCGGTTACGCACCGTTCGTCGTGCGGCCGACCACGCTCGGCCTGACGAGCCGCGTCCTCGTCGTCCTGCCCACCAACACGTGGCAGGCCTACAACTTCCAGGACGCGAACGGCGACGGGTACGGCGACACGTGGTACGCCGGGCCGCCGAACCGGACGGTCGACCTGTCGCGCGGCTACATCGCGCGAGGCGTCCCGCCCCGCTTCTACCGCTACGACCTCCCATTCCTGCACTGGCTCTACTGGTCCGGGAAGACCGCGGAGTTCATCTCCGATTCGGACTTCGACCAGCTAGCTACCGGCGACGACCTTGCCCGCGCGTACGACCTTGTCGTCTTCGAAGGACACGAGGAGTACGTGATGTCGCACGAGTACGACGTCGTCCAGCGCTACCGCGATCTCGGCGGCAACTTGATGTTTCTGTCGGCGAACAACTTCTTCTGGAAGGTTGACAAGAAGGGACAGCTCCTGCAGAAGATCGCGATGTGGCGCGACGCCGGACGTCCCGAGGCCGGGCTGATCGGTGTGCAGTACCGCGCGAACGACGACGGCCAGCGACAGGGCTTGTACAGCGTGCAGAGCGCGGCCTCTGCTCCCTGGTTGTGGGAGAACACGGGTCTCACCGACGGGGCAACGTTCGGGCAGTTCGTCGGCGGTTACGGGATCGAGATCGACGCGACGACGCCGGACTCACCCCCGGGCACGCTGATCCTCGCGCAGATCCCCGACCTGCTCGGGCCGGGCATCGGGCCGCAGATGACGTACTACGAAACGCCGACCGGGGCCAAAGTCTTCGCAGCCGGCGTGCTCGACTTCGGCGGCTCGGCAACATTCTGGCCGATGAAAAAGATGCTCGACAACCTCTGGGCCAGGCTCACCCAGCCGTAGGAGACGTGAGAGCTAGTCGCCCCAGTCGAAGTCGCGCGAGCGTGACCAGAGGTTCTCGTCCGAAGGCTGGTCCGCGTCGAGCGCGGGAGCCGCAGCTTCTTCGGTGACCTCGGGGACGGGCGGGACGGCTGCGGGTGCATCGATGAACGTGTCCTCCGTCGTCGGCCAGTCGAGCGAGGTCTCCTCAGCTTCGATGCCCTGGACGCCGTCCATCGTGTCCTCGAATCGCGCCTGCTCCTCCGTCTTGAAAAGCGGGTGGTTCTCGAACGGATCGTCGTTCATGTACTTCCCGAGCGGCATTTCGTGCTCGAGCGCGGCGTTGCGCCGCTTCAGCTCGAGGTGGTCCTGGATCACCTGCGAAAACATCGACGCGGTGTCGACCGCCATGAAATCCTCCTGCTCTGACGCCATAACTCTCCGGCGAAGGAGTGTAGTCGATCTAGGTTGCGATCGACTCGGCTGAGACCACTACGCGGTTCTTTCCCTGGCCCTTTGCCGCATAGAGCGCTGAGTCGGCGGCGGCGAGGATCTCTCCGAGCTCGTGGCTCTCGGGGAAGGAAGCGACGCCGAAGCTGGCGGTCACGGTGCACAGGTCGCCGTTCGGCATCTTCACGCCGCGACCCTCGATCGCGACTCGCGCGCGCTCGGCGAGGCGGGCCCCGCCGGCCGCATCTGTGCCGGGAAGCACAAGCGCGAACTCTTCCCCGCCCCAGCGCCCGGCGACGTCGCTCTCGCGGACCGTCCTACGCAGCGCGCCTGCGAACGCCTTCAACACCTCGTCGCCCGCGGCGTGGCCGTACTGGTCGTTCACCTGCTTGAAGTCGTCGAGGTCGGCGAGCACGACACAAACGGAGTCGCTGAAGCGCGCCGCACGCGCGAGCTCGGAACGCAGTGACTCCTCGAGGCTGCGTCGGTTCGCGAGACCGGTGAGGCTGTCGACCATTGCCTGCCGCTCGACCATCCGATGCAGTCGGGCATTCTCGAGCGCAACGACGACCTGCGCTGCGAGCGAGGCGGCCGTTTCGACGTGGTCGGCCTCGAACGTGTCGGACGTAAGGACGAGCGAGCCGAAGTCGGAGGAGCCGACGCGCAGCGGGAACGCGAGCCGTTCCGATCCGGCATCGGGATCGCCCGCGCGCGCGAGCTCGCCATGCGGGCCGAGCACGACGCCACCGGCCGCGCCGGTCGCCTCGACGGCCGACTCGACGACGACCTGCACGAGTTGCGCGGGATCGTGGGTTGCTCCAAGTGCCTCACCGAACCGGGCGGTCGCGTCGCGAACCCGGCTGCGTTCCGTCTCGAGCTCCGCAAGTCGAAGCTCGAGGGTCGCGGCCATGCGGTTGAACGCGCCGCTCAGCTGGGCAAACTCGTCACGGCCGCGAACCTCGACACGCCCGCCGAGGCGGCCTTGTGCGATCGCGTTCGCGGCGTCGACCAGCCTTCCCAGCGTCCGTACGATCGTGCGACCGAGGAGGTACGTCGCGAGGCCGAACAGGATGAGTGATCCGAGCAGCGCCACGAGGATCGTCCGCTCGGATGCTCTCGCAGCCGCGTCGATGCGGTGCTGCGGTGTGAGCGCGGCGAGCGCCACGCCACCGGGCAGCTTCGCGGTCTCGAGACCGCGGTACTCGGTCGTCCCAAGTCGCACGCGTGCAGCGCGTCCCGCCGTGAGGCCGAGCGTGCCGCTCCCGCCCGCGACAACGCGCACACCGCGCACGAGAACCAGGCGGTCACCCTCCTCGAGCGCTCCGGCAAGCGAGCGCAACGTCCGCTCGTTCAGCGGGACAGAGACGGAGATCCGCCCAAGCAGGCGGCCGCGGTAGAGCACCGAGACGGAGCGCGGCCCGTTCCCGAGATGCGCACCCAGCACGTGAGAGAAGATCTTCTTGATCGTGCGCTGGTCGTGCCCGCGAAGCGCGCGCTGCAGCGTCGGGTCGACCGCGAGTTGCTGGGCGGCCAGCCCCGCACCGTCGAGCCTGCCCGCGTACCCCGCAACCGCGCCGCGCAGACCGGCCTGGAGCGCGGCGTCCGCCCGGCGTGTCTCGCTTCGTTTGGCGAGCGAGTTGTAGCCGTAGAACGCGATCGCAAGCGGCAGCAGCGCTAGGAGCGCAAACCAAATAACCAGCTTGAACTTGAAGCTTCCCATTGGCGGCTCAAGGCCCAGGCGGATTGTGCCGATAGGCCCTGTGCAGTCGTTGTCGGTCGAAAAAGGGGGAACCATGAGGCTTTCCTGGGGGCAGACGGTTGCGGGCGGACTCACCTTGGCTGTTGTGGCAGGACTTCTCCTGCTTCCAGGCCGTCTGTTGGGCCCGGACCGCCCCGTTCAACTCGCAATCCCGGCCGCGCAGGGAGCAGTTCCGTCGGTCCAGGCGGTGCCCCCGCTCGTGATCCGCCGGCTCCAGCGGCCGCAGACGAAGGCCCTGACGGTGGCTCCGCAGGCGCTGCGGGTGACCTATTTCCCGCCGGCTCGGGCGGTGGCGCACGTCAGCCCCGCGCGCCGGCTGCTCAAGGCGCACCGCTCCGCGGTGATCAGCAAGCTTGCTCCCACGGCTCCGCTCGTGCGGGCCCGGATGCTCGCCGCCGTCTCCGTCCAGCAGCACGCAGTGAAGTCAAAGCCCGCGTCTTCGACGGCGAAGACGATCGCTGCGCTCGCGGCCAGCCTCGGCAAGAAGTAACGAGACCGGGCAAGATAGGCGCGTGCCGCGCCTTCCGCTCTCGCGTCGTCTCGGCCCCATCGGGGTCGCACTGACGTTGTTCGACGTCTGGCGGCGGCTGCCACCGAAGCAGCGCAAGTGGGTCCTGAAGCAAGCGCGCGAGCACGGCCCGCGCATCGCCAAGCAGGCGCTCGACGCGCAGGCGAAGCGCCGCAAGCGCTAGCGCAGCCGCGAACGATCCTCGCCGCCGATCGGTGGCACCCTGACCGTCCGGTGCTACCGGCGAGGGGAACGGTGTCTGACACCTCGACGATGCGAGCCTGGCCGCCGCGCACAACGGTGGTGTCAGACACCAATGCTTTCGCGTGGCCCAGACCTACGCTCGGCTGCGCAAGTGTTCGGCAATGACGACTGAAGAAGTGAGAATGGACCTGGCCCCGGGCGATGAGTTCTCGTTGCTAAGTCGGTCTCCATCGAGATGCGGCCGGAGCGGGCCGCAAGGAGCACGACGCCCACACCGCGAGCATAGGAGTATTCAGTGAAGTTGCTTCTCACGTCCGCTGGCATCAAGAACCCGAGCATTCACGACGCCCTGGTCGGTCTCCTGGGCAAACCGATCGCCGAGTGCAGCGCCCTCTGCATCCCGACCGCGGCGTACGGCCACCCTCTGAATCCTCGGGTGGGCTGGCGGTTCATCAGCGGGAACTCCGACCAACCCATGACCGAGCTCGGTTGGAAGTCCGTGGGCGTGCTGGAGCTCACCGCGCTCCCTAGCATCGACCGGCAGAACTGGGTCCCGCTGGTGCAGAAGACCGACGTCCTGCTGGCGAGTGGCGGCGACGCCCTGTACCTGTCTCACTGGATGCGGCAGTCGGGGCTGGCGGAGCTCTTGCCGTCGCTGCACGAAACGGCCTGGGTGGGATTCAGCGCCGGGAGCATGGCGCTGACCCCGAGGATCGGTGAGGACTTCGTCGTCTGGAGGCCACCGTCCGGTGGCGACGAAGCGCTGGGAGTCGTCGACTTCTCGATCTTCCCGCACGTGGATCACGTCGATCTGCCGGAGAACACGATGGCTGCAGCAGAACAATGGGCGGCCGGAATCCCGAATCCGGCGTACGCAATCGACGACGAGACCGCCATCAAAGTCGTCGACGGCACGGTCGAGATCATCTCCGAGGGGCACTGGAGGCTGTTCACCCCCAACCCGGAAGCGCGCGGACCGGCCTAAACAAGCGCGCTCGTGTGGGCCAGTGTTCCGGAATGACGCCTGAGCGGCTGACCGGGAATGGCGGTTAGCGTTCCGCCCTCGCGTCCACGTCTAGGGCCAGTTCATCCACGAAGATGCTGATCGGCTCCAGGTACTGGAAGCCCATCCGCTCGCAGATCGGCCGGGACATCCGTCCGGCTGTGATCGTCAAAGCCGGGGTTCGCCGCTCCACCGCGACACGCCAGCGCGCATGCACCATCGCGGTGTACACGCCTCGGCCGCGTGCCTCCGGAAGGACCGCTCCGGCCATGAGCCCCAGCGCGGTCGGGCCGTAGTCCGCGGCAGCCGCACCAACGATTTGGCCTTCGAGCGACGCGATCACCCTGCAGCCCCGAAGCCCGTAGGACTTCCATCGCGCGCGACGGACATCATCTGCGACTGGCGGCGTCCCGAACACCTCAGCAAAGACGTCGTAGGACGTTGAGTACTGCTCCCACGTACTAACAACCTCGACTGCGACGTCGTCGGGAGCCTGCCCCGCAGGCTCAGTAACGAGTGCCAGTGCGTGCAAGACCGCCTCGTAACCCGGCCCGTCCCTATTCGCGAGACCGGCCGCCTCAAGCCCAGGGATGGCCCATGCGTCGGCGGACGTGATCCACCACGCGAGTGTCGCTTTGCCGTGGCGCCCTGCGACCTCGCGGATCGCGGCGACGGTTTCGCCGACGTCGAACCGCTCCGCCTCGATATGCACCCACTGAGCGCCGTTCCCTCGGTTGAGAGTCAGCACCGCGCCTCCTGCCTCGATCTGCTGCATATCCGGGGGCAATGGCACGCCGCGAAACGGCTTGACCGCGAACGCGCGCACATCTTCCGGCACGACCGTCATCCGGCACAGCTTGAACGACCGAGACGCCGCGCGCCAGACCCCGACGGCCAGCACTTGCGCTCA
>JANMWB010000197.1:0-5688 GCA_031393705.1 Thermoleophilia bacterium | reverse complement strand
GGCTCACTTAGGGACCAGGACGATCACCGATTGCAGCGACGAGAAGTCGACGAGCGGTTTCACCTGGATGTTGATGAACGGGTTGACGTCGTTGCTGCTCTGGCTCGTCACCGTTCCGACCGGGATGCCGCGCGGGAACATTGAGGGCAGCGTGCTCTTGCCGAGCGACCCCGCGGTGATGATCGTGTCGCCTTCGCGAATCACCTTCGACTTCGCGACGAGATCGAGCACGAGTGCGTCGCTGCCGCCGCCGCCCGGTTGGATGATCCCGACCGCGGTCGGGCTCGTCAGGTCGATCGAGGTCACGGCGCTCTGGCTATCGGTCAAGAGCGTCACGCGCGCGACGCTCGGGAACGCACGGTCGACGGTGCCGACGAGGCCGCTCGTTACCGGGTCGACGACGACATCACCCGCGTGGACGCCGTCGTTCGTCCCGGCGGTGATCGCGACGCTCTGGTCGATTGCGCTCTGCGGATTCACGGCGACCGACGCATTGACCTGGCTGAAGTTCGCGATCGTCGGCAGGCCGCGGTAGTTCAACGCGGCCTTCAGCTGCACGTTCTGTTGCACGGCCCCTTCGTCGAGGCTCAGCTGCTGGCGCAGCGTCTGGATCTGCGAGCGCAACCGCTTGTTCTCGGACTTGGCGTCGACGAGCCCCCGCCCCCAGCTCACGGCATCACGGAACGGGCGTGAGATGCGGTCGGCGGCGACCTCGAATGGCTTCAGGATCCCGGCCGCCGTGCCCTGGACACCGTCGAGTGCGCTCGAGCGGAACGAAACGGTGATCAGCACCAACGAGAGCAGGACTAGGAGACCCACGACGATCCGGCGCTTGAGAGCGCTGGAGCGACTCGAGGGGTAGCCAGAAGCGGCGCGCTGGACCGATGAGCCCAGGACCGCGAGACGGACGGTCCGGTTGCGAGGCACCCGGCCGACAGCCTAGCCGGATGGCCGGAAGAACTGGCCTCTACGCGGGGGCGCCCTTGCGGGCGCTCTCGAACTCGCGCTGGCTCAGCGGACGCCGAGGGAGCGGGCGGGCGGCCTCGGGCCGGAGACCGTCCAGGATGATGCCGAGGTAGCGTTTCCAGGCTCCCGGGACCGCGGTTTCCAGCATCAGCCCTGATTTTGCGACCGCCATCAGCAGCACGGGGATGTCCAGCGCCCGCACGTCGGAGCGCACCTGGCCGGCGGTCTGGGCCCGGGTGAGGAGCTCATCCAGCTTCCCCACGAGCAGATCGATCTGCTCCCGAATGCCGTCCTGTTCGAAGAGATCGGTCCCACCCGCGTCGCACCAGCAGACGTCGCTGATGTGCATGGCGGCGGCGGTCTCCATGAAACGCCGGAGTGCCGCACCGGGGTCCGAGTTCGCGAGGGCGACGTCCGCGGCCTCGATCATTTGCCCCGTCCGCTGCTCGACGACGGCGACGAGCAAATCGTGCTTCGTCGGGAAGCGCCGGAAGATCGTCCCGACGCCAACGCCGGCACGTTCGGCGATGTCGGTGACCGGAGCGTCGATGCCCTGCTCGGCGAAAACCTCGCGCGCGGCGTCGAGCACGCGCACGAGGTTTCGCTGAGCATCAGCGCGAAGCACCGTCGTCACGCAGCGAGCTCCGTGACGAGGTTGTCGTCGGCGACCGTGTCGATTGCTTCGACGTGGCGTTTGCGGATGCCGATCAGCAGGACGACCAGTCCGGCCGCGAGGAATGCGGCGCCGACTGCGAACGCGACGTGGAAGCCACGTGTGAGCGCCTCGGCATGACCGACGCCCTGCGAGGTGAGGCTCGAGGTGCGGCTCGCGGCGAGTGTCGAGAGAACGGCGAGGCCAAGCGCGCCGCCGATCTGCTGCGACGTGTTGAAGATTCCGGACGCAAGCCCGGCATCCTCGTTCCGAACGTTGGTCGTCGCGAGCAGCGTGAGCGGCACGAACGTCAGACCCATGCCGATCGACATCACGGCGACGCCTGGGAAGATCTCGCTCCAGTACGTGCCGTGCACCGAGATCTGGGTGAAGAGCGCGAGACCGACCGTCGCAATCGTCAGACCGGCAGCGGTGACGGCGCGAATCCCGAGGCGACCGATCAGCGATTGCGCGGCGCCGGCGCCGATCACGATGCCGAACGTGAAGGGCAAGAACGCGAAGCCTGCCTTCAGCGGGTGGTACCCCAGAATCTCCTGCACGTAGATCGATGCGAAGTAGAACATCGAGAACATCCCCGATGCGACAAGCAGCATCGACAGGTTGCTCGAGCTGAGCGAGCGCATGCGGAAGATGCCGAGGCGGATCAGCGGTGACTTCGACCGCAGTTCGATCACGACGAACGACGCAAGCAGCGCGACTGCGGCTGTGAAGAGCCCGATCGTCTTGACGTCGCCCCAGCCGTACGTCTGCGCCTTGACGATCGCGTAGACGAGCAAGAGCAGACCACCGGTGACGGTGACGGCACCTGCGACATCCGCGGTCTCCGGCTTTTCGTCCGAGCGCGTGTTCGGGATGAAGCGCAGGGACAGCAACGCAGCTGCGATCCCGATCGGCAGGTTGACGAAGAAGACCCACCGCCACGACAGCGTCTCGGTGAGCAGGCCGCCGATGATCAGGCCGAACGCGCCACCGCCCGCGGCGATCGCGCTCCAGATCCCGAGCGCCTTCGTGCGCTCGCGCCCTTCGGCAAAGGTCGTGGTGACGATCGAGAGTGCCGCCGGCGAGACCAGTGCGGCGCCGAGCCCCTGCAGGGCGCGTCCGCCGATCAGCATGCCGGACGACGTCGCGATGCCGTTGATCAGCGACGCGACGGTGAAGACAGCGACGCCTGCGATGAACAGACGCTGCCGTCCGAGCAGGTCGGATGCGCGTCCGCCGAGCAGCAGAAAGCCGCCGAAGACGAGGGCGTACGCATTCACGATCCACTGCAAGCTCGTGGCAGAGAAGTGCAGCCCGTGCTGAATCGACGGCAGGGCAACGTTGACGATGGTGGCATCGAGAATGACCATGAACTGCGCGATGCAGACCAGGACGAGCACGAGCCAACGGTTTGTTTCCGACCTCAACACAACCTCCTAAAGCAGCGATCCGCGCAAAAGCGGACTCAGGACTCCGGTTACGATACCCGAAACGGAGCAGCCAGTCCGGTTATTCCCGGTCGAGGCCGTGCACCCAGAGCACGCCCCACTCGCTGGGGATGCGCTCGTGCAGCCGAAAGCCCAGCTTGGCCATCACATTGCGGGAGGCGGTGTTCGCTTCGGTCGTGATCGAGACGACGCGCGCGTAGCCGAGCTCGCCGAAGGCCCAGTCGACTGAGGCGGCGCCGGCTTCGGTCGCGAGCCCTCGGCCCCACCACGCCGGATCGAATGCCCAGCCGACCTCCGGGTCGTCGGGCCAGTAGCGGTGGAACTGCGGCCCGGTGCGGCCGATCAACTCGCCGGTCTCCTTCCACTCCACCGCGAGCAGGCCGAAGTCGCGCTCGTCCCAGTGCCGTGCCCAGCGGTCGAACGCCTCGTCGCTTTGCTCGCGTGTTTGCACCCCTGCGAGGTGACGCGTGAAATCGGGGTCGGCGTTCCAGCGCGCGACGGTTGCGCGGTCGGCCTCGGTGAACCGGCGCAACGTGAGCCGCGCCGTCTCGATCACAGCGTGAGCACCGTCGAAGTCAGGAAGACCGTCGGCACGAAGCCGACGCTCGTGTTGATATGGCGCATCGCGCCGTTGCGCTCCGCGTTCATGGTGGTCACGGTTTCCACCTCGGGGCGATCGGCACGCAGACGCCGGAGCGACTCCACTTTCACAGCACGGGCAAGACCGCGCCCACGCGTCGACGCGACGACCGCGGTGTCGTCGGTCCCGGCCGTCGTCGAGCCCGGAGTGACGCGAAGGTCGGTAAATGCGGCGACCTCGTTCCGGTCATCGATCGCAACGGTGACGCGCATCTCCCGCCCACGCTTGGCGGCCGTCTGTTCGAGCTCGCGCACGTCCTTCACGGTCATCGCCGGCCACTCCATGCCCGCAGGATCGGGTGCGTCGCTCATCGCATCGCGACAGCTGGTGTACGACTCGATCAGGTCCTCGGGCGCGGAACCGATCCAGGTCACGAGACGCCAACCCGCGGGCACGCTCGGCTCCGGCAGGTCGGCGGCTCGGAGGTCGAGTGTGGCCCGCACATCGCGTTGGTCGTCCCGCGCTCCGATCTTCGCCGCGAACGCTGCACCGTCTTCGCTCCAGTGGTGGCCGAAGAACGAACTCGCACCTACTTCCCCCGCTGCGGAGCGGAGCTGAGCGAGCAGCGCCGTTCCGATCCCCCGCCGTCGATACTGCGGAGACACGAAGAGGTCGGCGTAGACGAATGCCGGACCGTGGACGGTGATCACCGCGGCGCCGACGAGGGCTCCGTCCTCTTCCGCGAAGTAGTGCCGCCGGATCTTCGCTGTGCTGTGCCGGTAGTAGACGAGCGAGAGCTCGGGTGGCCGGAACGGCTCACCGGGCGGCGCGCACGCTTCTTCGAGTGCGTGAAGCGCGAGCAGTTGCTCGTCGGGAGCCGTCGACGGGTCGACTTCCCGGATCCGCATAGCGACTAGTAGTGGCGGCGGCCGTTGCGCGAGCGGGAGCGCGCGCGCGAGCTGCGGTGGATCGCGTCGAACTCCTCGAGGCTGCGCCCCGAGCCGACGGCGACGCACGTCAGAGGCGACTCGGCGAGGTGCACCGGCATGTGCGTCTCGTGCCGCAGGCGCTCGTCCAGTCCGTGCAGGAGCGCTCCACCACCGGCGAGCACGATGCCGCGATCCATGATGTCGGCGGCGAGCTCCGGCGGCGTCTTGTCGAGCGTCGACTTGATCGCGTCGATGATCTGGTTCACCGGTTCCTCGAGCGCATGACGCACTTCCTCGCTCGAGAGGATCACGGTCTTCGGCAGGCCGGAGAGCATGTCGCGCCCGCGCACCTCCGCCTGCACCTCTTCCTTCATCGCGAATGCGGAGCCGACTTCGAGCTTGATCTCCTCCGCCGTCTGCTGGCCGATCAGCAGCTTGTACTCGCGCTTGATGTGATTGATGATCGCCTCGTCCATCTCGTCGCCTCCGACACGCAGCGACTGCGAGACGACGATTCCTCCGAGCGAGATCACGGCGACCTCGGTCGTGCCGCCGCCGATGTCGACGATCATGTTGCCGGTCGGTTCTGCGACGGGCAGCCCGGCGCCGATCGCAGCGGCCATCGGCTCCTCGATCAAGTACGCCTTGCGCGCGCCGGCGGACAGCGTTGCCTCTTCGACGGCGCGCTTCTCGACGCCGGTCACGCCGGACGGGACGCAGACGACAACGCGCGGATGAGCGAAGCGATGTTGGTGCACCTTCTGGATGAAGTGGCGGAGCATCTGCTCGGTCACGTCGAAGTCGGCGATCACACCGTCCTTGAGCGGGCGGATCGCGCTGATCGTCCCCGGCGTGCGCCCGAGCATGCGCTTCGCTTCGAGGCCGACGGCGTGGACCTCACCGGTGCGCTGGTCGATCGCGACGACCGACGGCTCGGAGAGCACGATCCCGCGACCGCGCACGTAGACGAGGGTGTTGGCCGTCCCGAGGTCGACGGCCATGTCACGGCCGCCGAAACCGGTCAGGTAGTTGAAAATCCCCATGAGTCGCGGGCCACTCTAGCCTGTAAGGAGTTCGGCCAACCATCGGGTCGCCTCGGCGTGAAGTGCGGGG
>JANMWB010000120.1:0-4154 GCA_031393705.1 Thermoleophilia bacterium | reverse complement strand
CGCCGTGAACCTGTACGACGTGCCGCCGGGCGTTGCGCCCGAAGTCGCAGCGATGGTCGAACCGCTCGCGTGTTGCTTGCGCGGGGTCGAGCGCGCCGGAATCCACGCCGGCGACACGGTCGCGATCCTCGGCGCCGGCCCGATCGGACTGATGCTCGCAGCGTGTGTCGCCGATACGGGCGGGTGGCCGGTTGTCGTCGGTGGGCGATCCGAGCGGCAGGAGCTCGTCGAGCTGTTCGGCGCGGAGAGCGGCGCGGGGACCGGCGCCGACGTTGTGATCGAGGCTGTCGGAAGCGATGCTGCGTGGAGCGATGCCGTCGAGTTCGTTCGCCCCGGTGGCACGGTCGTGATGTTCGGCGGTTTGCCGCGCGACGTACGACCGCCCGTCGATGCGTATCGCCTCCACTACGAGGAACTGACGGTCCGCGGCTCGTTCCACCACACGCCCGCGACGGTGCGCGCGGCGCTCGGTTTCCTTGGAAGTGGCGCCTATCCGTGGGAGCGGCTCGTCACACACCGCGTCCTCCTCGACGATCTACCCGCACTATTCGCCGATCCGCCGCGCGACCTGCTCAAGGCCGCAGTTGTGCCGTGAGCTACACCGCGAAGAGCGTGAGCTCGGGCTCGCGCTCACCGCGCAACACGGCGAGGTCGACCTGCACGCACACGATCCCACGCTGGTCTGCGAGTGCGATCGCCTGCGGCTTGATCGATTGTGCGACGAGGAAGCCGCGGCAGTCAGCGCGCGACGGGTCGAAGCGGATGCAGTCGAGGTAACGCGTGAGCTGCTCGACTGCGTCGATCGTGCCGACACGTTTGATCTCGACTGCGACCCAGCCGTCGTCTTCGTCGCGACACATCAGGTCGACTGGGCCGACGTCGGTCGGCCATTCGCGTTTCACGAGTCGGAGGCCTTCGACGATGTGCGTCGGGTCGTCTGCGAGCAGGAGTTGTAGGTCGCGCTCGACGCCGTCCTTTTCGAGCCCGGCCGCCTCACCCATGTCGTGCCGCACGTCGGAGAGCACCTCGATCAGCTTGATCTCGAGGCGGTCCTCGGTCTTGCCGGCACGCTTGCGCACGACGACGAGGTCGCCGGTGTCTTCGATGACCGTCGGCGGTGTCATCCAGTTCAACGGTTTAAATCCACCTGCGTCTGCGTGCACGAGCACGGAGCCGTCGTCCTTCAGCATGAGGAGCCGCGTGGACTCGGGCAGGAACGCGTTCAAACGACCGGAGTAGGTGACCTCGCAGCGAGCAACGATCAGGCGCATCGCGCCAAAGCTACCGTCCTTTTCGGACGGGCCAAACGCGGCCTCCTAGATATCTGCCCTTTGAGTTGATGGCAACGGAGAAGGACGACGGATGGCGTACGGCTCGTCAGTTAGGGCGCGGTCTCTAGCAAGACACGGTTTATGAACGCCTCGCGAGTCTCGCCACGCAGGCGGGGAGCATTCGCCCGTTCCTCCGCCCAAGCGAGGTCGGTGATGGTGGGCGTAGCGAGAAGGTGCGCGGCCATCTCGTCGGGTTCCAGGTCGCGCCACCAGGCCCTGCGGGACAAAGGCCGCGAACGGCGGTTTGATGCCCTAGGTGCCTGGTGTGTTTTGTTCGTGCCGGTGGCGTACGGCTGTTCGTTCGAGGAGACTGTGATGGTGCAGCTTCCGGATGTGCGTTATGCCCGCAGCGGCGACCTGTCGATCGCCTTTCAGGTGGTTGGCGACAGCCGTCCTGACGTGGTGTTCGTTCGAGGTATTGCGGGGGATCTTGTTTCGACGTGGGATCAGCCGCTGCTCGTGCGTCACGTCGAGGGACTCGCAGCGTGCGGTCGCTTGATCATGGTCGACAGGCGCGGGACCGGATTGTCGGACCGGGTTCGGGAGGTGCACTCTGCCGAGACAGCGATGGACGACGTGCGAGCGGTGATGGATTCCGTCGACTCCCAGAACGCCGTGCTCTGGGCCGGAGGCACCGCGACCGGTGTCGGGGTGCTCTTTGCTGCGACCTACCCCGAGCGCTGCGCGGGCCTGGTTCTGTTTGACCCGCGGGTGAAGGGAACACGCTCGATCGACTACCCGTGGGCGCTCGATGCGGACGAATGGCGCGATCAGCTGGCGGCGGTGCGAAGCGGCTGGGGGACAGAAGCTTTCTCGAGAAACTCGCGTACGAATGGGCGCCGGAAGTCGCCGACGATGAAGCCTTCCGGGAGTGGTTTGTATGGCACATGCGTCGCAGCCTGAGTCCCGGTGCCGCGCTCACGGCGTATCGCGCAGCTATGGAGAGCGACGTCAGTGACATTCTCACGGCAGTTCGGGTGCCGACGCTCGTTTTGCCAAGACCCTCTCAACCGGGGCCCGCGCACTATGTGGCCGAACGAATCAAGGGAGCCGAGGTCGTCGACCTGCCTGAGCTTCGCGGCATCTACACGTGGGTCGACGAGGCTGCGCACCGGGCAACGATGGAAGCGACGCATCGGTTTGTTTCCCGCCTCGGCAAGCGGGGTGGGTCGGGGCGGGTCCTCTCGACGCTTCTGTTCACGGACATCGTGGGTTCGACCGAGCTTGCCTCCCGGTTGGGCGACGCAAGCTGGCGTGACCTGCTTCAACGACATCACGCTGCTGTCCGACGAGAGCTCGCCCGGTTCGAGGGGCGCGAACTCGATACGGCCGGCGACGGATTCTTCGCTTCGTTCGACGGCCCCGCGCGCGCCGTTCGCGCCGCGACCGCCATCGGGCAATCATTGCGGGCGCTCGAGATCGAAGTGCGGGCGGGTGTTCACACGGGCGAGTGTGAGCTGAGTGACGGCAAGGTCGTCGGAGTCGCGGTGTCGATCGCCTCGCGCATCGCGTCCCTGGCGGGTCCTGGCGAGGTGCTCACCTCGAGCACGGTCAAGGATCTGGTGGCGGGCTCCGGACTTCAGTTCGAGGACCGCGGCGAACACGAACTCAAGGGCATCAACGAGCCCTGGCGCATCTTCGCCGTCCATTGACGGTGCCCGAGGATCGACCGCGCCTAAAGCGCGGAACGAGAATCGAGATTCTCGCCTGCGCCAGTGTCATCTTGTACTTACGGGCGTTCTTCGGAATGACGGTTGAGCGTCGGCGGTTGGTTCCTCGGCTTAAGCGGACGGAGAGTCTGCTGCCAGGAACTCACGCGCGACGCGCCAGGCACCGTCAGTCTGCTTGCGCAACACCATGAGAAACCGGAGCGTCACCGGGCTGTCGTTCTGGATGCATGTAAAGAGCCCGTAGGCGTATGCAAGACCGTCGCGGGCTTCGATCGCAGACGGCGTGATCGTCACCGACCTCAGCACCGTGCCGTTCTCCAGCCGCGTAAGCATCTCGGCGCGACCCTCGATTAGCGAAGTGCCGGGCATGACGAACGTTGCGTCCTCGGTGTAGATGTCCGCCCGCTTACGGGGATCGTCGTCTTCGAGAAGGGCCACGAACGACTGCAACGCTGCCGCGACCTCAGTCTCGTCGACCGAGGCCGTCGTGTCGGATGGTGTAGTCACCTCACAGCGATCCTGACGGCGACCAGCGAGAATCGCAAACAGCTGCTCCGATGGGCGAGCGTTCGGCAGTGACGCAAGAGGCGGATGCTGGCAGAACTAGGCCTCGGTATTCACCTGGCGATCCCAATCCGCCGCATCGAATGACCCGACGGAGGCGGCAATCAGACCTTCGTTGCTCATCGTCCATTGCTCGAACCCACTGATGCGGACGAGGCGGCCCGTTCCACCGGGGCCGGTGTTCGTCCCGGTCAGGGTCCAGTGGTACTCCGGCGAATCGCCGTCGATCTTCAGATCGTCCAGTTCCACGCGCAGATCAGGGAACCCGTCCATGAATCCTCGCGCCGCCTCCGTGATCGCATCCCTTCCGACTGACTGTGTGCCGCCGTTGATCGTCAGGGATCCGTCGGGCGAGTAATGCTCGGCCACCTGGCGGGGGTCACCACTGCACCATGCAGCGGTGTAGCCACGCGCGAATTCCAGCAAGTCGTCCATGTGAACTCCGTCATCGAGGGTCAGCTCGATCATCCATGACCGGCTCGGGCGTGTCGAGCGAAGCATGGGCGACCGTCCTTACGCCTGGCGGCGGAACGCGAATCGAGATTCTCGCCTGCGGAGCGTCCTTACGGTCGAGCGCAGGATCTCGCCG
>JANMWB010000109.1:0-11401 GCA_031393705.1 Thermoleophilia bacterium | reverse complement strand
GCGTGGCACGTTCCAGGCCGTCGCCGTCAAGGCGCCGGGCTTCGGCGATCGCCGCAAGCGGATGCTCGAGGACATTGCGATCCTCACGGGCGCCGAGGTGATCACCGAGGAGATGGGCCTCAAGCTCGAGAACACGAAGATCTCGCAGCTCGGGACCGCCCGCCGCGTGGTCGTCACCAAGGACACGACGACGCTCATCGACGGCGCAGGTGACACGGACGCGATCAAGGCCCGCATCAAGCAGATCAAGGCCGAGATCGAGAACACCGACTCCGACTTCGACCGCGAGAAGCTCCAGGAGCGCCTCGCGAAGCTGTCGGGCGGCGTTGCAGTGGTCAAGGTCGGCGCAGCCACCGAGACCGAGATGAAGGAGACCAAGCATCGCGTCGAAGACGCGCTGCAGGCTGCCCGCGCAGCCCTCGAAGAGGGCGTCGTTCCGGGTGGCGGTGTCGCGCTGCTGAACGCAGCTGACGCGCTCAAGGACACCTTCACGCTCGAAGGTGACGAGGCCACGGGTGCGCGCATCATCATTCGCGCACTCGAGGAGCCGATCCGCCAGCTGGCGACGAACGCGGGCCTCGAAGGCTCCGTCGTCGTGCAGCAGGTCCGGGCCGGCAAGCCGGGTCAGGGCATCAACATCGACACCGGTGAGCTGACCGACCTCGTCAAGGCCGGCATCACCGACCCGACGATGGTCACCCGCTCGGCGCTGCAGAACGCCGCGTCGATCGCGAAGAACATCCTCACCACCGAGGCGATCGTCGCCGAGGCGCCGGAGAAGGCAGGAGCCGGCATGTCCGGTATGCCGGACATGGGCGGGATGATGTAACGAGCCCCCGGGCTCAGCTAGACAAAAGGGCGGCCGAGAGGCCGCCCTTTTTATTTGGTTCCAAAAAGCGAAGAGCCGCAGGGGAGCGGCTCTTCGAGGGGATGGGGAGGGTAGTGCGAGAGATATCGACCGCCCTCAAAGCGGCTCGATCCCTCGATTGGGGGATTAGAACCCGTAGCGCTCTTCGCGCCAGGGATCGGCGTCGTTGTTGTAGCCGTAGCGCTCCCAGAAGCCGGGCTTGTCGACGCTCGAGAGCTCGATCCCGCGCAGCCATTTGGCGCTCTTCCAGAAGTACTTGCCCGGGATCACGAGCCGCAGCGGATACCCGTGCTCGGGCGCCAGCGGCTCGCCGTCGGCGTGCGTGGCGAGCACGGCGTTCGAATCCTCGAGGAACGAGACCGGGACGTTCGAGGTGAACCCCGCCTCGGCGTACGCGATCACGAAACGCGCGGTCGGCTTGGGCTGCACCAGCTTGGCGAGCTCGCTCCAGTGCACGCCCTCGAACTGCGTGTCGAACCGCGACCAGCGCGTGACGCAGTGGATGTCCTGCACGTTCGACGAGCGCGGCAACTCGTTGAACTGCTCCCATGAAAGCTCGATCGGCTGCTCGACCTCGCCGAAAACGCGGAGCGTCCAGGTGCTCAGGTCGGAGTAGCGCGCGACGTCGCCTGCGTGCAGCACAGGCCACTTCTCGGTGAGGTATTGGCCGGGTGGGAGCCGGGCCGGGTCGTACCCCAGTTCGATCACTTTCTTTTCCGCCTTCGACCGGAACACGCCGTCTACTCTAGATCGCGTGGCAACCCTGACTTCGGCAACGGCCCGCCGCCCGCGCGCCTACGTGCGTGTCGAGGGGCCCGACGCGGTCGACTACCTGAACCGGATGCTCTCGAACGACGTCCCGTCCGAAGGGTCGGCCGATGCGCTGCTGCTTACGGCGAAGGCGCGCGTGATCGCGCCGCTCCTCGTCTGGCGCCGCGGCGTTGCAGACGTGCTGCTGCTCACCGAACCGGAGCTCGGTGAGGTGGTGCGCGCGCAGTTGACGCGGATGCGCTTCGCCGCGAACTGCACGATCGAGCCCGAGGAGCATGCGTCGACCGTCGTGTTCGGTGAAGGCGAAGGCATTCCAAATCGTGATTACGGCCGGCCAGCGGTCGAGGTACTCGACGCGGACATCGACGCGACACTCGACGACGGCGAGCTCGAGCGCCTACGAATCGAAGCGGCGACACCGCGCTACGGCCGCGAGATCGACGACCGCGTCATGCCGGCAGAAGCGGGGCTCGACGAGCGCGCGATCTCATTCTCCAAGGGCTGCTATCCCGGACAGGAGCCGGTCGCGCGCCAGCACTTTCGCGGCAAGGTGAACCGGCGGCTGCGCGTGCTCGAGGTCGACGGCGACACTCCCGAGCCCGAGACCCCCGTGGTGCACGAGGGCAAGGACGTAGGGCGCGTGACGAGCGCTGTGCCGGGGCTGGCGCTCGCGTACGTGCGCGTCGCGGTGCCGGAGGATGCGGCGCTCGAGGTCGGCGGCCGCGCCGCTCGGCTCAAGGGCAGCGCGGCTACACTGACCGACTCCCCGCGCCCGTAGCTCAGGGGATAGAGCACCGGCTTGCGGAGCCGGGGGTCGCAGGTTCAAATCCTGCCGGGCGCATCCTTCGACACCGGACTGAGAGAGATGCCGCACTACGTGACCGAGACGCAGGTCGCCGGCCTGTTGACTCCGGCCGACGCGCGTGCCGCGGTGCATTCGTCGTTCGAGCGGCTTGCACGCGGCGTTGTCGACAACCCGTCGCGGGTGCGGGCCGAGCTGCCGGGCGGGGTCTTCGCGGTAATGCCGTGTGTCGATCGCGAGCTCGGTTACGCGGGGCTCAAGACATACGCGTGGCTGCCGGGCGGGACGCCGTTCCTGGTCGTGCTGTTCTCGATCGAGCGTGCGGAGCTCGCTGCCGTTGTCGAGGCCGACACGCTCGGGCAACGGCGAACGGCGGCCGCCTCGGCCGTTGCGGCGCAGCTGCTCGCGCGTCCGGGGGCGACGACGCTGGGCGTGTTCGGATGCGGTCGGCAGGCGGCAGCGCACGTCGCCGCGTTGCGTGAGGCGTTGCCGTCGCTCGAGCGCGTCGTCGTTTCCGGCCGGAACGAGGACAGGGTCGCGGCGTTCTGCGCGGAGCACGACTGCGAGCTCGGGGCGGATCCGCGTGCCGCCGGCGAATGCGATGTCGTCGTGACCGCAACAACGGCCAAGGATCCGGTGCTCCGCGGCGCGTGGCTGCGTTCCGGCGCGCTCGTGCTCGCGATCGGCGCCAACGACCTCGCGGCACGCGAGCTCGACGACGTCGTGCTCGAGCGCGCGGCGTTCGTCTGCACCGACTCGCGGGAGCAGGCCCGGGCTGAAGCAGGTGACCTCACCGAGGTCGACTGGGCCCGCGTTCAGGAGCTGCAGGACGTCGTCACCGGATCGCTGACGGGCCGCGGAACTGACGACGACATCGTCGTCTTCAAGTCGAACGGCCTCGCCGCGTGGGACCTGGCGGCCGCAGCGCGCGTGGTCGAGCTGGTGGAGGGCTAAAGCCCGCGGCGCGCGTCGAAGACCAGGTCGTCGCCGAGCTCGTGCACGACCTCGGGCCGGTCGAGCAATCGCTTGACCTGTTCCGGCGTGATGCGGTTGGTCACGTAGTGATCGTTCAGGATCTCGGCGAGCGGCCGCCCGCGATGGTGCTCGCGGATGATGTATTGGGCAATCCGTTCCTCCGCCTGTGAACGGGCAGAGAGGAACGAAAACGCGCCCCTGATCGCGTCGACGAATCCCACAGCGGCACGAGTATAGTCGGGTGCGTGAAGGCTCCCGCCAGCGCCGGGCGCTTCGCCGAGCGGATCGTGGATGGACGCGACGACGGCGGCAGTTCTGAGCGGGTCGTGATCTGGATCGAACGCAGGCCCGGAGCCATCTGGGCGGTCGGGCGCCAGGTCAATCCGCAGCACCGAGAGACCGAGTCACCGCGCGAGGACGACTATCTCTGGCAGGGGCACGAGCTCGACGACTGCCTCGAGGCGGCGAACGGAGCGCTCGAGGACGACGCGGTCGTCTCGGAGGAGCTCGGCTCACCGGAGTCGGTCAAGCCGTTCCACCGCTCGGAGCTCTTGAAGCCGCTCGAGAAGCTCTTCTTCGGGCGCGCCTAGGGCGCCGGCCACTCGAGGTTCGCATCGGGGATCGGGTCACCGTGCGGGTCGTGCGTCGGGAAGCCGAGCGCCTTGTCGATGCGCTCCTCGAGCTCCTCGGAGATCACGTGCTCCAGGCGGTCCGCCTCGTCGTGCACGTTGTCGACGGAGAGGCCGAGCGTCTCCGCGAGGTAGAGCTCGAGCAGCCGGTGATGCCGGATCACTTCGAGCGCGACTCGCTCACCGGCTTCGGTCAGGTGGGCGCCGCGGTAGGGCTCGTGCTCCAGGAGCTCGAGTGCGTCGAGCTTCTTCACCATCGCGGATGCCGAGGCGGGCGACACGCCCTGGTCTTTCGCAAGCGCACCGATCGTCACGTGCCCGTGCTCGGACTGCAGCTTGTAGATGCTCTTCAGGTAATCCTGGATCGATTCGCTGAGCCCGGCCTTGCTCACACTTGCCAGGGTAACGTGCCGCCGTGGCGAGCAGTACTGGGCAAATACGTGTGGGGCACAGCGCAGACCCGGACGACGCGTTCATGGTCTGGGCTCTCGAGGCCGGCCGGGTGGACACCCGCGGGCTCGATCTGAAGCCCGTTGTCTCGGACATCCAGTCGCTGAACGAATGGGCGCTTGAGGGCCGGCTCGAGGTGACCGCCCTGTCCGCCGGCGCGTATCCGTCAGTCGTCGACACCTACGCGCTGCTCCCGCACGGTGCGTCGTTCGGCGAGGGCTACGGCCCGATCGTCGTCTCGAAGCGCGAGCTCACACTCGACGAACTGCGCGAGGTCGAGATCGTCACACCAGGCCCGCTCACGACTGCCTCACGCGTGTTGCGCCTCGCGCTCGGTGACGGCATCCGCACGCGCGACGTGTCGTTCGAGGCGGTGCTCGACGAGGTCGTGTCGGACCGCGCCGAAGCGGGGCTCGTCATTCACGAGGGGCAGCTGACGTTCGCCGACTTCGGCCTGCACAAGCTGCTCGACCTGGGCGAATGGTGGCAGGCAGAGCACGACCTGCCGCTGCCGCTCGGCCTCGTCGCGATCCGCAAGGACGTCGAGCGCGCACAGGACGTTTCTGCGGTGCTGCGCGAGGCGATCGACGCGGGGCTCGCGAACCGCGACGAGGCGATGCAGTACGCGATGGGCTTCGGTCGCGGGATCGACGCGGCCACTGCGGACGAGTTCGTTGCGATGTACGTCAACGATCTGACGCTGGACATGGGTGAGCGCGGGCGCAAGGCGATCGAGATCCTCCTGGGTCGCCCGCCAGAGTTCGTATGACACGGGCAGTTGTCCTCTCGGCGGTACGCACGCCGGTCGGGCGCTACGGCGGTGGCCTTGCAGGCATCCGCGCCGACGATCTCGCCGCAGTCGCCGTGCGTGCGGCGGTCGAGCGCTCCGGTGTGCCCGTCGAGCAGATCGAGGACGTCTGGCTCGGCTGCGCGAATCAGGCCGGCGAGGACAACCGCAACGTCGCGCGCATGGCGGTGCTGCTCGCGGGTCTGCCCGAGTCGATCGCGGGTGTCACCGTCAACCGGCTCTGCGCCTCCGGGCTCTCGGCGATCGTCGGCGCGGCACACGCGGTGATCGCGGGCGACGGCGACCTGTTCGTCGCGGGCGGCGTGGAGTCGATGTCGCGCGCGCCGCTTGTCACTGCGAAGCCGGACGCGGCGTTCCCGCGCGGCGACCGCGTGCTGTACGACACGACCCTTGGCTGGCGCTTCCCGAACCCGCGGCTGGCCGAGCTCTTCCCACTCGAGACGATGGGCGAGACCGGCGAGAACGTCGCCGACCGCTGGTCCGTGTCGCGCGAGGAGCAGGATGCATTCGCGCTCCGCTCGCAGCAGCGGTGGGCGGCGGCCAGCGAAGCGGGTCGGTTCGACGACGAGCTCGTCCCCGTCGGCGACGTGATGCGCGACGAGCACCCACGTCCCGACACCTCCGCCGAGAAGCTCGCCTCCCTCAAGCCCGCGTTCCGCAAAGACGGATCGGTGACGGCCGGCAACTCGTCCGGCCTCAACGACGGTGCTGCCGCGGTCGTGATCGCATCGGAGGAAAAGGCACGCGAGCTCGGAATCGAGCCGCTGGGCACGTTCGTCGGCTCTGCGGTCGCGGGCGTCGACCCGCGCGTGATGGGCATCGGGCCGGTGCCCGCCGTGCGCAAGCTGCTCGAGCGCACCGGTGTCGCGGTCGACGACCTCGATCTCGTCGAGCTCAATGAGGCGTTTGCCTCGCAGTCGTTGGCTGTGATCCGCGAGCTGGGCCTCGACGAGGAGAAGGTAAACGTGAACGGCGGCGCGATCGCACTGGGACACCCGCTCGGCATGAGCGGCGCCCGCCTCGTCGTGACCCTTCTCCACGAGCTGCGGCGTAGGGGCGGGCGCAACGGCGTCGCAACGATGTGCGTTGGCGTTGGCCAGGGACAAGCGGCATTGTTCACCCGATGACACACGCGGAGCGCTACCTGGAGCTCGGCCTGCGGCTCGGCAAGCATGTCGACGGCCTCGTCGATGCGTACTACGGACCGCCCGAGTTGCAGGAGCAGGTCGACGCGGAGGACCTGATCCCGGCGGAGCAACTCGCGGCCGACGCAGACACGCTTCGCGACGAGTTGCCGGACGACTGGCTGCGCGACCAGGTGCACGGCTGCGCGACGTACGCGCACGTGCTCGCCGGCGACTCGATCTCCTATGCGGACGAGGTCGAGGGCTCGTACGGCGTGCGGCCGACGAAGGTCTCCGAGGACGTATACAAGGCCGCGCACGCCGAGCTCGACGCGCTCTACCCCGGGACCGGCACGTTGCGCGAGCGCCGCGACGCCTGGCGCGAGGTGCATCTTGTCTCCGGCGACCTGGCGGTTCCGGTTCTGCAAGACCTCCTGCCGCTCTTGCGCGCGCGCACCGAGGCGGTACTGCTCGACTTGCCCGCGGGTGACGCCGTCACGATCGAGCCCGTCAGCGACGAGCCGTGGTGGGCGTTCAACTACTACCTCGGCAACCTGCAGAGCCGCGTCGTCCTGAACGTCGACGTGCCGACGACCGGCACCGACCTCATTCACCTCGCCGGCCACGAAGTCTTTCCGGGCCACCACACCGAGCATGCGGTCAAGGAGCAGGTGCTGATCCGCGATCAGGGGAAGATCGAGGAAGGCATCCAGCTCGTGCCGACGCCGCAGGCCGTGCTGAGCGAGGGCATCGCGGAAACCGGCGCGGAGCTCGTCCTCGACGACGCTGCGAAGGAGGAGGCGTACGCGATCCTCCGTCGCCACGGCGCGACGCTCGTCGACCCGGAGCTCTCGGAACGGATCGCCAAGGTGGGCGAGCGGCTGCGCACCGTTGGGCTCGACGCCGCGCTGATGATCCACGACGAAGGCGTCTCGGTCGAGGAGGCAGAGGCTTACGTTCAGAAGTGGAACCTCGTGCCGGCCGACCAGGCGAAGCACAGCGTCCGCTTCGTCACCGACCCGACGTGGCGCGCGTACGTGATCACCTACTCCGCCGGCCGCGACCTTTGTCGCGCCTATGTCGGCGGCGATCCGGCTCGCTTCCGCACGCTGCTGACCGAGCATGTGCGCATCGGCGACTTGCTGACCGCTTCTCGCTAGGGTCCTGGCATGGCAATTGCGACGACCGAGCACGGGCTCTTCATCAACGGCGAAAGCGTCGAGGCTGCCTCCGGCGAACTGCGTGACGTTCCCGAGCCCGCGACCGGTGAGGTGCTTGCGCGCGCCGCGATGGGCGGCGAGGCCGACGTCGACCGCGCGGTCGAAGCCGCGCGCGGCGCGCTCGACGGCGCCTGGGGCAAGACGCCCGGCACCGAGCGCTCGCGTCTGCTGCACGCGCTCGCCGATGCGATCACCGCGAACCGCAAGGAGCTCGCCGAGCTCGAGTCGCGCAATGTCGGCAAAGCGATCTCGTCGGTGAAGGCCGAGGTTGCGGGCGCGACGGAGAACTTCCGCTACTACGCCTCGGCGATCGGGACGATCGCGGGCCGCTCGAATCCGATCGGCGGCTCGTTGCTCTTCTACTCGCAGAAGGAGCCCGTCGGTGTCGCGGCGCAGATCGTGCCGTGGAACTACCCGCTGATGATGGCGACCTGGAAGCTTGCGCCCGCGCTCGCCGCAGGCTGCACGGTCGTGCTCAAGCCGGATCCGCAGACCCCGCTTTCAGTGCTGCGCATCGCAGAGCTCGCGTCGGAGGTCGGCTTCCCGCCGGGCGTGATCAACATCGTTCCCGGCGACGGGCCGACGACGGGTGCGTATCTCGTCAAGCATCGCGGCGTCGACAAGGTCGCATTCACCGGCTCGACGAAGACCGGTGGCGAGATCATGCGGCTCTGCTCCGACCCGATCAAGCGCCTGACGCTCGAGCTCGGCGGCAAGAGCCCGAACCTCCTCTTCGCCGACGCGAACCTCGCCGACGCGATCCCGGCGAGCGTGTGGGCGATCTTCGCCTCCGCCGGTCAGTCGTGCGAGGCGCGCTCGCGCCTGCTCGTCGAGAAGTCGATGTACGACGACGTCGTCGCACAGGTGACCGAGCTCTCAGAGAGGGTGAGGGTCGGCGACCCGCTCGACCCGGAGACGCAGATGGGCTCGCTCATCTCGCCGTCGCATCGCGCGAAGGTCAACGGTTTCGTCGACGGAGCGCGAGCCGAAGGCGCTGAGGTTACGACGGGCGGCGCGACGCCAGACGGGCCGGGCGCGTTCTATCCGCCGACCGTGATCGCGAACGCAGGCAACCAGATGGTCGCGGCGCAGGAGGAGATCTTCGGTCCCGTCGTCACGGTGATCCCGTTCGACGACGAGGCAGACGCGATCCGGATCGCGAACGACGTCAAGTACGGGCTGATGGCGACGGTGTGGACCGGTGATCCCGCAAAGGGTCATCGCATCGCCTCGAAGATCAAGTCCGGAACGGTCGGCATCAACATGCCGTACACCGCGTTCCCCGGCATCCCGTTCGGCGGCTACAAGCAGTCCGGCTTCGGCCGCGAGCTCGCACTCGAGACACTCGACCTCTACCTCGAGACGAAGTCGGTCGTCACCTACACGGGATCGCGCCCGACGAACCCGTTCGGGCTGTAAGACACGTCTCGTTCGGACATGTCTGAGGGACAGTCCCCGGGACATGTCCTGAACAGACAGGACGGCTATCGCTGGGCGGTTCTTGCCGCGGGGACGTTCGCGCAGACGACGTACTCGGCGATCTGGTTCGGCATCGCGGTGATGGCGCCGGCGCTGCGGGATCGCGATCATCTCTCGCTCGCGCAAACCGGCTTGCTCCTCTCGAGCTCGCTCGTCGGCTCGCTCGTGAGCTTGCTCCTGTGGGGGCTTGCGACCGACCGCTACGGCGAGCGCGTCGTGCTCGTGACCGGGCTGACGCTGTGTGGTGGCGCGCTGACCGCAGCAGCATTCGTCCACGGCTTCTGGCCCGTCGCAGGCCTCGTCGCTCTCGCCGGCCTGACCGGTGCGAGCGTGCAATCGGCGAGCGGTCGCGCCGTCCTGCACTGGTTTCCGCTCCGGCAGCGAGGGCTCGCCCTCGCGATCCGCCAGACGGCGATTCCGCTCAGCGGGTTCTTGACGGCCCTCGTGCTGCCCCACGTCGGCGGGATCCGCAACGGCTTCGTCCTGCTCGGCGTTGCGTCTCTCGCCGGCGCGGCGGTTGGCGGCATCGTTCTCCGTGAGGGGCCTGAGCACGATCTTGCAGCCGGCGAGCCGCCCGGGCTTTCGCCGCTGCGCGACAAGCGCATCTGGCAGCTCTCGATCGGTAGCTCTCTGCTCCTCGCGCCGCAGCTGTGCGTCGCCGGCTTCGCCGTGCTCTACCTCCACGACCGACGCGGCATGTCGCCCGGCGCCGCCGGCGCGGTGCTCGCCGTGATGCAGGCGCTCGCGATCGCCGGCCGGATCAGCGCGGGCCGCTGGTCGGATCTCCGTGCCAGCCGCCTGGTGCCGCTGCGGGCGATTGCACTCACGGTGGGCGGCCTGCTTGTGTTGATGACGGCACTTCTGGACGCGCCACTGCCGGTGTTGATCCCGGTGCTCGTCGTCACCGGTGCACTGGCGATGAGCTGGAACAGCTTGTCGTTCGCTGCTGCGATCGAGCTCGCCGGACGCGGTCGCAGTGGATCGGCGATCGGCCTCCAGCAAACCCTGCTCAACGTGCCCTCGACGACTTACCCGGGTCTCTTCGGAGCGCTCGTCGCCGCCACCTCGTGGCAGGTCGGGTTCGCGGCTGTGGCGCTCTTCCCGCTCGTCGGCTGGCGCGTGCTGCGAGCATTGCCGGGATGAGCGTCCTCGAGCGTCTCGATGAGATCTACGCGATTGGCCAGCACCGGGCCGGCTACTCGCCTGAGGAGGACGCCGCGCACGAGCTTGCCGCCGGCTGGATGCGCGAGATAGGCCTCGAGGTCTCGCGCGACGCGACGGGCAACCTCTTCGGCACACGCGGCGCCGCGCGCATCTGGGCGGGCTCGCACCTCGACAGCGTCCCGACCGCCGGCAAGTTCGACGGTGCGCTCGGCGTCGTCGCGGCGATCGAGGCCGCAGCGCGGTTACCGGACGCGCCGCTCGCCGTCGTCGCATTTCGCGCCGAGGAGACAGGCCCGATGGGCAGCAAGAAGCTCACCTCGACTCCCGACGCGTATCTCGAGTTGCACATCGAGCAAGGGCCGGTGCTCGCGAGTCTCGGCGAGCCGCTCGGCGTCGTGACCGCGATCGCCGGCCAGGCGCGCGGGTTCAAGGTGTTCGAGGGACGCGCCGACCACGCGGGCACGACGCCGATGGACGCGCGCGCCGACGCACTCGTCGAGGCGGCGCGCTTCATCCTTCATGTGCGCGACTGCGCGCATGAGGGCACGGTGGCGACGGTCGGTTTCATCGAAGCGGAGCCGAACGCGACGAACGTCGTGCCCGAGAAGGTGACGGTCGCGGTCGACGCGCGCTCGGCCGATGCCGGGCTCCTGGATGGGCTGATCGAGGAGATCGGGTTCGAGGTCCAGTGGAAGTCCGAGCCGGTGGCGATGGGCGATGCGTTCGCGTCCGTCCTGCCAGACGCGCCGAGGCTCGTGTCGGGCGCGGGGCACGACGCGATGTTCGTCCCGAACAGTTCGCTGCTCTTCGTGCGGAGCCTCAACGGCGGCGTCTCGCACCATCCCGATGAGCTTTCGAGCGCCGACGACATCGCGCTGGCCGTCGATGCCCTCACTGCCGCACTCGCTAGGCTCGCGTCGTGAGCGACGAGCGCGAGGTAATGAGCTGGGACGACCTGGGCACGGGCGCGCGCGACCTCGCGCTGGCGGTCGCCGACGACGGCTACCGGCCCGACATGATCCTCGGCATTGCCCGTGGCGGGCTGCTCGTGGCAGGCGCCCTCGGGTACGCGCTGGGTGTGAAGAACACCTTCACGATGAACGTCGAGTTC
>JANMWB010000079.1:0-5899 GCA_031393705.1 Thermoleophilia bacterium | reverse complement strand
AACGCGGTCGGGCTCACGGCGCTAACGGGGCTCGACGAGATACGTCATCCCCCGCCGCGTCGCGAAGGCCACGCCGTCGTCGCGCTCTTCGACCGCAAGCTCGGGATCATCGGAGGAGACGGAGACATCGGTTCGCACGTGGCAGGGCCGGCCGTGCGTGGAGAGGATCGTTCCCTGTTGCAGGTGGCCGGCCGCCCACGTCAGGGAGACCTCGAAACCGCCTCGCGCCCGAAGCCCGCGCACCGAGCCGTCCGGCCACGCGTCGGGCAGAGCGGGGAGAATCTCGAGACCGTCGTGCGATTGCAGAAGCATCTCGCAGACGGCTGCGGTGCCACCGAGGTTGCCGTCGATCTGGAACACGGTCAGCGGATTCGTCCCCTGGGGCGGATGCGTGTCGAAGAGATTCTCGACCGTGCTCAAGCGCAGGAGTGTCACGAGATGCTCGTGCGCAAGCGCGGCCTCGTGGAAGCGGGCCCAGATCAGCACGACCCAAGCGCGGCCCCAGCCGGTTCCGCCGCCCCCGTTTGCGAGTCGCCGCTCGAGTGAGGTGCGCGCCGCGGTGGCGAGCTTCGGCTGCGACCGCGGTGTGATCGCGTGATCCGGATAGACCGCGAACAGATGCGAGAGATGGCGATGCCCCGGCTCCCACTCCTCGTAGTCCTCGAGCCACTCCTGGAGCTGGCCGTGGCGTCCGACGCGCATTGCAGGCAGCTGGTCACGCGCGGCGCGCAGTTCGTTACTGATGCCGTCGTCGATGCCGAGGAGCTCCTCCGCCTCGATCACACGGCGAAACAGCCCGTCGACGATCTGCGTGTCACTCGTCGGCGCCATGCAGAGACCGGCGCGCAGACCCTGCTCGTCGAAGTACTGGTTTTCGGGGCTGAGCGACGGCCCGAAGAGCAGCTCGCCCGTCTCGGGATGGGGCGTCAGGTAGTCAAGGCAGAACTCTGCGGCCTCGCGGAGCGCCGGGTAGGCCCGGTCGCGCAGAAACTCGTCGTCAGGCGCAAAGGAATAGTGCTCCCACAGGTGGTAGGTCAGCCACGCCGCGCCGGCGGGCCAGAGCCCGCAGAAGACGTTGTCGAGCGGCACCGTGTCCGCCCAGAGGTCCGTGTTGTGGTGCGCGACGAAGCCGCGGCAGCCGTAATGGATGCGCGCAGTCTCCGCACCGGTCACGCGTAGACGGTCGATCAGGTCGAACAGCGGGAGCGCCGTCGCCTGGAGCCCTGCGGTCTCCGCGGGCCAGTAGTTCATCTCGGTGTTGATGTTGATCGTGAACTTGCTGTCCCAGGCGGGCATGAAGCTCTCGTTCCAGATGCCCTGCAGGTTCGCGGGCAGCGTCCCCGGCCGGCTGCTGCCGAGTAGGAGATAGCGGCCGAACTGGCAGTACTGCGCGATCAGCCCAGGGTCGTCAGCGCCGGTCTGTAGGCGCTCGAGGCGCTCGTCGGTCGGCAGCTCGTCGAGTGCCGGATCGCACTTCAGCTCGAGCGCGAAGCCGCCGAAAGCGCGGCGGTGGTCGTCGACGTGGCGCTCACGCAGCTCGCCGTAGGAACGCGCGGCGGCCGCGTCGATCACGCGCGCTGCTTCGGCTGCGTAGTCCTCGTGCCGGAAGTCGGAGGCGACCGCGATGAGGACAGTCGCGGCGTTGGCATCCGTGAGGGAGAGATGGTCGCCGATGCTCCGTAGCGAGCCGCCGTCGGCCACGATGCGAAGCCGCGCCTCGAACGACGACCCGAGCGCGCCGCACTTCCCGCGCATGACGAGATCGCCGGTGTCGCCGTCGGGATCCGCGCGGCCGTCGAACTTCCGGTGCAGATGGGCGCCGAGCTGGAGCTCGCCCGCCCCCACTCCCTCGATGCGCATCACGAGCACGTCGTCGGGGGCACTGGCGAAGAACTCGCGCCGGACGCGTTGCCCGTTCCGCGTGTAGGAGACCGTGACGATGCCGGTCTCCATGTCGAGGTCGCGCCGGTAGTCCTCCACGTGCTCCTCGTGCTGACCGCCAAAGAGCAGCGTCACATTCGCGAGCTGCTGGTAGGCCGACTGGTTGTTCGGCATCCCGAAAAGGGCCAGCTCGGCCAGCGTGTGCGCCTCCTCAATCCTCCCCGCGAGCAGGAGCGAACGGACCTCGTCGAGGTGCGCACGGGAATCGGGATTCGTCCGATCGGGGAGGCGCGACCAGAGCGTCTCCTCGTTGATCTGGAAGGTTTCCTTGTAGATCCGTCCGAAGACCATGCCGCCGAGTCGGCCGTTGCCCACAGGCGTCGCGCCGAACCAGCGCGAGGCCGGGGTGCGCCACCAGAGGCGCGTCGCGGATGACGGGAGGGCTTCGTCGGTCACAGGGGGCTTTGGCTCAGAACCGATTCGAGCATATAGTACGCTTAGGTCTGAAAGAGATTTTAAACGATGAGAAGAATCTGAAAGCCTTTCCCCAGTGATCGCGACAGGCAGCGAGGTGCGTCCCCAGGCCGACGAGCTGCGGGCTCGGCGTTCCCGCATCGCGGAGACAGTCGGAACCGGAGGCGTCGCCTTGCTCGCCTCGGCTCCGGCCCCCCGGCGCTCGACCCGATTCCGGCAGACGAACGAGTTCTTCTACGCAACGGGCCTCGAAGTCGCCGGGGCCTACGTCCTGATCGACGGCGTGGCAGGACTGACCACCGTTTACCTGCCGCACCGCGACGAGCACCGCGAGCGGAGCGAAGGGCCTGGCCTGTGGGCCGAGGACGTCGAGCTCGTCCAGGATCTTTGCGGAGCCGATCTCGTCGCCCCGGTCGAAGACCTCCCGGCCGAACTCGCGCGCCGGCTCTTCCGCGGTCGCCTCACGGTGTATACGCCGTTCGCCCCGGCGGAGGGCGAGCGCGAGACGCGGGACGTCCTCCTCGGAGGGACGGCTGCCCGCCTCGCCGACCCGTTCGCGCGCCAAGAGCCCGACGGAGGTCTGCGCGCGGCGCTCGGTTCGCACTTCCCGAGTGCAGAGGTACGCGACCTGACGCCGGTGCTGGACGAGCTCCGGCTCGTCAAGAGCACCTCCGAGCTCGCCGCGATGCGCGAAGCGGGCCGGCTGACCGGCCTTGGCGTGATCGAGGCAATGCGCTCGACCGAACCGGGCCTCTACGAGTACGAACTGAGCGCGGTTGCCGACTTCGTCTTCCAGCAAGGTGGAGCACGCGGTGGGTCCTACGAGGCAATCGTCGCCACCGGAACGAATGCGTGGCACGGGCACTACTCCCGCAAGTCCTCGATGCTCGCGGACGGAGAGCTGGTGCTGATGGACTACGCGCCGGACTTCAACTACTACACGAGCGACATCGGTCGCATGTGGCCGGTGTCCGGCGAGTGGGAACCGTGGCAGCTCGAGCTCTACGGGTTCATCGTCCAGTATCACCGTGCACTGCTTTCGCGGATTCGCGTGGGCGTGTCCGCCGACGAGGTGCTGGACGACGCCGCGGCCGAGATGAGCGAGGTCGTCGCCGCCACTGCTTGGTCGGCCCCCGAGTTCGAACGGGCGGCACGCGACGCGTTGAGCTTCCGCGGACACCTGTCGCATCCGGTCGGCATGGCGGTGCACGACGTCGGCAGCTACCGCGAGCGCCCGCTTCCCGAAGGGCTCGTGTTCTCGGTCGACCCGATGCTGTGGGTGCCGGAGCGGAACCTCTACATTCGCTGCGAAGACACGGTCGCGCTCACCGCCGAGGGACTCGAGAACTTCACCGGCTTTGTCCCGCTCGACCCTCACGACATCGAAACGACGATGGCGGAGAACGGGCTGTTGCAGCTCTGGAGGCAGCGATGACCGAGGGTCGGTACGCAATGCTCGTCGCGCCGTCCGAGTTCTCGCTCGACCAGCGCCCCGCCGAAGCGCCGGCGCTCGGCGAAGTCAGGCTTCGCGTGCGCGATTGCGGCGTGTGCGGATCCGACCTGAAGATGTGGGCGGGAACGCACGCGTTTCTCCGGCCTCCACTGCTGCTCGGCCACGAGATCTACGGCAGTGTGGAAGCAGTCGGCGAAGGCGCAGAGAGCTTCACTGTCGGCGCCGACGTCGTCGTGTTCCCTCCCGTCGGCTGCGGCACGTGTTTCCACTGTCTCCGTGACCAGCCGCAGCTGTGCGCGGACATGCGCTTCCACGGGGGGCAGTTGCCGGGCGGGCTCGCGGAGCACCTCGTTGTTTCCGAAGGAAACGTGCTGCCGGTACCCGACGGCATCCCTGATCTTCAGCGCGTGCTCATCGAGCCGCTCGCCGTCGGAGTGCATGCGGTTGCCCGCGCGCAGGGCGAGGCGGGCGAGACGGCCGTCGTCCTCGGCTCCGGCGCGATCGGGTTGTTCACGGCGCTCGTCGCACAGGCACGCGGCCTGGACGTCCTTGTGATCGAGCCGTCCGCGCCCCGGCGGGCGCGCGCAGCGCTGCTTGGCCTGCCGGCGGTCGACATCGGCTCGAGCTCCGTCGAGCAGATCGTTGCGGAGGTCGTCCGCCCGGAAGGAGCGGACGTGGTGTTCGAGTGCGTGGGCAGCGGCGAGACGATCGCGAGCGCGCTCGCCTCGACCCGAAAGGGCGGCCGCGCCGTCGTCGTCGGGAACGCCCCACCCACGCTCGAGATCGACGGCCTGGCGCTCCAGCGCGGGGACCGCTCACTCGTCGGCGTGCTGATGTACGAGCGAGGTGATTTCATCGAGGCCATGGACTTGCTCGCCGGGGGACTGCTCGCTGCCTTGCCCGACAGCTCGCTCGTGCAGCGCTTTTCGCTGGACGACGTCAGCAGCGCGTTCGTGACCTCCAAGGACGGCACGCTCAGCGCGTTGCGCGCGGTCGTCCAACCGTGAGCTCGCTCGCCGACGCGCTTCGATCGGCGAGGTTCCACGACGTCTCGCCGCTGATCGACGAGCGACTGCCGGTCTTCCCCGGCCATCCTCCGGTCGAGGTCGACGCCGATGCGCGGACACACGCGCGCGACGGGTACTTCGTCCAGCAGCTTTCCTTCGGCGAGCACACCGGCTCGCATGTCGACGCTCCCGCGCATGCGGTGGCAGCGATGGGCGAGCGCACGATCGACCGGTATCCGCCCGAGCGATTCATCGCGCCGTACGTGAAGTACGACGTCAGCCGACACGCACCTGGTCCTGGAGACCTCGTGACGCGCGCCGTCCTCGAAGAGATCGAGGAGCGCGACGGACTGGAGCTTCAGACAGGGGACATCGCGATCATCCAGTTCGGCTGGGACCGGCACTTCAAGCCTGATGACGACGACGGGGATGCGCGGCTCTGGTGGATCCGCAACGCTCCCGGTCTCGCCGCCGACGCGTGTGACTACCTCGCAGAGCGTGGCATCAGCGCAGTCGGATCGGACACCGCGACCTGCGACACGGCGGTCGTCGACGGTGAGATCACCTCCGCGGTCGGCCACACGCGCGCGTTCCTGCCGGCCGAGATTCTGATCTTCGAGACGCTGATCGGCCTCGCCGCCGCCCCGTCGCGCGGGATCTTCGTCGGGCTTCCGCTCCGGATCCGGGGCGGGTCTGGCTCCCCGATCCGCGCCGTCCTGATCGAGGAAGGAGCACCTCGTTGAAGATCGTCGATGCCCGCGTCATCGTCTGCTCGCCGGACCGGAACTTCGTCACGCTGAAGCTGCGCACCTCGTCCGGCCTCACCGGTGTCGGCGACGCGACGCTCAACGGACGCGAGCTCTCCGTCGCGAGCTATCTCCAGGACCATGTGTGCCCGCTGCTGATCGGGCGTGACGCCTCGCGGATCGAGGACATCTGGCAGTACCTCTACAAGGGCGCCTACTGGCGCGGCGGCCCCGTCGGCATGACCGCGATCGCGGCCGTCGACATGGCCCTGTGGGATATCAAGGGCAAGGCCGCCGGCATGCCCGTGTTCGAGCTGCTCGGCGGCAAGTCACGGGAA
>JANMWB010000074.1:0-7852 GCA_031393705.1 Thermoleophilia bacterium | reverse complement strand
CACACGCTGCGCGAATCGAACTGGCAGGTCACGGCCGTGCTCGTCGACGATGTGCTCGTCGACATCGAGCCCGGTGACACGACGGCGCGTCGCTTTGCGATCGCCTACGACCTCGGGACGACAACGTGCGTCGCGACACTGCTCGACCTCGAGACGGGCCTGCCCGCCGCGGTCCAGTCGATCCTCAACATGCAGCAGCCGTTCGGCGCCGACGTGATCACGCGGATTTCCGCGACGATGATGGATCCGGACGCGCTCGGCATGCTCGGCGACCGCGCGCACGAGACGCTCGCCACGCTGACCAAAGAGGTGTGCGAAGAAGCGGGCGTCGATCCGTCGGAGGTCTACGAGATTGTGGTTGCCGGCAACCAGACGATGATGCAGCTTGCGCTCGGGATCGATCCCGAGCCGCTCTCGATGGCGCCGTTCACGATCGCCGCGCGCACGCTGCCCGCCGCGAAGGCGACCGACTTCGGTGTCCACGTGCACGAGCGCGCACCGGCGGTGCTCTTCCCGGCGCTCGGCGCCTACGTCGGCCCGGACATCGTCGCCGGGATCCTCGCTACAGGCCTGACGCTCGACAAGCGCACGCGCCTCTTCATCGACGTCGGCACCAACTCGGAGATCGTGCTCGGCTCGTCCGCCGAAGCGCTTGCAACGGCCGCACCTGCGGGACCTGCCTTCGAGGCCGCGCAGATCCGCTGCGGTATGCGCGCCGCGGACGGGGCGATCGAGGGTGTGAGGATCGTCGACGGCGAAGTGCAGTTGACCGTGATCGGCGACGTCGAAGCCGTAGGGCTCTGCGGCTCCGGCCTCGTCGACGCGGTTGCCGAGCTTGTCGGTGCGGGCATCCTCGACCACTCGGGCCGCTTCGTGCTCGGCTCGTCGCCGCACCTCGGGAAGATCGGCGATGAGAACGTCTTCTACCTGCATAAGGACGTCTTCCTCTCGCAGCGCGACGTGCGCGAGCTGCAGTTCGCGAAGGCGTCGATCGCCACCGGCTGGCAGATCCTGTGCAACGACATGGGCGTCGACCCGACGGAGATCTCGCAGGTGCTGCTCGGCGGCTCTTTCGGCTCGTACCTCACCGCCGCGAGCGCGGTGAAGATCGGCCTCGTGCCGAAGCTGCCGCTGCTGCGCATCGTCGCCGCCGGGAACGTCGCCGGTGAAGGCGCGAAGATCGCGGCTCTGTCCGTGACGGAGCGTGCAGCCGCGCAGGCCGTGCTCGATGAAGTGAAGTACGTCGAGCTATCGGGTCGCACCGACTTCAACGACCTGTTCATCGACCAGCTCTCCTTCCCCGCATGACGAAGGTGGTCGTAGCCTGTGGCGCGCTCGCGCTGCACATCGACCAGATCGCGAAGCGCCGCGGCTGGGACATCGAGGTGCGCCCGATCCCGCCGGAGCTGCACAACCGCCCGGAGAAGATCCGCGCCGCCGTCGACGCGGCGGGCGAAGCTGATGTCGTCGCGTATGCCGACTGCGGCACACGCGGGGCGCTCGACGACCTGCCTCGGCTCGCCGGCGCCGATTGCTACCAGCTCTTCGGCGGGATGGAACATGAGCTCGGCACCTATTACCTGACCGATTTCCTCGTGCGCTCCTTCGATCGCGTCGTCTGGCGCGGGCTCGGCCTCGACCGGCATCCGGAGCTGCGCGACGATTACTTCAAGCATTACGAGCGCGTCGTCTGGCTCGCGCAGTCCCCGAACGACGAGTTGCGCGCGAAAGCGGAGGCCGCTGCTGCGAGACTCGGCCTGCCGCTCGAGATTCGTGAGACCGGCGACACCGGCCTTGAGCTTGCCCTAGAACAACTTCTCCAGGAGGCACCGTGCTCGTAAATGAACTGCCGCGGTACGAGATCCTCGACGAGTTCTCGATGCAGGAGCTCGACCGCGGCTGGCGCCGGATCGTCAGCGAGCTCGGCGTCGACTTCCAGCACGCCGATGCGCAGGCCGCGTTCGCGGCCGCAGGCCAGCAGGTCGAGGGCGACCTCGTCAAGTTCGATCCCGACTGGATCCTCGAGCAGGTGGCGAAGGCGCCGCGCGAGTTCGAACTGCAGGCGCGCAACCCCGAGAGAAACATCCACATCGGCGGCAAGCACATGGCCTTCGGGGCCGTATATGGCTGCCCGTTCGTGCGCCGCGGCCTCGAACGCCGTGAGGCGATGTACGAGGACTTCGAGAACCTCGTGAAGCTTGCGCAGTCGTTCCCGGAGCTCGACACCCCGGGCGGGACGATCTGCGAACCGGGTGACAAGGCGCTCGACTCGCGCCACCTCGACATGGTCTACGCGCTGATGACGCTCTCCGACAAGCCGTTCATGGGCTCGGTCACGTCAGGCCCGAACGCGCTCGACACAATCGCGATGGCGGAGATGGTGTTCGGCAAGGAGTCGCTCGAGGAGAACCCCGCGATCATTTCGCTGATCAACGTCAACTCGCCGCTGCGCTACGACGACCGGATGCTTTCGGCGCTCCTCGAGTACGCACGCGCGAATCAGGCGATGATCATCACGCCGTTCCTGCTGATGGGCGCGATGTCGCCGGTCTCGATCGCAGCGTCGCTCGCGCAGCAGGTGGCCGAGGCGCTGGCCGGCATCGCACTCGTGCAGACGATCCGCCCTGGTTGCCCCGTCGTGTTCGGCTCGTTCCTCTCGAACACCGACATGCAGTCGGGCTCGCCGAGCTTCGGCACGCCGGAGTCGGCGATCGGCCTGCTTTGCACCGGCCAGATCGCGCGGCACTACAAGCTGCCGTTCCGCGGCGGTGGCGCTCTCACCTCGTCGCAGACCGTCGACGCGCAGGCTGCGTACGAAGCGGCGATGACGCTCTGGCCGACGTTCCTCGCGGGCACGAACTTCGTCATGCACTCCGCGGGCTGGCTCGAGTCGGGGCTCGTCTCGTGTTACGAGAAGTTCATCGTCGACGTCGAGTTGCTGCGGATGCTGCATCACGTGTTCCAGCCGCTGAACATCAACGAAGAGACGTTGGCGTTCAGCGCGCACCAGGAAGTCGGTCAGGGCGGCCACTTCCTCGGCGCGGTGCACACGCTCGAGCGCTTCCGCGAGTGCTTCTACCGGCCGCTGCTCTCGTCGACGGAGAACTACGAGCGTTGGAACCGCCTGGGTGGCCGCGACGCTGCCGCGCGCGCGACCGAGATCTCGGAGAAGACGCTCGAGGAGTACGTGGAGCCGCCGATCGACCAGGGGCTGAAGGACGAGCTCAAGGCGTACGTCGACCGTAGGCGCACGGAGCTCGGAGACTGAGATGGCGACCGTAGGCGACGTGATGTCGCGCAACCTGCTGACGATCGAGCAGGAGACGACGCTCGTAGACGCGGCGGCGGCGATGACGGCGCGGCGCGTCGGCGCGGTCCTGATCGTGGCCGGCGACCGGCTGACGGGAATCCTCACCGAGCGCGATGTGATGCGCGCGGTCGCGTCGGGCGATGTCGGAGGCCAGGTCGCGAACTGGATGACCCGCGGCCCCGAAACGATCGACGCGGACGAGAGCACGCAGCAGGCCGGCGTCGTGATGATCCACGGCGGGTTCCGCCATCTGCCCGTGCTCGACGGCGGGACGCCCTGCGGGATCGTCTCGATCCGCGACCTGATGCGGGTCGTGCTCGACGATGTGAGCCCACGCGGTGTCTAAGAGTTTCAGCAACTCCGCAATGTTCGTGGACGGACGGTGGACGTCGTCCGTCTCCGGCGAGACGTTCACCGCCGCTTCGCCCGCGACGGGCGCGTCGCTCGGCGAGGTGCCGCAGGGCACGCGCGAAGACGCGCAGCTTGCAATCGGCGCCGCGAACCGCGCTGCCGATGCCTGGTCGCGGCTGACAGTCTTCGAGCGCGCGATGTACATGAACCGCGTCGGCGACGCAATCGAGCGCCGCCGCGACGAGCTCGCGCACACGCTGACGCTCGACCAGGGCAAACCGCTGCATGAGTCGCGCGACGAGGTCGAAGAGCTCATCGCTTACTGGCGTAACGCCGCAGAGGACGGCAAGCGTCTCGAAGGGCGCCTTGCGAACTCCATGTCGCCCGGCAAGCGCGTGCTCCTCGTG
This sequence comes from Thermoleophilia bacterium, assembly GCA_031393705.1. Classification (GTDB taxonomy): domain Bacteria; phylum Actinomycetota; class Thermoleophilia; order Gaiellales; family Gaiellaceae; genus PALSA-600. Next base: position 3,784 of record JANMWB010000074.1, on the reverse strand, counting down.
CGCCGGCCGCGCGGCGTGATCGGGGTGATCACGCCCTGGAACTGGCCGTACACGATGCCCGCCGAGCTGATCGCGCCTGCGCTCGCCTCGGGGAACGCTGTCGTGTGGACGCCCGCGTCGACGACGGCGATCGCGGCGATCGCACTCGCTGAGTGTGTTGTCGAAGCCGATCTTCCGCCCGGCGTGTTCAACCTCGTCACCGGCCCCGGCTCCGTCGTCGGCGACGAGATCGCGCGCAACCCGGGCACGCACGGCGTCGGGTTCATCGGGTCGACCGAGACGGGCCGCAAGGTGGCCGAAGCCGCCGCCGGTAAGGCTGCGGTGCTCGAGCTCGGCGGTAACGGCCCCGTCGTCGTGCTCGAGGACGCCGACCTCGACCTCGCGGCCGAAGCAACCGTCACCGCGTGTTTCCTCTGCGCGGGCCAGAGCTGTACGGCCGGCGAGCGACTGCTCGTGCACCGGGCAGTGCGCGAGGAGTTCGTCGCGAAGCTGCGCGCGCTCGTCACGGAGCGCGTCGTCCTCGGCGACCCGTTCGCTGAGGCGACGACGATGGGCCCGCTGAACAACGCGGGCGTCGCAGAGAAGATGGACGAGCACGTCGCCGACGCGCTCGAGCGCGGCGCGACCGTCGTGACCGGAGGCGCACGCGCCGACGGGTTCCCGACGCGGCTCTACTGGCAGGCGACGGTGCTCGACGGCGTCCCCGCTGATGCCCTCGTCGCCGTCGAGGAGACATTCGGGCCGATCGCGCCCGTCGTCGAGATCGACTCGCTCGACCAGGCGATCGAGCTGACCAACGCCTCGCCCTACGGACTGCTCTCGGCGATCTTCACGCGCGACCTGAACAAGGGCCTGCGCTTTGCCGACGAGGTGCGCACCGGTTGGGTGAACATCAACGACTCCTCGAACTACTGGGAGCCGCATCTGCCATTCGGCGGCCGCTCGGGGACCGCGAGCGGCATCGGCCGCGTGGGCGGGAGCGCGCCGATGGAGTCGTTCACCGAATTGCAGACCGTCGTCATCTCGTGAGCTGGGATTACATAATCGTGGGCGGCGGATCCGCGGGAAGCGCACTCGCCGCGCGGCTGTCCGAGGACGCTTCGACGCGCGTGCTCGTGCTCGAAGCAGGTCGCAACGACTCCTGGTGGGACCTCTACATCCACATGCCGGCGGCGCTCTCGTTCCCGATCGGCAGTCGCTTCTACGACTGGAAGTACGAGTCGGAACCGGAACCGCAGATGAACGGTCGCAAGATCTACCACGCGCGCGGCAAGGTGCTCGGCGGTTCGAGCTCGATCAACGGGATGATCTTCCAGCGCGGCAACCCGCTCGACTACGAGCGTTGGGCCGCCGAACCGGGGCTCGAGCAGTGGGACTACGCGCACTGCCTCCCGTACTTCAAGCGGATGGAGAACTGCCTCGCCGGCGCCGACGAGTGGCGCGGCGGAGACGGCCCGCTACAACTCGAGCGCGGCCCGGCAGACGGCCCGCTGTTCGGCGCGTTCTTCGATGCGGTGCAGGAGGCCGGCTACCCGCTGACCGACGACGTGAACGGCTACCGCCAGGAGGGATTTGCGAAGTTTGATCGCAACATCCGTAAGGGCCGCCGCCTGAGCGCGGCGCGCGCGTACCTGCACCCGGCGATGAACCGGCCGAACCTCGAGGTGCGCACGCGCACGTTTGTCGAGCGCGTCGTCTTCGAAGGCAGGCGCGTGATCGGCGTGCAGGTGAACGGCCTGACGATCCGCGCCGGTGAGGTCATTCTCTGCGGCGGCGCGATCAACTCACCGCAGCTGCTGCAGCTTTCCGGGATCGGCAACGCCGCCGAGCTCGAAGCGCTGGGCGTGAAGGTCGTGCACGACCTGCCGGGTGTCGGCGAGAACCTGCAGGATCACCTCGAGGTGTATGTGCAATGCGCCTCGAAGCTGCCGGTGACGGTCGCCCCGGCATACAAATGGCGCAACCGGCCGCTCGTCGGTCTGAAGTGGCTGCTCTTCAAGTCTGGCCCGGGCGCGACGAATCACTTCGAGGCGGGCGGGTTCATCCGTTCGAACGACGACGTTCTCTATCCAAATGTGATGTTCCACTTTCTGCCGATTGCCGTGCGCTACGACGGCACCGCGCCGCAGGGCCACGGCTACCAGCTGCACGTCGGCCCGATGTATTCCGATGCGCGCGGCTCGGTGAAGATCACGTCGACCGATCCGCACGTGCATCCTGCGTTGCGGTTCAACTACCTCTCGACCGACCAGGACCGCTGCGAGTGGGTGGAGTGCGTCCGCGCGGCGCGCTCGATCCTCACCCAACCCGCGTTCGACCCGTTCAACGGCGGCGAGCTCTCACCGGGCGCGAGGGTCGAGACCGATGAAGAGATCCTCGACTGGGTGCGCCGAGACGCGGAGACTGCGCTGCATCCGTCGTGCACCGCGAAGATGGGGGTCGATGAGCTGTCGGTGATCGACCCGGCGACGATGCGGGTGCACGGTGTCGACGGGCTGCGCGTCGTGGACGCGAGTGTCTTCCCGTACGTGACGAACGGGAACATCTATGCACCGGTGATGATGGTCGCCGAGAAGGCCGCGGATCTGATCCGCGGCGACACACCGCTTCCTCCGGCGGAGGCGGACTTCTACAGGCATGGCGTTGAGCGAGCTGCGAGTCGGTGAGTTTCTGGCGGCGCTCGGCGAGAAGACGCCGGCGCCTGCGAGCGGTGCGGCAACAGCACTGACAGCAGCGCTCGCCGCCGCGCTCGTGGAGCTCGCGGGCCGCTTCGCGGGGGACGAGCCGTCGGTCGTGCGGGCGAAGACGCTCTGGTCGCGGCTCTCTGAGCTTGCAGACGAGGACTCGGAGGCCTACGCGGCGTTCATGGCTGATCGCAACGAGCAGACCCGTGCGCGCATCGTTGCAGTGCCGGGGGAGATCGCCTCTTGCGCCGACGAGATTGCCGCGCTCGCCGAGCACGTGCGCGTGCAGCTCAACTCGTCGGTCGTCGGCGATGCCGAGGCCGCAGGAGAGCTTGCGCGGGCGGCAGCGCGCGTCGCGCGGCGTCTCGCGGAGCTGAACGCCTGATGCCGTCCTTCATCGAGCTCCTCGCCGAGCGCTCCGTGTTGCTCGCAGACGGTGCGACCGGGACGAACTACCAGAACATGGGCATCGAGCCCGGCGTCGCACCCGAGGAGTGGGTTGTCGACGCGCCCGAGAAGGTGCAGGAGCTGCATCGTCGCTTTGTCGAGGCAGGCTCGGACCTGGTGCTCACGTGCTCCTTCGGCGGATCGTCGTTGCGCCTTGCCGATGAGGCGCTGCACGGCCGCGCCGTCGAGGTCAACCGACGCGCTGCAGAGCTCGCGCGCGAGGCCGTCGGCAACGACGTGCTCGTCGCGGGATCGCTCGGGCCGACCGGGCACCTGACCGAGCCGCTCGGGCCACTGACGCACGACCTCGCCGTGTCGACGTACGCCGAGCAAGCGCGCTCGCTTGCGGAGGGCGGCGTCGACCTGCTCGTGCTCGAGACGTTCTTCTCGCTGGACGAAGGCCTCTGGGCGGTCGAGGGCATCAAGAGCGCGAGTGACCTGCCGCTGGTCGTCTCGTACAGCTTCGACCAGGGAACCAAGACGATGATGGGCCTCACCCCAACGCAGGTCGTGGAGGCGTTCGCGCCGCTCGGGATCGCGGCGATCGGCGCCAACTGCGGCAAGTCGCTGGCGGACACAGACGTGATCGTCGACGAGTTGATCGCCGCTGCCGACGGTCTGCCGCTCTGGGTGAAGCCCAATGCCGGCGTGCC
>JANMWB010000038.1:0-5662 GCA_031393705.1 Thermoleophilia bacterium | reverse complement strand
CCGCAGTACGTGATCATGGGCCAAGTGCTGCAGGCCGGAGCAGGCCAAGCGCCCGCGCGGCAGGCCGCGATCGGCGCAGGGCTCCCGAAGGAGACGCCCGCCGACACGATCAACAAGGTGTGCGCCTCCTCGATCCGTGCGATCGAGATCGCCGATTCGATGATCCGTGCCGGCGACATCGACGTCGTCGTCACCGGCGGCATGGAGTCGATGACGAACGCGCCCTACCTCTTGAAGAAGGCGCGGCTCGGCTACCGCCTCGGTCACGGCGAGCTGCTCGACTCCGCGGTCTACGACGGGCTGACGTCGACCTTCGACGGACTCCACATGGTTCTGCAGAACTCGAACGTCGCCCGTGAGCTCGGGATCTCGCGCGAGGAGCAGGACAAGTGGGCGGCGCGCTCACAGCAGCGCGCAGTGGCAGCCCAAGACGCCGGTCGCTTCGACGACGAGATCGTTCCGGTCGGCGACCTCACCGCCGACGAATCGATCCGGAGGGACACCACTGTCGAGGGGCTGTCGGCCCTGAAGCCGGTCTTCGATCCCGAGGGCACCACGACCGCGGGAAACGCACCCGGGCTCAACGACGGTGCGAGCTGCGTGATCGTCTGCTCCGAGGAGTGGGCCGCCCAGCGCGGGCTCGAGCCGCTCGCGACGATCATCGGACAAGGCTATGTGGCTGACGACTTCGCGTACCTGGCGCGCACACCGGCGAACGCCGGCGCGATGGCGCTCGAGCGCGCGGGCAAGACGATCGCTGACGTCAGCCGCGTCGAGATCAACGAGGCGTTTGCTTCGGTCGCGTGGAACTCGACGAAGCTGCTCGGTGCGGACGAGTCGCAAGTCAACGTGAACGGCGGCGCCGTTGCGCTCGGCCATCCGGTCGGCGCCTCGGGCGGTCGCATCGTCGGCACGTTGGTGCACGAGCTCCGCCGCAACGGCGGCGGTCTCGGCCTTGCCGCGATCTGCAGCGGCGGCGGCCAGGGCGACGCCCTCCTGATCGAGGTCTAGTGGTCCGGGCGGCGGGCGGTGTCGTCGTGAGGGACGGCAGCGTGTTGCTCGTGCACCGGCCCGAGTACGACGACTGGTCGTTTCCGAAAGGGAAGCTCGAGGACGGTGAGACGTGGGAGCAGGGCGCGCTGCGCGAGGTGGAAGAAGAGACCGGCCTGCGCTGCGAGCTCGGCGAGGAGGTCGGGCGCACCAACTACACAGTCGACGCCGGGCCGAAAGAAGTCCGGTACTTCCGCCTGATCTGCGACGGCGAAGCGCGGGCGCGGAACGAGATCGACGAGGTCCGCTGGGTCACGCCGGCCGAAGCGCGCGAGTTGTTGACCTACGACTACGACCGTCAGTTGCTCTCGAACCTCTTGCGGTAGCGCACCTCGGGTGCGCGCACGCCCCAGCGCGCTTCCGCTTTCCGGCCGCCGTCGACCGACCAGCCGGCGTGCTCGTAGAACTGCCGCGCCCGCGGGTTGTCCTCGAGCACCCAGAGCGTCACCTCGCCGTACGACGTGCGGAGCCGCTCCTCCGCCTCCTCGATCAACGCACGGCCGGTGCCCGTCGACCACTGCTCCGGGTCGACGTAGATCGCATAGAGCTCGCCGATCCCGCTCTCGTCGCGGCTCGGGCCCACCGACGTGAAGCCGACGACCTCGCCGTCCTTCTCGGCGACGAGCGTGGTCCAGCCGGCCGGGGGCTTGATGAGCCGCTCGGTCCAGCGGTCGGCGTGGATGAAGCCGCCGCGGTCGAGTTCCTCGGCGGGAAAGACGTGTCTGTACGCGGCCTGCCAGCCGCGTTCCTGCACGCGCGCGATCCCGGTGGCGTCCTCGGGCGTTGCCTTTCTGACCTCCATCGTGCGAAGGGTAGGCTCCAGCGCCGTGAAGTTCGAGCATGTTCTCGTCGTCGGTGCCGGCCAGATGGGTGGTGGGATCGCCCAGGTGGTCGCTGCCTCGGGCCGTCGCGTCTCCTTGTACGACCCCTATCCGGGTGCCGTGGAGCGCGGGTTGGAGGCGATGCGCAAGAGCCTGACGAAGCTCGGCGCCGACGTCGAAGAGACGCTCGCGCGCGTGCAGCCGGTCGACGATCTCGTCGCGGCCGACCTGCTGATCGAGGCGATCGTCGAGGATCCTGCCGCGAAAGAGGCGCTCTTCCGCCGCGCGGACGAGCTGCTGCCCGAGGGCGCGATCCTCGCATCCAACACGAGCTCGATCCCGATCACGTCGATCGCGGCGGCGACGAACCGGCCGGAGCGCGTGATCGGCATGCACTTCTTCAACCCGGTGCCGGTGCTCAAGCTCGTCGAGGTGATCCGCGCGGTGCAAACCTCCGACGAGACGGCGGCGGACATCGTTCAGCTCGCTCGCGACCTCGGCAAGGAGCCCGCGGAGGTGCGCGACTTCCCCGGGTTCGTCTCGAACCGGATCCTGATGCCGTTCATCAACGAGGCGGTGTACGCGCTGATGGAAGGCGTGGCCGAGCCGGAGGCGATCGACACGATCGCGAAGCTCGGGTTCGCACATCCGATGGGGCCGCTCGCGCTCGCCGACCTGATCGGTCTCGACACGTGTGTGGCGATCATGGAGGTGCTGCACAACGGTCTCGGCAATCCGAAGTACGCGCCGTGCCCACTGCTGCGCCAGTACGTGCAGGCGGGGCGCCTCGGCCGGAAGTCAGGCCGCGGCTTCTACACCTACTGAGAGCGCCGCACTCGCCGCAGCGAAGACGTCGTTGTCGACGGAGTAGGCGCTTGTGAAGTCGACCGCGCCGTTCACCTCGAGCACGACCCAGGTGCCGAGGTCGGCGGGCAGAAGATCGACGCCGACGAGATCCCCTCCGATCGCGTCGGCGGCGGCTATGGCGATCGCGCACGCGTCCGGTGGCGGTGCCACCGTCTCGCGGCGCGCGCCAAGGGCGACGTTCGTGCGCCATTCACCGGGTGCGGCGACACGGCGCACCGCGCCGATCACGCGCCCGCGTGCAACGACGATGCGCAGGTCGTAGCCGCGTGGAGCGACGAGCTTCTGGGCGACGCAGCCGGTCGCTTCGAACCAGGAACGCGTCCGCAGTTCGGCGAGCGAGCGCTCGATCGCATCGTGGTCGTCGCAGCGCAGCACGTCGAGCCCCCAGGACCCGAAGCGTGGCTTGAGCACGATCGGCGGTTGCAACTCGGGCAAAGGAAGCCACGGTGCGACGTGCACCGTGTACGGGTGCGACACGCGCGAGGCATAGAGCGCCTCGGCGGTCGCGAGCTTGTCGTGAGCCGCCGCGAGGGTGCGGCGGCCGTTGAGGACCGTCACTCCGGAGGCTGCGAGGCGTTCGAGCGCCCAGAGCCCCGGCTCGATCCCGTCGAGCGTGGGGAGGACGTCGAGGCGGCCGAGCGCGACGTCTCCCCGGCCGAGCCGGGCAACCGCCTGCGCGGGAGTCAACACCGTCCCCAGCCGGGTGTTGGTCGGCGTGACGCGGTGGGCGACAACCGCAAACGTGCTCACACGTCGATCGTGCGGCGCACCTTCCGTTTTGGGAAGGCCCTGCTGCCAGGCCGATGCTGAACGTTCTCGACTCCGTCACCACCGACGGGTCCGTATGCTCCCGCCCATGCGGAACGATCGTCTGCTCGTCGCCCTGGCCGTGATCGCCGGAATTGCCCTGATCGTGATCGCGATCGTCTACTGGGTCGAGCCGGCCAGATCGCTGCCGGGTTTCTTCCCCGGCCACGAGGCTGGGTCGAGCCACCACCACGTGAAGCATGGGATCGCCTCGTTCTTCGTCGGTCTCGCGGCCCTCGTCTTCGCCTGGTTCAAGACCGGCCCGAAGCGCACCGCCGCGTCACCCGCGTGATCCTCGCCTCGCTGATCACGTACACCCAGGCGATCATCCTGGGGCTGCTGCAGGGTGTCTCGGAGCTCTTCCCGGTCTCGAGCCTCGGGCACAGCGTGATCCTGCCGAAGCTCCTTGGGTGGAACATCCACCAGAACGACCGGTACTTCATCTCCTTCCTGGTCGCGACCCATCTCGCGACCGCGATCGTGCTGCTGATCTTCTTCTGGAAGGACTGGGTGCGGATCGTGAAGGGGATCGGACGCTCGTTGCGCGACCGGGGAATCGATCCGGACGACACCGACGCGAAACTCGGCTGGCTGCTCGTTGTCGGAACGATCCCCGCCGGTCTGCTCGGCCTGCTGCTCGAGCATCCCCTGCGGAGCGCGTTTGCGTCTGCCAAGTCGGCGGCCTTCTTCCTGATGCTGAACGGCCTCCTGCTCTTCGGCGCAGAGTTGCTTCGCCGCCGCGCGCCTCAGGTCGACGAGGACGACGACGCGCGCATCGCTCGCGCGGTCGGCTGGCGCGGGGCGTTCGCCGTCGGAGCCGCACAGGCGATTGCGCTCATTCCGGGCTTCTCACGGTCCGGCGCGACAATGGGCGGTGGTCTGCTGATCGGGCTTTCGAACAAGGACGCGGCCCGGTTCGCGTTCCTGCTCGCCACACCGATCATCGGCGCCGCGGCAATCTTGAAGCTCCCCGAGCTCTTCGGGCACACCGGTGACGGCATCCGCGGCCAGGCGCTCGTCGCGGCGCTCTGCTCAGCGGGCACTGCCTGGCTCGCCGTCAGGTTCCTGATGCGTTATTTCGAGACGCAGACGCTGACGCCGTTCGCGGTCTACTGTCTGGTCGCAGGCGCGGCTTGCACGATCTGGTTCTTCGTTTCCTAATTCGGGGGTAGAGACGCAGGTATGGCACTCCGGCTGACTCCTCAGAAGCGTGAGTTTTTCGTCCTCTTCACCCAGGCATCCGCGAACGCCCGCGATATCGCCCGCGCGCTCGTCGAGTTGCTCGACGAGTGGCCGGGAAACCGGGAGAAGCTGCGGGACATCCGTGAGCTCGAGCACGAGGGCGACCGGCTGACGCACGCCGTGATCGATCTCTTGAACCGGACGTTCGTCACGCCGTTCGACCGCGATGACATGTATCGGCTCGCCTCGGTGATCGACGATGTCTGCGATCACGTCGACGAGGCCGCGGACAACATCGACGCATACGAGGTCCGCGAGGTGCCCGACAAGGCGCGGCAGCAGGCCGAGGTGATCTATCGAGCTGCATCGCGCTTGCACGAGGCGGTTGAGCTGCTCGAGGGCTTCAAGGACTCGAAGCGACAGCTGGTCGCGCTGCGCGAGCTCGAGGACGAGGGCGACCGGATCTCGCGGGAGGCGATCGCCGACCTCTTCCGCTCGGGCGCCGACCCGTTGATGATCATCCGCTGGAAGGACATCCACGAGCAGCTCGAAGAGGCCGTCGACGCGTGTGAGAACGCTGCGGACGTCCTCGAGGCGATCCTCGTCAAGAACCGGTAGGCGACGTGACGCTGCTTGTCATCACGGTTGTCGTTGCGCTCGCGTTCGACTTCACGAACGGTTTTCACGACACAGCGAACTCCGTTGCAACGTCGATCTCGACCCGTGCGCTCTCGCCGCGGCTCGCGGTGCTGATCGCGGCGATCGCGAACCTCGGCGGCGCGTTTGCCACGACGGCGGTGGCGAAGACCGTCGGCAAGGGGATCATCGACACCGGCCTTGCGAACCCACGAACCGTGCTCGCAGCGGTTGCAGGAGCGATCGTGTGGAACCTGCTGACGTGGTGGTTCGGGCTGCCCTCGTCCTCGTCGCACGCG
>JANMWB010000260.1:0-1911 GCA_031393705.1 Thermoleophilia bacterium | reverse complement strand
GGAGACCTCGATGCCGAGGGCGGTCGAGAGCCGCTGCAGCGTTGCGATCGTCGCGTTCGTGCGACCACGCTCGAGCTGGCTGACGAAGCTCTCGCTCAGGCCCGCCGCCGAGGCGACCTCCTTTAGCGTCCTGCGGCGCAGTTGGCGGATCGCCCGCAGTCGCTCGCCGACCTCGACCTGGACGGTCTCGTGCGCTACTTCAGTCATCTGCAGTGTGAGTTCAGCAGGGTGAAGCGAGACTACGCCTGCGCCCCGCGCAGGTCAACGCGAGGCGACACGGAGCCCGATGAGCTCCGGGACGCGGCGGATCGCACCGGCCCAGCGCGGCGGCCGCCTGCCTGCCGTCTCCGCATCGTCGATCGCGAGCAGCGCCCGCCGCACGACGCTCGCGCCGAGGCTCCGGAGCGGCTTGGGCGGGAGCGACGGCGCGCGCGCGGCGAGGAGCGGCGAGTGCACGTCCTCGTGCAGGGCAAGCCGGGCGAGCGTCTTGCCGACGAGCCAGCTCGGGCCGACCCCGTTGCCCGTGAACCCCGCTGCGTAGTGCACGCGGGTGCCCGGCACGGTGCCGACGACGGGCAGGCGGTCGCTCGAGACGTCGATCGCGCCCTCCCACCGTGACGCGATCTTCACGTCGGCGAGCTGCGGGAAGTACTGCCGCAGCGCGGCCTCGGCTCGCCAGTCGTCGCCCGACGCGCTCCCCATGAGCACGCGATTGTCGTTCGTAAGGCGGAAGTAGCTCAAGTACGTGCGCGCGTCGGCGATCGCCTCGCCGCCGGTCCAACCGATACGCTCGTGCAAGTCGGGCACGGGCTCGGTGAGCACGATCGCGCTGCGAAAGACGGCGACGCGACGCGCGGCCGGCCAGCGCACCGCAGCCGACGCGTTCGTCGCAACGACGATCTCCCCGGCCCGCACCGATCCGCGATCGCAGCGGACCACCGAGCCGTCGATCCGAAGCACCGGCGTCCGCTCGTGGATCCGAACCCCGGCTGCGAGCGTCGCGCGGCGGAGCGCGCGCACGAGCCGGGCCGGCTGAACGGTCGCGGCGTCACGATAGAAGACGGCGCCGCGGAACGCCGGCGAGTCGACAGGTAGCGCGTCGCGCCCGATCAGGACCGCCTCTTCGGGCGCTCCCACCTCGGCGGCGACCGCTGCCGCGTGCTCCAGCTCCGCGTCGTGGGCGGGGCCGATCGCGACGGTCAGCATCCCGCCTTCGCTCAGCCAGACGTCCTCGCCGAGCGCGCGCACCGCGTCGTACACCCCGGTCGATTCCTGCGCGAGCGCGACGGCCTGCTCGCGGCCGAAGAGCTCGACGAGTCGTGGCAGCGAGGCCCAGTAGCCGTGCAGGAAGCCGCCGTTCCGCCCGCTGGCGCCGTGGCCGCACCGCGCGGCCTCGAGCAGCACAACGCGGGTGGACGGGCTCGCCCGCTTCAGCTCCAGCGCCGTCCAGAGGCCGGTGAAGCCGCCGCCGACGATCACAACTTCGGCCTCGATGTGTTCGGCAAGCGCCGGCAGCCCTTCGGCCGGCGGCGCTTCTTCCTGCCACCAGGGCATCGTTGATCCGTGCACGTCGCGGGCGAAGAGGCGAGGCATGCGGCCGATTATGCTGCGCCGATGTCGCTCTGTCGCATCTGCAGCCAGGACAATCCCGACGTCGCGCGCTTCTGTCTTGCGTGCGGCACGCCACTCACGGAAGCCGATCTGCCCGGCGTTGAACGCCGCATCGTGACGGTGATCTTCGTCGACCTCGTAGGCTTCACCGCCCGTGCGGAGCGCCTGGACCCGGAAGAGGTGCAGGCAGTGCTCGCGCCGTACCACGAGCGTGTGCGACGCGAGATCGAATCGTTCGGGGGTGTCGTCGAGAAGTTCATCGGCGACGCGGTCATGGGGCTGTTCGGCGCGACGCTCGCG
>JANMWB010000255.1:0-1789 GCA_031393705.1 Thermoleophilia bacterium | reverse complement strand
AGTACTGATTGCCGACGACGACGTGCGGAACGTCTTCGCCCTCGCATCGGTGCTCGAGCGGGAGGGCATGGAAGTGCAGTTCGCGGAGAACGGCAATGAGGCGATCGCCAGCCTCCAGGCCGATCCGGAGATCGACCTCGTACTGATGGACATCATGATGCCGGAGCTCGACGGCTACGAAGCGATGCGCCGCATCCGCGAGGTGCCGAAGTTCGCCAAGTTGCCGATCATCTCGCTCACGGCGAAGGCGATGAAAGGAGATCGCGAGAAGTCGATCGCCTCCGGCGCGTCCGACTACATCACCAAGCCGGTCGACACCGACCAACTCCTCTCGCTGATGCGGGTGTGGCTGTACAGGTAGGGCATCAGCCGTCGTCGCCCGAGGGGCGGCTGGAGACCGAGGCACTCGAGCTCCAGCTGCTCCTCGAAGGCGTCTACCGCCAGTACGGCTTCGACTTCCGCGAGTACGCGCATGCCTCGCTGAAGCGCCGTGTGTGGCGCCGCGTGCTGGCGGAGCAGACGGGAACGATCGCCGGACTGCTCGCGCGCGTGCTGCATGACCCAGACGTCATGGAGCGCTTGCTGCTCGACCTCTCGATCAACGTCACGTCGATGTTCCGCGACCCGACGTTCTACAGCGCGTTCCGCGAGAAGGTTGTACCGGTTCTCCGTACGTACCCGTTCACGCGGATCTGGATCGCGGGCTGCTCAACGGGCGAGGAGGTGTATTCGCTCTCGATCCTGCTGCACGAGGAGGGTCTTTACGATCGAACGCGGATCTACGCGACCGACATCAACGAGACGGTCCTCGAACGCGCGCGAGAAGGCGTGTTCCCGCTCGAGAAGATGCAGGAGTACACGGAGAACTACATCCGCGCCGGCGGCAAGCGTTCGTTCTCGGAGTACTACCTCGCGAAATACGAAGGCGCGCTGTTCGATCGAACGCTGACCGAGAACGTCGTCTGGGCGCCGCACAACCTCGTCCAGGACCGCTCATTCAACACGTTCAACGCGATTCTCTGCCGCAACGTGATGATCTATTTCGACCGCGCCCTCCAGACCCGGGTTCATCAGTTGTTCTACGACAGCCTTGAACACCTCGGGATCCTTGCGCTCGGACACAAGGAATCGATCCGGTTCACCGGGCTCGAGCAGGCGTACGAGGAGCTCGACGGTGTCGAGAAGCTCTACCGGAAGGTGCGATGAGCGCGCCGGGCGCACACGAACTCGTCGCAATCGGGGCGTCGTGGGGCGGTCTCGACGTTCTTCGCGCCATCCTGCGCGACCTGCCTGCAGAGCTCAACGCCGCGGTCGTGATTGCGCAACACCGTTCACCGGAATCGCACCCCACCGCACTGCGTGACCTGCTCGGCGCAGTGACGCGATTGCGCGTGGCCGAGGCAGGCGACAAGGACGAGCTCGATCCCGGCACGGCGTACATCGCCGCGCCCGACTACCACCTGCTCATCGAGCCGGGTCGGGTGTCCCTGTCCACCGACGAACCGGTGCAATACGCGCGGCCATCCATCGACGTGCTGTTCGAAACCGCGGCCGAGTCGTATCGCGAGCGGTGCATCGGCATCGTGCTGACCGGTGCAAACGAGGACGGCGCGCGCGGCCTCGCACGCATCGTCGAGCTCGGAGGGACCGCAATCGTGCAGGATCCCGAGACCGCCCAGCGCGACGAGATGCCACGCGCTTCCATGCGGACTACGCCGTCTGCGCGCGCGACGGCGGTCGCCGAGATCGCACCACTGCTCGTCGAGCTGTGCGGACTTGCGAGAGTGTC
>JANMWB010000188.1:0-5308 GCA_031393705.1 Thermoleophilia bacterium | reverse complement strand
CAGCCGGGGTTGAACGGGCCGGTCGGAGGCTGCGGCGCGGACTTGCCGAGGAACATTGCGATCGTCGCGGGGTTGTCCTCGCTCGGGCCGCCGTTCCCGCCGCCGCCGAGGTCGCCGCCGAGCCGGCAGTGCACCGAGCTCGACGCAGACGCGCGGAACTTCGCCCAGCCGAGCTGCGCGAGCTGGCCTGCGCTGAGATCGGTCGTCAGCGGCTTTGCGAGCGTGCCGCCGTCGAACGGCAGACCGAGCAGGGTGCCGGGTGAGGTGAACTTCGACGCGAGTGCGTCCATCACGAGTTGCTGCCGTGCCCCGCGCGTCACGTCGGTCTCGCCGGGGTCGAGGAGGTTCTCCCGGATGCGCGAGTAGATCAGCGCGCGCTCGCCGTTCATGTGCTGCGTCCCCTTCGGGAAGCGCCAGCCTTGCCACTTGTCGCAGGCCGCCTGCGTCGCGAAGGGGCAGTCGAAGTGGTTCGAGCGAATCGGTTTCGGAACGTTCACGTCGATGCCGCCGAGCGCATCGATCAGATCTTTGAAGTCGGCGAAGTTGACGACGACGATGTGGTTGATCTCGACACCGGTGAACTGGCGCACTGTCTTGATCGCGAGGGCGGCGCCGCCGATCTGGAACGCCGCGTTGATCTTCTGCGTGCTGTACCCGGGGATCGTCGCCTGCAGGTCGCGCGGGATCGAGAGGTAGTAGAGCCGGTGGTGCGAGGGGTCGGTGCGCAGGAGCAGGATCGAATCCGAGTGACGGTCGCCCGAGCGGCCGCCGATCTGCGAGTTGTCGGTCCCGAGCAGCAGAACGGTCGTCGAATGGGAGAGCAGCAGTCCGCCCTGAGGTGCGAGCACGGACCTCGCATCGGGCGTCAGCTGCTTGTTCGCCTTCGAGACGCCGCTCGAGAACGCGAACCAGCTCGCGACCGCCCAGACGAGAACGAGCAGGAAAAGCACCAAGGCGCCAAGGGCGATGCGGCGGCCCCAGCGAACCTCCTTCAGACGCTCGCTGCGTGCGCCCGGACCGCGGTAGTCGGTGCGCGCTCCGCCTTGCTTCTCACGGCGGCCGTCCTTGTCCCCGCTTGCGCGGCGGCTGGGGCGAGGCGTCGCTGACGGAACCTTCCCTTTTGCCCGTCCGCCCCGGTAGGTGCGGTACGGCTTTTCTTCCCCAGCCATTCGGGCGGTTAGGTTACCCACCGGGTATGAGCACCAAGCGCGTCATCGGTGTGGACATCGGCGGAACGAAGGTTCTCGCAGGGATCATCGATTCCGACGGTCAGGTGCATGAGACGGTCGAGCGGCCCACGGTCACCACCTCGCAGGCGGCTTTGCTCGAAGCGCTTGCCGACCAGGTGCTCTCATTGCCGCAGGACGGCATCGAGGCCGTCGGGTTCGGGATCCCGACGCGGATCAACCACGAGCGCGGGGTTGCGCTCGGGTCGGTGAACATCCCGCTTCGCGACGTTCCGTTCCGCGACTGGATGCGCGACCGCATCGGGCTGCCCGTCGAGATCGAGAACGACGCGAGCTGCGCCGCCCTGGCGGAGCACCGGCTCGGCGCGGGGCGTGGCGTGCGCGACCTCGTGCTGCTGACGCTCGGCACCGGAGTTGGCGGCGGCGTGATCTCCAGCGGCAGTCTCTTTCGCGCCTACACGGAGCTCGGGCACATGGTGATCGTCGCCGACGGCCTGCCATGCCAGGGCGCGTGCTCCGGTCGCGGTCACCTCGAGGCGTATTGCTCAGGCCGCGCAGCGGACAAGCTCGCGAAGGACCTTGTCGGTCCGAACGCGACGTCGTACGACCTCGTGCGCGATCACCATCCCGTGCTCGAGAGCATCGGCCACTATCTCGGCGTTGCGGTCGGGTCGCTCGTCAACATCTTCGGTGCCACACGCGTCGTGATCGGCGGCGGCTTTGGGATCGCGGCGTTCGAGCTGCTGGTGCCGGCAGCACGACTCGGCGTGCTCAGGGAGGCGCTTGCGCCTTCGGGCCAGGAGCTGGAGATCGAGCGGGCGATGCTCGGGAAAGAGGCAGGCCTGATCGGCGCCGGCCTCGTTGCGTTCGAGGCGCGGTAGTCGTGCCGCTCGCGGTCTGCGCGACGCCGATCGGGAATCTCGAGGACATCACGTTGCGCGTGCTCACGGAGCTTCGCGAAGCCGACCTCGTGCTCGCCGAGGACACGCGACACACGCGCGGGTTGCTCGAGCGGCACGGGATCAAGGCGCGGCTGCTCTCCTACCACGAGCACAACGAGGCGGCGCGCGTCGCGGAGTTGCTGCCGCGGCTCGAGGCGGGCGAGCGGATCGCGCTCGTCAGCGACGCCGGGATGCCGGCGATCTCCGACCCGGGCGCGCGGCTCGTGCGCGCGGCACTCGACGCGGGAATCGAGGTGACGGTGCTGCCGGGAGCCTCCGCGGTCGAGACGTCGCTCGTCGCGAGCGGCCTCGCGGGTGGCCGCTACGCATTCGTCGGGTTCCTGCCGCGCAAGGCGGGTGAGCTCGACGCGCTCTGGCGGGAGACGTCGGTGTGGGGGTGCCCGGTCGTCGCGTTCGAGTCACCGCACCGGCTGACGGCGTCGCTGCGCTCGCTCGCCTCGTTCGACCCTCAGCGCGAAGTTGCTGTCTGTCGCGAGCTGACGAAGCGGTTCGAGGAGATTGCGCGCGGCACGGCCGCCGAGCTCGCCGAGCGCCTCGTCGAGCCGCCGAAAGGCGAGATCACGCTCGTCGTCGGAGCCGGGGCGGCCGAGTCCGATCCGGCGTCCGCCCGCCGGGCCGTGGCCGATCTGGTCGCGGCCGGAACGCCCAGGGGGGTGGCCGCGGAAGTCGTCGCACGCCTGACAGACACGTCCCGAAACGACCTCTACCGCGGCTCTCTGTGACAACTTTGTAATCTGGCTTGACAACACTAGGGACCCGGCCCTACCGTGACTGAGCGTTCGCTTCTCAGACAACAGCAGCTCATGCACTCACGGTTTGAACGTCACATTGTGAAAGGCGGTCCCTATGCGTCGTCAGCTCCTCGCGGCGGTCCTCGCTGCGCTCTTGTTCGCGCCCGTCGGCGAGGCCTGGACGTGGCCCGCCGGCGGCGCGGTTCTGCAGCCGTTCTCTTTCGACCCGGCGCACCCGTATGCGGCCGGACAGCACCGCGGGCTCGACATCGGCAGCGACGCGGGCGCCGCAGTGCTCGCACCTGCAGCGGGCAGCGTCACCTTTGCGGGCACGGTGCCGTCGTCGGGAAAGAGCGTCACGATCACGACCGCCGATGGCTACGCCGTCACGCTCACGCACCTCGGCTCGATCACCGTCGCGCGTGGCGCGGCCGTCGCAGAGGGTGCGGTGGTCGGGACGATCGGGCCGAGCGGCGACCCGGAGCTAGCCCAGCCGTACGTGCACTTCGGGATCCGGATCGCCGCCCAGTCGCAGGGCTATCTCGACCCGCTGACGTTCGTACCTGCACGCGTTCCCGCGCCCGCGGCGCTCGTGCCGCCGGTCGCCGTCGAGCCTCCGCTCGCGCCGTTGCCCCTCGCTGCGCCTGCGCCGGCACCGCTGGCCGATCCGGCACCGGCCGCCGTGCCGCCCGCAGTTGAGGCGCCGCCCGTTGCCGTGTCGGCGCCCGTGGCCGAGCCCGCTCCTGTGGCCCGGCCCGTTCCCGCCGTGGCTTCTGACCCCGCGCCGGAGCCGGTGACGGTGGCGCTTCAACCGGCGCAGCCGCCTGCCGAGCAGCCGCCTGCCGAGCGGCCGCCTGCCGAGCAGCCGCCTGCCGAGCAGCCGCCTGCCGAGCAGCCACTTGCCGAGCAGCCGCCTGCGATACCCGCGCCTGGAACGGCCCCTGCTCCAGCGGCGCCGGCCATCGCCGCCCCGGTGGTCGCCGAGGCGGTCAGCTCGCCGCCTGCTTCTCCTCCCGGCGAACCCGCCGCTGAGGATCAGACCGTGCCCGGCGCCGTCGATTCTCCCTCGCCTGAGGCAACGTGGCCTGAGGCAACGTGGCCTGAGGCAACGCCACCGCCCGAGCGCGACGACGACGCGACGACGGCAGATATCCCGCGTCATGGCTGGTCGGCTGCCGCGCCGCAGAGCGCCCGCGACATCGGCCAGAGCCGGGTTCTCGAGCACCGCATCCTCTTTCACCGAGCATCTGAAAGCCGTGTTCTCGAAGACCGTGTGCTCGATGCCCGCGGTCGCTCGCGGCGCGTCGCGACCGATCCCGCGGCTGCCGGTGCACGGTTGCGCACGCGCACTCGGCCGGTCGTGCGCCCCCGCGCGGTCGGCCGGGTGCTCGGCACGACCGCCGTCTTGTCGGCAGCGACAGGCCCCCGCCGGGCGGGCGTTGCCGTTCCCGCGCTCGCCGTCGCTGCGCTGCTTGCTGCGACGCTGCTCGCGGGGGCGCTGGGAGCCGTTCGTATGATGGTTCGCTGTGGCAGCGAGACCGAAGAAGATCCTGGTCGCTCCGGCTTGGCCGTATGCGGCGGGTCACCGTCACCTCGGCCACGTGGCGGGCTTCGGCGTCCCGTCGGACGCATTCGCGCGCTACCACCGGCTGAAGGGCAACGACGTCCTTATGGTGAGCGGCACGGACGAGCACGGCACCCCGGTGATGGTGGCC
Organism: Thermoleophilia bacterium; assembly: GCA_031393705.1. Taxonomy (GTDB): domain Bacteria; phylum Actinomycetota; class Thermoleophilia; order Gaiellales; family Gaiellaceae; genus PALSA-600. Next base: position 713 of record JANMWB010000188.1, on the reverse strand, counting down.
GCCGACAAGGAGGGCAAGTCCTACGCTGAGATCGCGGACTACTACAACGCATCCTTCCGCGAGGACTTCCGCCGGCTCGGTCTGTCCTACGACTGCTTCTCCCGCACGACAACGCTGAACCACGAGCGCGTCACGCAGGATCTCTTCAGGACGCTGTACGCGCACGGTGTGATCGTCGAGCAGACGCAGATGGTTTCGTTCTCCCCGGCAACCGGCCACACGCTGCCGGATCGCTACATCGAAGGAACGTGCCCGATCTGCGGTTACACCGAGGCACGCGGCGATCAGTGCGACAATTGCGGCAACCAGCTCGATCCGATCGACCTGATCGATCCGCGCTCGAAGATCGACGGGGCGACGCCGGAGTTCCGCGAGACGCAGCACCTCTTCCTCGACTTGCCGAGGTTCGCTGACGCGCTGCGCCATTGGATCCAGAAGCACGACGACTGGCGTCCGAACGTGCGCAACTTCTCGCTGGGCCTGCTCGGCGAGATCCGCATGCGTCCAATGACGCGCGATCTCGACTGGGGCGTTCGCATCCCGGTGCCCGGCTACGCCGAAAACGAGAACAAGCGCATCTACGTCTGGTTCGACGCGGTGATCGGCTATCTGTCGGCGAGCATCGAGTGGGCGGCCTCGACGGGTGACCCCGACGCGTGGCGTGACTGGTGGCAGAACGACGAGTCATTGCACTCGTACTTCCAGGGCAAGGA
>JANMWB010000164.1:0-4101 GCA_031393705.1 Thermoleophilia bacterium | reverse complement strand
CGACACGCCGTCGACCACACCCACCGACACCGCAGCGACCGATCCGACCAGCGCTTTCGAGAGTCCGAAGCGATCAAGCGCGCGATGCGCCGCGACGTACGCGCCCGTGATCGCTGCGCAGCGGGTGCCGCCGTCGGCCTGGAGCACGTCGCAGTCGAGATAGACGGTGCGCTCGCCGAGCGCCTCGAAGTCGACGACCCCGCGCAGTGCGCGACCGATCAGCCGCTGGATCTCGACGGTGCGCCCACCCTGCTTGCCGCGCGCTGCCTCGCGGTCGGTGCGCTGGCCCGTCGATGCCGGAAGCAGCGAGTACTCGGCTGTCATCCAGCCGCGGCCGGAGCGATGGAGCCAGCGCGGCACGCCGTCTTGCACCGAAGCCGTGCAGAGGACTCTGGTCTTGCCCTGCGACCAGAGCACGACGCCGTGCGGCTGCTCGAGGAAGCTCGGGTCGGCGTCCACCGGCCGCAGTTGATCGGGCTTGCGCCCGTCGTTACGCGGTGTCACGCGACCGCCTCCAACTCGGCCACTTCGACACGCTCGACGTCGCCGAGGGGCAACTGCAGGAACCGTTCGCCGAGAGAGCGGAAGAGTTCCGGGTCGCCGGTGGTCAGGAAGCGGTAGGTGCCTTCGCGCGACGCTTCGTTGTCGAAGCCCTTGCGCGCGAGGGTCTCGGCGACCTCGCGGGCCGTCTCGTCGGCCGAGAAGACGAGCGTCACGTCTCGGCCGAAGGCCCGCTGGAAGACAGGCCGCAGCAAGGGGTAATGGGTGCAGCCGAGGATCACCGTGTCGCAGCCTGCCTGTTTCAGCGGCTCTGCGTATTCGCGTACCGCCGCGACGACCTCGTCGCTGAACGTGTCGCCGGCCTCGATCAGCGGCACGAGCCTGGGGCACGCGACCGACGTCAGGTGCGCACCGGCGTCCAGCGTGTGCACGAGCGACGCGTAGCGGCCACTTGCCACCGTGAGCTCCGTAGCGAGCAATCCGATGCGGCGGTTCCGCGTCGCCTGCACGGCCGCGTGCGCCTCGGGGACGATCACCGAGACGACAGGGACGGTCAGTTGCTCCTGCAGGTCGGGTAGCGCGACCGAGGTCGCGGTGTTACAGGCGACGACGACCATCTTCACGCCCTGCCGCTCGAGGTACGTGCCGATCTCGTGCGCGAAGCGCCGCACCTCGTCGCGGCTGCGCGGCCCGTACGGCAAGCGGGCGTGGTCGCCGAGGTAGACGAAATCCTCGTTCGGCATCGTCACGAGGCACTCGTGGAGAACGGTGAGGCCTCCGACGCCCGAGTCGAAGACGCCGATCGGGCGGGAGTCAGGCATGGCGCGATTGTAGGGAGCGGGGTACTGTGCGCGCCGTGAAGCGCCTTCTTCTCGTCGTGGCAGCCGCCCTGCTCTGGGTGGCGCCCGCCCAGGCGTTTTCCAAGCAGACGGGCACGCGGACGATGGCCGACGGGGTCGGGATCGCCTACGACCTCTACGAGCCGGACGGGGCAGCGCCTGCGGGCGGCTGGCCCGGGGTTGTCGTGATGCACGGGCTTGGCGGCTCGAAGGACAGCATGGCTTCGGTCGCGACCGTCTTCGTCTCGCAGGGCTATGCGGTGCTCGCCTACACCGACCGCGGGCACGGGACGTCCGGCGGTGACGCGGGACTGGCCGGCCCGGACGACGTCTCGGCCGAGCAGGCGATGTTCACGTTCTTCGCCGGCTTGCCCGAGGTGAGCGACACGCAGATCGGCGCGTGGGGCATCTCCTACGGTGGCGGGCAGACCTGGAACGGCCTCGCCGCGGGCATCCCGTACAAAGCAGCCGAGGTCGTCGAGACCTGGACCGATCTCTACAGCGCGCTCCTGCCGCAGGACATCGCGAAGTCCGGGATCGTGCTCGGGTTCGCCAAGGCAATCGAAGCGCGCTCGCCGCTGATCGCTTCGATCGAGAACGATGCGATCCACTCGACGAACGTGGCGGCGCTGAAGGTCTTCGCGGACTCACGCTCCTCGTACGCGAAGCTGCCATCGATCCGGACGCCCGTCTACATGTTCCAGGGCCGCGTCGACTACGCCTTCGACGTCGGCCAGGCGCTGAACGGCTACACGCGCATCGCCGGACCGAAGCATCTGTACGTCGGCCAGTTCGGGCATGCGCCGTCGACGTTCCCGGGCCCGGACGTCGACTACGTCTTCGCGCAGGGCCTCGCCTGGTACGACCATTTCTTGAAGGACGCCCCGAACGGCATCGACAAGGCGCCCCCCGTCACGATCGCCGCCGCCACCGGTGCGAAGCGCACGACGTACGCGGGCTCGCCGAAGACGAAGGTGATCCCGGCGGGCTTCCCGGGCACCGCGGCGAAACGCACCGGCCCGCGCTTCGGGCAGGCGCTCGAAACGTTCGGCGTCTCGCTGCTCAAGGTGCAAGTCCGCAAGCTCAACCACTATCCGCGTCTCGTCGCGACCGTGCTCGCCGGCAACCGCGTGATCACCCACGGCGCCATCGTCCCGAAAGTCGGGCAGAACACGATTCGCCTTGCGGACTACGTGCAGTACCTCCCGAAGGGCACGCGCCTGACGGTGACGTTCGGCGACTCCTCGACGAACGACGTCGCCTACTTCGGCTTCGGCGACTCGACGTCGATCTCGCTCGGCCCTGCGATCCTCTCGCTACAGGTGCTGACAAAGCCGGTGAGCGGATGAAGCGTGCGCTGATCGTCCTGGCGCTCGTCGTTGTCCCCACGGCGCTCGCCGGCAGCACGCCCGGCGTGACGGCGAGCACGATCACCATTGGTGGCACCGTCCCGATCACCGGCCCCGCCGCGCTCTTCGGCTCCGTCGGCCGCGGCGCCGACGCGTACTTCAAATATGTCAACGCCCACGGAGGCGTGAACGGGCGAAAGATCAAGTACCTGTACCGCGACGACGGCTACGACCCGTCGAAGACGGTGGCGCTGACGCGCGAGCTCGTGGAGAACGACAAGGTCTTCGCGATCTTCAGCACGATCGGCACCGACAACACGGTCGCCACAACCGACTACCTGAACGCCGCGAAAGTGCCGCAGCTCTTCGCCGGCACCGGGACAGCGCGCATCGGCGACGCCTACAAGACGCATCCGTGGACGATGGGCTACCTGCCGAGCTTCCGGGCGGAAGGCGCGATCTACGGCCGCGCGATCGCGAAGCAACCGGGCGCAAAGGTCGCCATCCTCTCCGAAGCATCCGACTTCGGCAAGGACATGACCGACGGACTGAAGAGCGGGCTCGGCGCAAAGGGCTCGGCGATCGTCGCGGAGCAGGCCTACCAGCCCACCGACACGTCGATCGATTCGCAGATGTCGACCCTGCATGCGTCCGGCGCGAACGTCCTCGTGCTCAACGTAACGCCGCAGTACGCGATTCTCGCCTACGTTGCCGCGCACAAGTTCGGTTGGAATCCGAAGATCTATGTCAGCTCGATCTGCATTTCGCCCAACGTGATGGACATCGTCCGCGCGAGCGTCGGGAAGGACGTCAACGGCTCGCTGTCGATCGCGTTCGTCAAGGACCCGACGGACAAGGTGTGGGCGAAGGACCCGGTCGTCGCGCTCTACCACTCGATCCTCAAGCGCTACGCGCCGGGCGCGAAGGCCGAGGACGTCTACAACTTCTACGGGATGGGCGTCGCCTTCACGATGGTCGACGCGCTGAAGCACGCAGGGAAGAACCTGACCCGGGCGTCACTCCTCGCAGCGGCCCAGCACCTGGACGAGACAAACCCGTTCATGCGGCCCAGCGTGAAGATCGCGACCAGCCCCACGGACTACTACCCGATCAGCAAAGCGCAGCTCGTGCGCTACGACCGCATCCACTGGGTGGCCGTCGGCCCCCTGCAGTCGGCTCGATAAGTAAGGTCTTTGCGCGCGGCGTTTGTCGTCGCAGCCAAACGGTCAAACAGAGACCCGAACACCCCCCGGTTGACCCGCTCAGCGAACGTACAAGATTGAGCGATTGAAATGGAGGAAGGGGAATACATGAAAAAGACCATTCGCTTCGCGATGCTGCTGGGCGCAACATTTGCCTCACTCGCATTCGCAAGCTCTGCTCTCGCAACGTTCTCGCCGAAGCTCATCGTG
>JANMWB010000159.1:0-9181 GCA_031393705.1 Thermoleophilia bacterium | reverse complement strand
AGCGCAAGCTCCCTCGGCGTGAACATGCACAGCTTCACGGCTCGGTATGAACTACCACATCGGCGATATCGGGCCGCTCGCGGCGGATGCGCTCCTCGATCTCGCTGGCGCGCGCATGCGCGTCGTCCAGCCTGCTCGTGCCCTCGAGCCCGAGCGTCAGAAACGCGACGAGGCCGCCATCCGTGCGCAGGAACCGCAGGGCGCGCGGCTCGGCGCCCGTCGCCTCTTTGACGATGCGGCGCACGACTGCCTCGTCGACTGCCTTTTCCTCGCGGGCCTCCTGGGTCTCCGCGAGCGGCTCGAGGTGCGTCTGCACGCCGGCGATTTCCGGCACGTCGGCGCAGATCGCCGACTCGAGTTGCTCGGCAATCTGGTGCGCCTCTTCGAGCGACAGATTGCCGGGCAGCTTCACGTGCAACGACAGCTCCTTGCGCCCGTCCACGTCGACCAGCGCGAGGTTGTGCACCTCGCGGATACTCGGCACGCCCACCGCCGCCGCGTGCGCGCGCTCGCGGAGGTCCGCGTTCTCGGTCGGCTCGACGTGAACGACGACGTCCGCGTTCGGGAGCGCGCTTTCGACTGCAGCTTCGACAGCGTCTGCCGCAGCGTGCCCCTGCCCGACAGCGGCGCCGGGCGGGACGCCGATCACGACGTCGGCGAACTGGCGTCCGCCGGCCTGGCGCATGCGCAGCCGGCGCAGCTCGACCTCCGGCGTCAGCCGGTTGATCGCCGCGAGCGCCGCGGCCTCCGCTTCGGCGGGGGCGCGGTCCATCAGCACGTCGACATTCGCCTTCATCAACCGCGTCGCCGCGAGCAAAACAAGGGCGCCGACGAAGAGCGCCGCGATCGGGTCTGCGTTCAGATAGCCGTAGTGCGCGAAGGTGAGGCCGACGAGGACTGCGACCGAGCCCAGGAAGTCGCTGGCGAAGTGCAGCGCGTTGGAGGCGAGCGCCGCGCTCTGGTAGCGGCGAGAGGTGCGCCACGAGACGATCGTGCGGCTCACGTCGATCGCGATCACGAACCCGAGCGCGGCAAAGGCGTACCAGGGCGTCTTCACGGTGGCATGCGTCACGCCGATCAGCCGCTCGATCGCGCGCACCGAGATGAACAGGCTGACGAGCGAAAGGAAGCCGGCTTCGGCAAGCGCCGAGAGGTGCTCCGCCTTGCCGTGCCCGAACTGGTGCTGCACGTCGGCCGGCCGTGCTGCAACGCGCACCGCGAAGTAGGTGAGCAGCGCCGCGATGAGGTCGGTGCCGGAGTGCGCAGCCTCCGAGATGAGGCCGAGGCTGCTCGTCGCGAGGCCGACGCTCAGCTTGAGAAGGACGAGCACCGCCGCCGCGACGACGGAGACGAGTGCTGAACGGCGCTGCGGGCTCACGCCCGCAAGGCTAGAGGCTTGATGTGGATTGGGGTGCTTGTGGGGATGGCTCAGACCAAGCAGGTCGCACGGGTCGGGCGCAGGGCATAGCGGGGTCTACGTTCAAGCCCGACCCGGGCGGGATGCGCCGCGTATGAGCCACCAGCCACGAGTGCCCCTAAATCCACATCAAGTCTCTTTGGTGCCGCTCGACTAAAGGTTGCCGCGGAGCGCTTGCTCGCGCTCGATCGCTTCGAACAGCGCCTTGAAGTTGCCGTCGCCGAAGCCGCGGGCGCCGTGCCGCTCGATCACTTCGAAGAAGAGCGTCGGCCGGTCCTGTGCCGTCTTCGTGAAGATCTGCAACAGGTACCCGTCATCGTCGCGGTCGGCCAGGATGCGCAGCCGCTTCAGGTCGTCCCAGCTCTCGTCGATCTCGCCGACGCGATCGGGCGTCTCCTCGTAGTAGGCGTCGGGGGTCGACAGGAAGATGACACCGCGGCGCTGCAAGGTCTCGACTGCGCGCACGATGTTCGACGACTGCAGCGCGACGTGCTGTGCGCCCGGCCCGTGGTTGAAGTCGAGGTATTCGTCGATCTGGCTCTTGCGCTTGCCCTCGGCCGGCTCGTTGATCGGGAACTTCACCTTCCCGTTGCCGTCCGTCATCACCTTTGACATGAGCGCGGAGTACTCGGTCGAGATGTCGTCGTCGCTGAAGTGGATCATCTCGGTCATCCCGAAGACCTGCTCGTAGAACGAGACCCATTCGTCCATGTGGCCAAGCTCGACGTTCCCGACGATGTGGTCGATCGCGAGCAGCCCGGGACTGTCGGCCGTGTCGCTCGCCGACTCTTCGGCGCGATAGCCGGGCAGGTATGCGCCCTCGTACCCTTTGCGGCCGACGAACGTGTGCACGACGTCGCCATAGGTCTCGATCGTCGCTAGTTCGACTTGGCCGAAGTCGTCCTCGACGACCTCGGGCTCGCGCACGCCGCGCGCGCCGCGCTTGACAGCTTCCTCGTAGGCGTGACGCGCGTCGGGCACGCGCAACGCGATGTCCTTGACGCCGTCGCCGTGCTTGTTCGCGTGGTCGCCGATCTCGTGGTCGGGATGCAGCGCGCTCGTGACCACGAGGCGAATCTCGTTCTGCTCGAGGACGTAACTCGCGCGATCGCGCACACCCGTCTCGGGGCCGGCGTATGCCGTGCGGCGGAAGCCGAACGCGTGCTCGTAGTAATAGGCGGACTGCTTGGCGTTCCCGACCCAGAGCTCGACGTGATCCCAACCGTCGAGGGGCATGAAGTCTTCGGTCACGGCGGTGAGTTTACCCGGGGGCTCCCGCATCGGCTTCGATCACCGAGATCTCGTCGAGGCTACGCCGGAGGGGCTGCTCCTTCACCCAAATCACAGCGATCAGCCACACGACCGAGGCGACGCAAGCGGCTACGAAGAACGCAGGCCGGAGTGCCGCGGCGAGCGACTGTCTCGCGGCCGGCGACAGGCGGTGGATGCCGATTCCGGCGCTCCCGCCGAGCCCGGAGGGCAGACCGTGATTGACGATCGCGCCCATCACGGTGATGCCGATCGTTGCGCCCATCTGCCGCGAGAACTGCGTCAGCGCCGTCGCCGAGCCGATGTGCCGCCGTGGCACCGCGTTTTGCACCGAGAGGACGAACACCTGCATCATCGAGCCGATCCCGATGCCGGCGATCACCATGTTGCGCGCCGCCTGGGCATTCGTCGTGTGCACGTCCATCCGCCAGAGCAAGAACATCCCGATCGCGAGCACGACCGGCCCGAGAATCGCGTTCCAGCGGTAGCGGCCCGTGCGCGAGACAAGCTGCCCTGTGAGCAGCGACGTCGTCACGGCGCCGAGCATCAGCGGCGTCAGCACGACGCCCGAGGACGTTGCGGACGTGCCGATCACACCCTGCACGAACAGCGGAACGTACGAGATCGTCCCGAACATCGCCATCCCGACCAGCGCCATGCACGCGATGCTGCCCGCGACGATCGGGTTGCGCAGAATGTCGAACGGCAGAATCGGCTCGCGTGCGCGGCGCTCGACGACCGCAAAGACAACGAGGAACACCACTGCGAGTGCAAGCGCCCCGACAACGTGGCCGCTCGTCCACGGGTAGTCCTTGCCACCCCAGACGAGCCCCATCAGCAGCGAGCCCACGCCCGCGGCGAGCACGCCGGCGCCGAGCCAGTCGATCGGATGCTGCGCGGTCTGGGGCGTGCGGCGCGGCATCGTGATCGAGATCACCACCAGTGCGATCCCGCCGACCGGCAGGTTGACGAGGAACACCCACCGCCAGCTCGCGTTGTCGACGATGAACCCGCCGACCGCGGGGCCGAGAATCGACGACGCCGCGAAGACCGCGCCGATCAACCCTTGCCAGCGTCCGCGGTCGCGCGGCGGCACGATGTTGCCGATCACAGCGAGCGACAGCGGGAAGAGCCCGCCGGCGCCGATCCCCTGAACCGCGCGGAAGATGACGAGCTGTGTCATGTCGGTCGCCGCACCGCAGAGCGCAGACCCCACGAGGAAGACAACGATCGCAAAGAGGAAGAGATTCTTCCGACCGTAGACGTCGCCGAGCTTCCCGTACAACGGCACGGTCACCGTCGAGGTGAGCATGTAGGCCGTGAACACCCACGAGTACTGCGTGATCCCGCCGAGATCGCTGACGATCCTCGGGAGCGCTGTCGCGACGATCGTCTGGTCGAGCGCCGCCAAGAGCAGCGTCACCATCAGCCCCGCGTAGATCGCGAGGATGCGCCCGATCGTGAAGTTGTAGCCGGGCGGCTGTCGTGCGAGACGTTCGCGGACTCTCACCTCGAAAGGTTAACCAGGTTAATCACCCGGCGGCTCCGGGAGCGTCCGCCGAGACCGTTCGAGGAGCACCGCCCCGAGAATCGCAACGCCACCGATCACTTCCCAGACCGTCAGGTGCTCCCCGAGGAGCACGAGCGCGAACAAGACACCGAAGATCGGCTGCATGTTCGAGAAGAGCGAGGCGCGTGACGGCCCGACCCGGCTGATCGCGGTGAACCAGAGGATGTTCGTCAGGAACAGCGGCCCGAAGACGGCGAACGCGAAGCAGAGCCAGACAAGGCCGCTGAAGTGAAAGTTCTGTTCCAACGTCTGCCGCGACCCCGTGATCGCGATTGGGATCCAGCCGATCAGGAGCACCAGCGAGCTGATGCGAAACGGCGAGTAGCGACGCATGAGCGGTGTGATCAGCACGGAATAGCCGGCCCAAGTCGCGGCGGTGAAAAGTGCGAGCGTGTCACCGAAGAGGTGCCCGGAGAAGCCGCCCGACCCGGAGGCGACGAACCCGACTCCGACGAGCGAAACGGCCGTCGCGATCCAAAAGCCGCGGCCCATTCGCTCCAGACCGACGATGCTCGCGAGCACGCCGATGAAGATCGGCGTCGCGCCGAGAAAGAGTGTGACCGTGGACGCCGATGTCTTGTCGATCGCGTAGACGAAGATGATCTGGTTGCAGAAGATGAAGAGCGCGGCGAGCACGACGAGGCGCAGGTCGCGCAGCGCTATGCGAAAGCTGCCCTCCCGCGCATACGTAAATCCCCAGAAGAGGACTGTCGCCGCTCCGTACCGGATGGTGGCGTAGGCGAGCGGATGCCAGCCGTGGGTCAGCACGTACCGCGTGACCGTCGTATTGAGGGCCCAGAGCAGCACCGTGCCGAAGAGCATCAGATCAACCGGGCTTACTCTCCGCACCGCTCGACCCTAGATCAATCATCTACGCTTCGGCGTCATGGACCGCGAGCCCACCCGCGACGACATCGACGCCCTCGTCGGGCCTGCGACGCCCCACTTCGCCTACCAGATCAGAGCGCGCATCAAGGAGCTCGTCGCCGACCTTCCGGAAGCGAACCCGGTGCGGCAGTACGCCGAGGAGCAGATGGCGCGCCTCGACCGGCTGGGCCATGCGTCGTCGAAGGCTGACGAGGGCGCGCGCGAGTCGTCCGAACGTCTCGGCTGGGACGAGATCCCGTCGTCCGCGACCGCCGACGCTCCGCTCCCACGTCGTTAAGAGGCTTGACGTGAATTGCTGGCACTCACGGATGGTGGTTCATACGCGGCGCATCTCGCCCTGGTCGGGCTTGAACGTAGACACCGCTATGCCCTACGCCCGACCAGGACGACCTGCTTGGTCTGAACCATCCCCGCGAGCACCTCAATTCACGTCAAACCTCATATGAACGTCTTCGTTTCGGGTGGCTCCCGCGGGATCGGCCGCGCGATCGCTTTGCGTCTCGCTCGTGATGGTGCTGCACTTGGAACACCGGTACGCGTGGCGATCGGCTACTTCCGCAGCGACAGCGCCGCCGAGCAGACAGCCGACGACTTGCGCGCCCTCGGAGCTGAGCCCACACTCGTGCGCGGGAACATCGGTTCCGACCGCGTGCTCGCGGAAGTGGCTGCGCTCGGCCCGCTCGACGTGCTGGTGCACAACGCGGCCAGCGGCGTCAGCGTCCCCGCGCTCGACGCGACGGAGAAGCACTGGGACTGGACGATGAACACGAACGCGCGCGCGCTTCTGCAACTCGCGCAGGCCGCGGCGCCGCAGATGTCCGAAGGGTCGTCGATCGTCGCGATCTCGTCGCTCGGTGCGCAACGCGTGCTCGACAACTACACGCTCGTCGGCACGTCGAAGGCAGCGCTCGAAGCGCTCGTCCGCTACCTCGCCGTCGAGCTCGCGCCGCGCATCCGCGTGAACGCGGTGTCGGGCGGCGTCGTCGACACCGACGCGCTCGAGCACTTCCCGAACCGCGAGGAGATGCTCGCCGCGGGCACCGCGAACCCGGTCGGCCGCATGGTCACCCCCGAGGACATCGCAGGCGCCGTCGCGTTCCTCTGCTCAGCGGAGGCGGACATGGTTCGCGGCCAAACGCTGATCGTTGACGGCGGCTTCTCGCTGCTCGTCGGCGGCAGCCAAAACGCTCAGGCGTAAGCATCTCGCCCAGGCGGCCACAGGGGGATCTCATGGCCTGTCTGGACACCTCAGGGGTCTGACCCCGGTGGTGGCCCTTCGAGTCGAGGCGACCGGTGCATGGCCGAAGCGCCGTGGCGCATGGTTGTGCGGCCACACCGTCTCCTTTGGCCATCACCCGGGTCTGACCCCGGTGTTGTCCTTTACCGACGAGGTCAGACACCAGTTCGGCCCGCTGGCAGCACCGTTACGGTGCGGAGTTCGCGAGCCACGAGACCGCGAACGACCGGCCGTCGGCGCTCAACGCGCCCGGTGTCGCGCCTGCGGTCGACGAAGCGCTCCGCGCGGCGAAGAAGCGCGCTGTCTCCGGAACGAGCTTGATCGCGACGTTCGCCCACGTCGCGTCGGTAATCGTTCCGGGATGGCTGGTGGCGATCGTCGCAGCGCGCGTGAAGTTGACGGTGCCGAAGTTCGCGAGCGGCAGGACCGTGCACGATCCGCCGGGGTCGCAGTCCGAAGGAGCCTCAGCGATCCACTCTGCCGAACTGAGATCTGGCTCGGCAACGCTCAGCGCACGCGTGAAGCTCGTCTTGCGCGTGCGGTTCTTGATCTGGACGAGCACCGTCGTGCCGTTGACGTTCACCGACGTCGTGATCTGGTCACCGGGCCTTACCTTGAGCGGCACCTCGACCGCCGCGGCCGGGAGGATCTCGTACCAGGCGTAGTACCGCGCGATCCCGCCCACGCAATCGACGCCGGTACCTGTCTGCTCGAGACCGTTTGCATTGTCCGAAGAACCCCCGAGGCCGACCCAGAACGCCGCCGACGCGGTCGCCCCGCCCTCACACGTCGTCGCCGGCACGCGCCACGTCCCCGTGACGCTCGTGAACTCGAGACCGGCGTCGTTCGCATCCTGCAGCGTGTACCCCGACCAGTTCGCGCTGACGCTCTGGGCGCCATCGTTGATCGCGAATCGTCGAGCGGACGCGGCCCCGCCGCTCGCGGCAAGCGCGGCGACGAAGGCCGTCGCGACCAGCAATGAGACGAGGCGCCGCACCCTCATGTTCTAACAGCCGTCTCTAAGAGACGCCTAAAGGCTCTACGAAAGCTCCGTCACCGTGTCACCGACGCGAATAGTCCCGCCGGTGACGATGTCGGCGTTGATCCCAGCACGATGGACGAGCTCCTTGATCATCCCCGGCCGTGTCATTTCTTCGAGATGCGAGCACGGCTCACAGAGCTCGACCCCGAAGCACTCGACCTCCCCGACGCGGAAGCGCTTTCCGACGAGCTCGTTCAGCCTGATGCCGCGCACCGTCACCTGACGGCGCGTCTCGCCTGCCGCGAGCCCGACCTCCTCGACGATTTCCGCCTCGACGAGCGTGATCGCCTGGCCGGGCGGCGCTCCCTCCTCGTGGTAGTGACGGTCGCCTTCGAGCCCCTTGCCGGCCACCGCCGCCACCGAGTCGACCGCCCAGAGCTCTGGCACGCGCGGTGCGCCCAGGTGAATCGCCTCGACCGTCATCTCGCGATCTTACGTCGGACGTGCATCGCTGAAGCCACATTCGAGGCAGACGAACTCGACCTCGTCGTCGCCCGTCTCCTTCATCCCCTGGGTGACGCCGCACGCGGGGCAGATCGGCGGGCGATCGTCTTCATCCTCCTTGGGCCTGCGCCGTTCGGTCACCCTCCGAGCGTAGACTAGGCCGATGGGACTCAAGGATCTTTTCAGCAGATGGACGAAGGGCGAAGACCGTCGCGCCACCGAGCGTGCGGAGGATGAGTCGCGCATGACGCCGGAGGAGCGCGCCTTCGACCAGGAAGACTTCGAAGGACGCAAGGAAGACCTCGCCTCAGGTTCGACCTGGGCCGGCCGCGAGGCCGAGGGCGCAGCCTCCGGCGAGCTCGACTCCTAGTCGCCCGAGCTGCTTTTGCCGGCCAGTGCGGTGTCCGGCGTCATGTGCAGAGCCGCCGATTCGATCGCGTCGATGATCGCCTCGCTGCTCGCGCCTTTTTGCAGATAGGAGACTGCTCCGAGCTCGAGCAACTCGGAGCCAATGGCGGAGATCGAGAAGCCGGAGAAGATGACGACTTTGGAGTCGGGAGCGGTTTGTCTGATTTCCCGCAACGCCTCGAGCCCGGTTTTGCGCGGCATTGCGAGGTCGAGCAGAATGACCTCCGGCTGAAGGCGTGAGGCTTCGGCGATTGCCTCGAACCCGTCACCGGCTTCGCCGGCTACGACCACGCCGGGCTGCAGTTCGATGATCGATCGCAGCAACTCGCGCATTGGCGCATAGTCGTCGCAGATCAGGACCCGAACGTCGGGCCGAGCAGTGCCGCTCATGACGCCGGTGCAGCGTCCTTGAGCAGCGCGTCGAGCGGCACGCCCTCGCTGCGCAGCTCCTCGAGCGAACGGTTCACCACGGCGCGGGCGTTCTCCAGCGCCAGCTCGAGGCTTTCGTGAGTTTCTGCGGTGCGATCGAGCGCCAGAGCCAGCTGGGCGACCGCGAGCTGCTGGACGACGCCGTCGTGAATCGCGAGCAACTGCCGCCGGCGAGCGAGGGAGCGCTCGGCACTGCGTTCGAGCTCCGCCTTGCGGAGATCAAACGCACCGTTCACGCTCTGGAACTCGGCAAAGCGACGGAGCGTGATGCCGATTGCGCTCTGCAGCTCCTCCGGCCTGGTGTCAACGATGTAGGCGTAGACGCCGCGTTCTGCGGCGTGATCGATCCACTCGGAGTCGTAGGCTTCGAGCAGCGCGATCACGGGACAAAATGCGTTTCGGACGATCTCGCTGATCAACTGCAGCGCGTGCTCGGAGCTCTCGCCCAGTCCGACGAGCGCAACGTCCGGACGCTCG